>CBDUQG010000001.1:0-36414 GCA_965369305.1 uncultured bacterium
CACATGGTCACCACCAGCATGCACGCCTTCATCGCCAGCAATACCAAGATTAACCAGGCCATTTACAATATCATCCTCAAATTCCTTGGTGCTACGCTGCTTGTCAGTATATTCAATACGCAGAACTAAGGTACCCCCCTTGTTCTTGGCGAAAAGGTAATTATAAAGGGCCGTTCGCACAGTTCCAATGTGCAAAAGTCCAGTCGGTGATGGGGGAATACGAACACGCACAGAAGACATGACAAAAAGGCTATAAAACGAGACTAATATACATCATCCCTCTTAAAAAGTCCCGACGGTAACCTTGGTCATAGAGATGTCCTCAAGGGGTTTGTCAGCCGCATCGCGATCAGCATTGGCGATAGCATTCACAATGTCTATACCCTCAAATACCTGTCCAAAAACGGTATGACGACCATCTAGGAAGTCCGTTCCAGCAGGATTCTGAACAATGAAGAACTGAGAGCCGTTGGTGTTCGGCCCGGCGTTTGCCATGGAGAGCGCACCAACTAGGTGGGTAAGATTTGGGCTGAATTCGTCTTCGAACTTACCACCCCAGAGGCTTTCGCCACCACGTCCGGTACCAGTTGGGTCGCCTCCTTGAATCATGAAATCAGGAATAACACGGTGGAAAATAATACCATCGTAGTAGCCCTTTTCAATAAGGCCTACAAAGTTTTCAACGGTTTTAGGCGCATATTGAGAAAATAGCTGAATCTTGATGGTTCCCATAGAGGTTTCCATCACGACAATTTGCTCGCCAGCCTTAGGGCCAGCAGTTTGTGAGAATTCTTCCATAACTTGATCTTTATTAGCGTTAAATGTTTCAGGAGATCCCTGGTAAACCTTGCCAATTTCTTCTTCAGGGCTTGTGGGTGTGCATCCGGCAAGTAGTAAAACTGCGGACGCGATAAAAATAGAGAAAACGGTTTTCATGATATCAAAGTTTTAGATTATGGGCAGTAAGGAAGGCAGGTAGTACTACCGTCCGTTACGTTACAGACTGAAGCAGCACAACTAGCATCAAAGCCAGCGGTAATTAGCGCCGTGTCGCTGTTTCCAATAACATAAGATGTATAAGTTCCATCTTCCTCTTCAATAACGGTTGCAAGCTCATAGAACTTGTTCGTTCCATTGACTGCATAAACATAGTCATTGTCTCCACCACCTGACTGCGGAATCGGATCAACAGGGAGCTCAGGCATATACTTTGGTTCGACTTCTACATCAGCTGGATTTCCATTGTCAGCGAGCTGATCAGGGTATTTGCTGAAATTCTCGACAAAGTAAATTTCTAGTGCATTCTGGATGGCACTAAGGTCTTGCTGCCTTCTGGAGTTACGAGCTTTAGCTGTCTGACCACCGAGTGCAACGTAAGCTGTTACGGAAAGAACAGCGATAATAGCGATTACCACAAGAAGCTCCACCAAGGTGAAACCGCCCTTTCGATTAAGTCTTTTCTTTAGATTATCCATCTCGTTTATTTTAGTTTTAATTGCTTGTCATATTCTAGCTCAGCCAAGCGCTGAAAGGCAAACTTTTTTAGGGTTGCGGTGTGAAGGTTCTGGTGATTGAGAATTTCTTTCTAAAGCCTATAGGTAGCTCTACATTCAGGTGCCACACATTATCTTCCAGGTTTGTGTCTGGCGTCGTGCTAGTAATGCGATAATGAAGAGGTCCGCTCTGAGCCTTTATTTTAAAGGGATCGTTGACCATGATTGTCACTTCATCGTCATAGCCCGGCAAAGACGAAGCACAGGCTGGTCCGGCAGGATGCTCATAGGTAGTATCCCCACCATCTTCCACCGTTATGTCCGTCAGCTTATTATCAGAGCAAAGATTCCACTCAATGGTAACCTCATCGCTGAACTTGTATTCAGCAGACTCTTCTCCGGCATCCAAAGAACCCGTAATACTCAGAACATCATTCGTCAGAGTTCCCTCAATGCCATAAAAACCAATATCTCCCTCCTTTAGCTCTGTGTTGGCCAGATCGAGCTGTTCAATGTAGTCGGCATAGCTATTGATGAAAGCTTCCGCCTTAACGTGCTCAATGGTTTCACGCTGGGCAGCGACATTGGCATTCAGGCGCTGTGAGAAAAAGAAGAAAACAGTCGTAAGGGAAATCCCCAGAAGCAATGTCCAGATCATGATAGACCCCTTGTTTTTAAGGCTTTTCATCATGGGGCGACATCAGCATTAAGGGTATAAGTTTCCCACTGCTCATTACCTTCTGGATCTTCCGCCAGTTTGGCATCAAAGGTAAGTTCCAAAATAGCACCACCGTTTTTGGTAGAGAAGGCAAAGTTGGTCACTTCAAATTCACTGGTGTAGTCCCAGCCGGAGTCACTGTAATCAGTATCATATTCGGCATCAATCTGAGGCGGGCCAGAAAAGCGCGGCGCTCCAGAATACCAGCTAACATCCGTCGGATAAGGGTAATTGGCCACTAGCGAAATCGTATCTTCAGCCGTACCCAAAGTTCCATCTCCAATCCGAACAGAAACGACCTCAGCCGGATCGTTGATGGTCAGATCAGCCTCATTAAAAGCCTGAACTGAAATACTATTAAAGGCGTCAGGGAAGATAATGTCGCTCAGGTCTAAATAAAAGCTTTGCTGACCTGAAAAAGAATCAATGACAGGAATTTCAGTGCCAGGTGCTGGGTCAATTTGCTCATTTAGTGGCTGCTGCATAACAACTTTGCGGGTGCCACCAAACCCATCTACCTCATCCGTCACAAAATCCACCGTATAAGCTATGCTTTCAATGTCTATCGTTTCGAGGGCTTCGTAGATATCATTGGTTTCATCAACGTAGAAGGCTCTAAAATAATAATTACAGACTTCAGGGTCGCCAAAGCAGCTTTCACTAATGACATTGCTAGTTTGCTCTGCACTCAACCAGGCAGTGACCGTTTCATCAACGACTTCATACCTGGTTTTGTGCAAGGTGTTCGGGCTAACTCCCTGTGAAACTGAATTGATGACACTGCCTTTTGGCAGCTCAAAATCAATTCTTTTTACCTGTGTTGCTCCCATTCCCAAATCCACCTGAAGCTCAAAATCCGTCAGATCCGGATTAGGATCGGTTACCTTTAGCAGTCGGCCATTCCCGGTATCCGAAATATAAAGCTCGCTACCATTTCCAGCATCGCCGATCACTAGACCAGTCGGAAAGCTGAGTTTGCAGCTTGCTGCACTATGGTCACGTCCATCCGAGTTGTCACAAAGTTCATCATCACCGGCTCCAACAACTATTTCATGCTCCTCGGTAGCTAAATTAACTCGCTTCACCTGGTGATTATTGGTGTCTGAAACAAAAAGAAATTCATCTGCTGGCGCATAGTATTCAAGACCCGTCGGGAAGTTCAGACCTGCTTCAATTTCGGTTACCACCTTGGTATTCGTAGGGTCTTGAATCAAAACGATGCGATTATCACCAGCACTACTCACATAAAGAATGTCATTTGGTGGAGCACCATCGTTGTCTGCTATATCAATGGGTATGTCTAAGCCGACAATCCCAAGGTCATTACAGGAGGTTAAATTGCTGTTACAGCTATATATTTTGTTTTCCAGGGGTGAAGTCACATAGTATTCCCCATTCAACTCCGTCAGGCCTCCCGGGTTTTCAATGACCGTCGAAGCGATGCTGCTGACATTGCCCTCTTGCCCGTTAAAAACAAACATGTCCTTAAAAACCACGTAATCATCTCCATCTACGGTCTCTTTTCCGATGTAGGTAAAAGGTAGGTCGCCTGAATTCATATCGTTATAAAGAACGGCACATTCATTGCCACAGCTGTTGTTTGTGTCTTGGGCGATGGCATTGGCAAACTTACCACCCAAAATGGTGCTCACCACGAACTGACTCTGGGTATTGGACACCTTTTCGCGTGCAGTGAACATGTTTCGGAAGGTGCTGGAGAAGAAGGCAGAGATGCCGACCATCATAATAGAGGCAATACCGACCGAAAGGAGTAGTTCTACCAGGGTAAAGCCTCTGTTTTTAGCTTGTTTATTCATTAGTCAAAAATTACTCGTTCAACCGAAACGCGATGCTCTCCGGCACTATCTTCCCACTCCACCCTAGATGTAACATAAAGGGCATCCACAAGCCCGGGGGCAACATGCGAAATAGTCCGTTCGAAAAGGCCATTCTCGAGGCTTTCAGCTCCATTATTTTCAATGCTGTAGCTGCCACCATTTTCGTCCAAGTAGCAAGGCACCGTACAGTTTCTAAGGGTGTTGTAGCCAATAGCCTCGGCCACTTCCATGGCCTGATTGGCGTAAGCGTAGGCCTTAAGCTCCAGCTGCTTGGTATTACTCAGGGTTAAATTACTGGTCTGAAGGCGAATCACCCCAAAGACAATGACCGACAGGAAAGTCATGGCGAAAAGCAGCTCAATAAGCGAGAAACCGGTCATTTTTTTGTTTGTTTTTGGCATCATCGCCAGTGTATCAGTTTTTTCACTGTCTGGCCATTGATTTTTTGGCTTATTTTTGCTATAATATATAGATTAAATACACCTAAAACATGTCACTACTCGAAACCCTACAAAAAGAAAGCGAGCAGTCGCTCGCCGATCAGCCTGTTAAAGAAGAAGCTAAGTCACCCGTCAAAGACGAGCAAAAAGACCCAAAAAAAGACGAAAAAAAACAACCCAAGGACGAGGTTAAGGCTGACGCTAAGTTGCCGGAAGGATTCAATGAAGACAGTATTCCGAGCATCCTCAGTGATATTTTTGCTGCCGCTATTGAGCAGCACGCCAGTGACATTCACTTTAAACCCACCGAAACGGATTTTCAGGTGTATTTCCGTATCGATGGCACCATGATCACTCATAAGTCGTTCGAAGCGGTTTATCATAACCCGCTGGTTGCTCGCATCAAGATTCTATCCAGCCTCCGAATTGACGAGCACCGCTTGCCGCAAGACGGTAAAAGCGGATTTCAGTCAGCAGATGGCAAAGAAGTTGACCTACGTGTGTCTATTTTGCCTACTCAGTTTGGTGAGAAAGTCGTCATTCGTCTGCTCGAAAAGAATCCCAAGATGGTGGAGCTCAGAGACCTTGGAATGCTTCCAAATATTCTGATGAAGGTCGAGCGTCACCTTACCGCCACTTACGGCATGGTGCTGACAGTGGGGCCAACAGGTTCCGGTAAATCAACCTCGCTTTTCTCGATGATTTCTACCTTTGACCCGGATGCCTACAACATATCGACCTTGGAAGATCCGATCGAATACAAGATTCCGGGAGTGACTCAGACTCAGATCAACACGGAAATCGATTTCGATTTCTCGGATGGGCTTCGCACTCTGGTGCGTCAGGACCCCGACATCATCATGGTGGGGGAAATCCGTGACCAAAAGACAGCTGCGCTCGCCATTGAGTCTGCGCTGACAGGTCACTTGGTGTTTTCCACCCTTCATACCAACACCGCGGTAGGAACCATCCAGCGTCTGCTGAATATGGGTATCGATCGCTTTTTGATTACAGCAGCCGTAAAGCTCATTATCTCTCAGCGTCTGGTTCGCAAGATCTGTTCTGCTTGCCGCGAATCTTACAAGGTTCCTGAGAAGTACTTCGACCTCTTTCTTGGTGAGTCTGATGTGCATCCCAAGGATGCCTTCCTCTACAGGGCTAAGGGATGTGACCAATGTAACAATACCGGTTACAAGGGGCGTATCGGACTCTTTGAAGTCTTAGAAATGTCCCCTGACATCGAAGAGCTGATCATCAACAATGCACCGCATAACGAAATCGAAGATCAGGCGGTCAAAGAGGGGATGATTTTGCTACGCAAAGACGCTCTTTATAAAGCAATGACTGGTGATATCACCATCGAAGAAGCAATTCGCGCAATGGCCTAAAGCTCTGAAACCTTTAAAAAAGGCTCCAGTACCTCCAAAATATCTGTCTTCGCTCTAAATTTTCCTCGCCCAGCTCCGCAACTTCCTTCATCGCACATGTCGCCTCAGGGTTTGCCTCGCGGGCTCACGAAAATTTCTCACTCAACTATTAATAATTGAAAAACAAAAAACAAGATTCATGCAAGGTTTTTCACTCCTAGAAATCATGGTAACCGTCGCCATCATCAGCATCATGGCTGGGTCGGTGGTCGTCGGTTTTAACTCCTTCGGACAAACGGTCCGCGTTCGGGAAACGGCCGGTGTGATATCGGACACAGTCAGAAACCTTGAACTCGAGATGATTAGGCGCGAATACGATAAGCAGACTCTCCGCTTCGAAGAAGACTTCATGCTCCTGGAATCCGAAGTTGAGAATCAGAATCTAACCCTTAGCTGGAAAGGAGTGGGGGGCAGTTGTCCTGCCGGTCAGGGGTGGATGGAAATAGACAATACCGGTTCACCGGACACCATCTTCCTGGCTAAGCGCGATCAGTACGACAACAACCTCGAAATCATTCCGATCGGAGCAGGGGTACTCAGCATTTACTGTGAAAACTTCTCTGATTCAGAGGAAAATGAATTGAGGTTTCAGGCCTTCAAGGGCTCAGATAAATCCCAGGTGATTCGCTTCAAACACTTTAACATCCGTCGAAGCGATCTGTCTGATCCGGCGGAGATTACAGCCGGAACGAACTATTCTCTGGAGATATCCGCGCCTTATGGCACCAAACAATTCTTTAATAACGGCGCGCCCGAAATGGGCACCGTGGAGTTGACACTTTCAACTGAAGACAGCTCCGAAACCATCACCCTTCAACAATAAAAATTAAAACTTAATGGCTGCACTTGTCGGCAAAATCAGAGACCTTTTCTCAGACCTTTGGCTTGAGCTTGAGCTGATGTTCAGCCGTAAGTCGAAAAAGAAGGCTGAGCTCGCTCCTGAGCAAGCGGTTGAGCCGACTGCTCAAGCGCCCGAGGCGACGCCGGGAGTGATGCAGGTTAACACGGCTGCTGTGCCTAAGGCCGATGGCACTGCTGTGCTCATGGATGCCCAAGCCAAAAAGGAAGCCGCCAAAAAGGAAAGACTTAAGAATACCAAGCTTTCCTATGGCCTAAGGCATGTGAAGCTATCCAAAAAAGGCCGACTCTATTTTTATGACCAAATGTCCACCTTGGTGGGGTCTGGAGTGCCTTTGATTGACGCTCTGTCGCTCGTTCAGGCTCAGGAACGAAACAAGATGGTTAAAAAGCTCTATGCTGAAATGATCCATGAAATCAATGCCGGGATGTCCCTGGCAGAGTCTATGGAGATGTTCCCGCATGTCTTCCCGCGAATGCAATCAGCTCTGGTGGAAGCGGCAGAAGCTTCCGGAAACCTAAAAGAAGTGCTTTCTGAACTCGTGGAAGAAATGGAGTCTAGCCAGGACTTCCTCAAAAAAGTCACCGGCGCCATGGTTTATCCGGTCATCCTGCTGGTACTAGCCCTCGGACTCGTTACCGGAATGATGACTTTTGTGATTCCGAAGATTGCCGGTATGTATGAACAAGCCAATGTAGAATTGCCGGCAGTGACCCAAATGGTCATCAATATCAGTGACTTCATGGTCAATCAGTGGCACATCCTTTTGGGGGCCACGGTGGGAATTGTGCTGATTCTCTACATATTTTTTGGTAAAACCCACCCAGGTCGACTGATTTGGGAGAAATTCGTCAGCATTGTTCCGGTGGTAGGGCGAATTTCCAAGGAAAAGAACATTATGATGATTGCTTCTAATATGGCCATGCTCATGCGTAGTGGGGTGCTCATCACTGAAGCTTTTGCCATAACCAAAAACACGGTAAATAGCCTGCATTACCAAAAATCCCTCGAAGAAATTCGCCAAGGGGTTGTGATGGGTAAAGAAGTCTCTCAAATGATGGGACTTGAGGATATCCGTGCTCAGAAATTCAAGGAACACAAACTCTTCCCGCTCCAAATGGCTCAGCTCATTCACATTGGTGAAACAACTGGTAATATTGCGAACATGCTCGACAAGGTGAAAAAGAACTACCATAAGAGCATCGACTACACCCTGAAGAATATTTCAACGGTGGTTGAACCACTCATGATCTTCATCGTGGCAGCGCTGGTTGGTACCATTCTGATGGCTGTCATGCTGCCATTCTTCTATATCGGATCAACGATTGGCTAGTTCGGGTATAATTGAGGCATGCGAAAAATGTATGCCAAAAACATCGCCCAGCAAGTGAAGGATTCTTATTCTCAGTTTGCCCAGCAGTTCGACCAAACCCGCCGTCAGCAGTGGGCCGAATTCGACCACTTTTTGGCGTACACCCGTAAGCAGGCCAAGGTGCTTGATTTGGGCTGTGGTAATGGGCGGCTTTACGAATTCCTTCAGCCAAAAGAAGTCAGCTACTTAGGCATCGACCACAATTCGCACCTCCTCGACTTGGCCAGGAAGAATTTTCCTGAGGGCCACTTTCAGCTGGATGACATCATGGACCTCAAGCTCGAAGAGGAGGGGTTCGATAACATTTTCTGCATTGCGGCTTTTCATCACATTCCCACCAAAAAGATGCGTCGAAAAGTGCTGGATGATCTCCATCAAGCTCTCAAGCCAGATGGCGTCTTTATTCTGACTGTCTGGAACCTTTTTCAGTTCAGATACTGGGGGCCACTACTCAAAGCAGTCCTTCGATCTGTATTAACACTGGGCCTGAAGGGTTCCTGGAACGACCTCTGGATCAAGTGGGGGAGTTATCCCCTCAAGCGCTATTACCACGCCTTTTTACCCAAAGAGTTAAGTGCTTTATTTAGCCCAGATCTTTGGGAAATCGAAGAATTTTACTTTACGCGGAAAGGAAATCGAGTAAGATGGTTCAGGTCTTTTAATCTAGTTTTGATCGTTCGAAAAAAATGAAAGAAAAAGTGAACATCGCCGGGGTGGAATTTGATGCTGTCCGCTATGAAGACGTGCTGACAGCCGTCGGTGTATTCGTGGGGCAAGAGCACAAAAAGCATATGATTGTGACGCCTAATCCCGAAATGGTGGTCCATGCCCAAAAAGACAACGCTTTTAAGAGAGTGCTTAATTCAGCGTCTCTGGCTGTGCCGGATGGCATTGGTATTCTGTGGGCCGCCCATTATTTGAACAGGGATCCTGCCAAGAATCGCTGGGTCGAAAAGATCAAAGTTCTAAGCACTCTTTTTCAGGTCCTCTTCAAGATGAAGGCTATTTACAAAGTGCTACCGGCTCGTGTGACAGGAGCTGACTTACTCTTTAGAGTCGTTGAAGAGAGTCAAAAGAATGGCTGGAAAATCTTCCTTCTCGGGGCCGCTCCTGGAGTGGCTGACATCGCCATCGAACGCCTGCTTAAGCGCTATCCGCAGGCCATTTTTGCCGGTAGTTTTGCAGGCACACCCGCCGAAACTCACGAAGACGAGCTCTGCGAACGTATCCGAAATGCCCAGCCTGATATTCTGTTTGTGGCTTATGGCAGCCCCGCTCAGGAAGAGTGGATCAGCCGTAATCTCGACAAACTTGGCTCGGTTAAGGTGGCCATTGGAGTGGGCGGTGCCATTGATTTTGCCGCAGGGAAAGCAAAAAGAGCCCCAAAGCTGCTCCGCAGTCTTGGTTTGGAATGGTTCTGGAGACTTGTTACGCAGCCTAGTCGCTTTAAGCGCATTTGGAATGCTACCTTTGTCTTTGTCAGACTGATTTTCAGATTGAAAGCAGGGAAGCGCTCATGATAGACTGAGAAACACGATATTAAGAAAGTTCGTCCTCCCCAGAAGCTATGGACAAAGACGGACACGACTTTAAAGGCCAGCTGAAATACGAGCACTTCCAGTTCTTCTTCCGCAAACACTGGGTCAAGTTCATGGAGCCCATTCTTTTCAGCATACCGGTTGGTCTGATGATCTTTGCAGTTCTTGTTTTCTTGGGGCGGTTAACGCTGCTAGTCGACTATGAATTCATTCGAGCCTTTTACGTGCATTTCACCCTGCTCACATCCATCGGCTTTTTGCTCCTAGCCAGCCTCCAGCTGATCAACTTCTACTTCGACATGGTCATCATCACCGATTCAAGAGTTCTCGTGGTCCGTAAGACCGTTTTTTTAAAAAATAACTCAGACGCCATAGATCTCACTAAGATCCAGGACATTGCCGTGGATAGCCGGGGTATTCTTTGTAACTATCTGCGTTACGGTAAGCTGGTCATCACCTTATCAACCTCGGCACCGCCCATCGTGATCACCTATGTTCCGAATCCTCATTACTACTTAGAATGGAGTAATCGAGTGAAACGAGAGCACATTCTCAAGCGCCGTTCAGAGCGACTATCGGCCAGGTCAGAAGATAAGGGGCAGGCAGGCAGCTCGGAGTACCTGCAGGATATCAGGAATCTAAACCTATGATTTTGGTCTATTTTCTGCTAAAAATAAACTGATCAAAATCCTATTTAACTATCATGGACTTCCCCGGAAAACAGCCTGGTGAAAAGGTGCTCATGGTCATTCGTAAGCATCCCATTGTCTACATCCGAAATTTATTGATTTTTTTAGTGGCAGCCATTCTTCCGCTCATGATTTTTCTCATGATCTGGTCTAGCAATTTCCCGCTTTCGCAAGGGGGTACGGTTAGCACAATCGGTTACCTGGGGGCCAGCCTCTACTTTCTTTACAGCTTGGCACTGCTCCTCATCAGTTGGTTGGATGATGAATTCGATCTCTTTATTCTGACTGACCACCGGCTCATTGACATCACGCAAGTGAGCTTCTTAAAGCGAACAGTGGCCACCACACCACTCGATCAGATTCAGGACACTACTAGTGATATCAACGGAGTTTTGCCAACCCTGCTTAACTACGGATCGGTGGATGTGCAAACCGCCGCGGGGGTTGCCAGTAGCTTCACCATTGACCATGTTCCGGACCCCGCCCTCATCGCCAGAAAAATACTCAACTACGCAGAAGAAAAGAAGGGCCCTGACTACATTGATCCGCCGGTGGGGGAAGGCTTTCCTCAACCTAATGTACGAAGTAGTCAATAGAATCAACTTTCATTTTTCAGAAAATCCCGTAGCATGGAAGTCACCTCTGAATTTTTTATATGCCTTCAAACCCGAGCCAAGTCAGCAGCGGGCGGGAGACTTTTGGTCCCCGTGAATCCAGCGCTCTAAAGAGCGTGCTCAGCAAAAACCGCATGAGCCAGGTTCGTCGTGAAATAGGCATCATCGCAGACCGCTCCTACCGAGACCACCTCATTAATGATGAGGCCTATCAAGGATATCGAGAATTGGCCGAAGGCCGTGAAGCTCACGCACTGAGTGCCGATATGCTGGAAAGCACCCGGTCCTTTGCCAAGAAACATGAGCTTAAGGCGGTACGTGTTCACCAAAAGATTGAGGCTGCCATGCGAGAAGGTTATGCCAGTGAGGCCGATGAAGAATTCCTGATGGAAAACCTGGTCACCGACAACATCGAATTTGCCATGAAAGCCGAGCAAGTAGAGGGAATCATCGAAGCTAAGCTGGCCCGCATGAAAGCAGATAGGCAGACTTACGACAAATTAGTCGCTCATCCACTCATCCAAAACATTGGCTATCTCAAGGTCGATGCAACGACCAAGATCGGCTTCCCGGATGCAAAAGAGTTCATGGAAATGACAGTGCCAGAGCGACGGGAGATGCTAGCCAAAATCCAGGAAGCTTTACCAAAGGCAGAGCAGTTTGCCAGCCAGACAGAAGCCATCGAAGACACCAAGCTCACTCAGGACTACCGCCGAAAACTCGATTCAGCCCTGGAGCGAAGGGTTATTGGTAAAGTGACCTATCAAAAATTCCTTGATGGCTTTCAAAAAGTTGATCACGACGAAAAAAAGTACTGGCTCGAAGAATTCGATGCCCAGATGGAGCGCTATGGAACACTGTGGACCCAAATTCGAAGTGAGCTCAAGGGGCCTGCTCTAGCAAGTATGGAAGGTAAGTTGAACCAGATGGGCTACTCTGAGCTTTTTGCAGAGTTCGGCAAGGCGAAGGAGCTTGAATCAAAAAAACTTAGCACCTCGTATGTCAGTGAGCTCGAATCCTATCGCGAAAAAGGAGTCATTGGGCGTCATACCCTTGGCCAGTTCGTGGTCTGGATGAATCAGCAAGATCTGGCCAGTCAGTACGAAGCGCTGGGCCAATTACCCGACCAAATGGCTCGGTACGAAAAGCTCTGGGACGATGTGAAAACACTAAGCCCTAAAGATCAAAGATCTCTGAAGTCCAAAATTGATGTTTGGGGCTACACCGAGCTCAATCAGGAATATCGCAAACTGGCCGGCTTGCCTCTACAGGATGCCCAGGCAAATAAGATGGAGGAGGCACTTAGTCAGATCAAATCGGCTGAAATTCGGGAGGCCATCATAGAAACTGACGAAATACTCAGCGATCAAGGGGCCGAGAAGAAAAAGACTTTTACCAGTCTGCTCGACAAGATGTTCAGCCGAGCAACCCAAAGTTCCTTCGACGCGACTAGCTTTGAAACCCAGATCAGGGAGAGGGTGTCTGAAAACAACTCCGAAGTGGAGCGCAGTACGAAAAGTCGTGAAGCCAGCGACGAAGTGAATCTGACTCAGATTCAAGAGGATGCAGACATGCTTGAAGACAATGGGAAGGCAGAAGTCATTAAGGACAATGGTTTTTTGCAAGTAGAATCAGAAGATCAAAAAGGGGATGTACAGCGGGATATTCAGGTAACGGTTAATGAAGAGGACGGTATGAAGCGCTTCCTCAGCGAAAACGGGCGACATCATTATCAGGCAGAAAACGATGGCGGTAAGGATGATTTGTCACTAGCCATCCAAGCCGGCTCCGGACGAACTGTCGAACTCGATTTACAGGAAATACGCGCTCTCCAAAAGTACCTTAAGCTTAGTGAGCAGGATAAGTCAGAAGATCAAGCAGCTTAGTCCTCCTTTCGAAGCTCTTTCAGTTTTTTATCGTATTGAAGCACGGTATCCACGAAGGTGGCATGGGACCATGTTAACGGTGCCACCGAAAGCGGCTCCCCATTAAACGGGCTCACCTGCTCTGGCATGATTCCAGCTTCGTTGGCCTGATCAACAGCCCACTTAAGGGTGTTGCGTACCTCCTTCAAGTCAGCTTCATTCTTGGCAAGGGCCAGTTTCCACTGCGCGTGCCACAAGGTAGTGATAAGCCAGGGGTTTCCCGGAATGTCATGGTAATTACCAGCCACGCGCTGATAGTCATCATTTTCACTACGGGCCATTCCTCCCACATGAGTATTAATCTTCAGGCTTTCATGAATTGCTTCGTTGGTGCGGATGATTCGCTCATCATCTGGTGGCAAAACACCCATCATCCATAGCGCATGCATACTAGCATCCAGGCTGTAATCCTTAGTCATTTCCTTGGTCTTGGAATTCACTTCCAGACGCTTCAGGAAGCGACCCTCTTTTTCGTCATATAAGTGCTTAAGAATAGCTTCTTTGATGCTTTCAGCAGCCTTTTTGTAGCGATCTGAATGATTGAAGTGACCGATAATAGACGAAAGACGGTAAGCTGCTTCGAGTCCGGCATAAGTGCAGGCAGCGGTGTAGGCAAAAATACCTCGTTCACGTTCCCAGAGGTCATAGGTGGGCAGTGGCAGACCTGTTTTTTCATCCACAAAATGACTCATAAAATTTCCGGCAGCTCGAATAAGAGGCTCATACATTTCCTGAATAAACTCAATATCTTTGTAATGCTGCCAGTGATTCCAAAGGGCGTAGGTCACAATCGCTGTTTCATCTTCCTGAATCGGCATCTGCATTTCGCCGTTTTTGTACCAGGCATGCCAGCTTGAACCAACCGACTCATCAGGGTTGTACTTGTGTAGCAGGTAACCTTCGTGAGTCATGGTATCCGCGCAAAACTGGAAGAATCGCTTGGTGATTTCACCATAGCCAGCGCGGTCTAGCGCAATGCTCACCCAGGCCCCATCACGTGGCCACATGTAGGTGTAAGTATCCTTATTAAACTTCATAATGTCCGAATCGTTGGCAGCAATAATCGCACCACGATTATCAATCTGAGTTCGAACAATAAGCAGACTCTGCTTATATTCCTTAAGCAGGTCGGGATCAACCTGTAGATCTTTCTCAGTTTCTTTGTTCACCCAGCTGATCCAGTAGTTGATGGTGTTTTTGAGAAGCTTCTCAGGCCCTTCATGAAGAATGAACTCGTGCATGTCTTCCACGTCATTCAAATCTTTTCCGGCACAGATCCAAACATAAAGCACTTTTTCTTCCATAGCTTTTAGCGGCACTCTGAATTCCACAGTAGAATCCACACTACCTTGCTCAATCGCATGTTCATGAAGATGACCGTCTTCAGCATCTTTCCAGGTGCCTTCAAGTCCTCGGTATTCACTTTTACCAGTAGTAAATGAGTCCACACCAGCCTTGCCGTCCTGCATTCCAGAAATCCAGAAGTAGCGGCGCTTGCGGTAGTGAACCATGGCTTTGAATTCCGGTTCATAAAAGGCCGTGTCTTGTTGCTTGTCGCCGTACAAGTGAAAATCCTGATTGAAGTACATCTTCACCTCACGATCGTAATTCGCTTCGTTGCGGATTTTGACCTTTCGCATGAAGAGATTTTCACTGTGATAAACAAAGTCATTGAAATCCAGGCGAATCAGCAGTTCTTCATTCCGGGAAACCGCATCAGTCACCAGCGTTTCCGGTAGATACTTAGTGCTGTGATCCCATGAGCTATCAGTTAGCCAAGAGAACTTATTGTCGACATGTACACCTACTCTGTGCCAGTGCTGAAAATCAATATGATCCTCCATGCCCACATACGGAAAATAGAGATCTTCCAAAAGATTATTGTGGTTCATGCAGGCTAATAGATTCCCGTTTCCTGTGACGGCGGCTCGTGGCATTTAGACAGTGGTTAATTTATGTTCAAAATCGCTCAGAGTATTCATGTAAGTGATATACGCGTCATAAGGTGACTCGTAGCACGAAAAGTAGGCATGAACATCGCCATCATTCCAGTATTTGGTACACATGTAATAAAAGTGGTCGGACGTTTGTAGTCTTCGCCAGGTGTTATGTAGATCGTCGGCTTCTTTCTTCTTCAGGGTGCCAAGCTTATTGCTGACCACCTCCTCCAGTTCAAAGATTCTTTGAAGTGCAGATTCCTGCATTGGATTGGAAAGCCAGGCAGAAAGATCGCGTTCCATATCGGCCCAACTCATTAGGTGTGGCACATGGACTTCACCCACCGGCTTAAGGGCCTTAATCGTTTCGCTAGGTGTTTTGAATCCAATGTTTCTTCGAAGCAGCGCTTCAGGAAGATGTCTCATGAATTCAAAAATTCCGGTGTCTTCCCACTGGTGTTCTCCAAAGGTTTCGTAGTCCATGAACAAGTTGATGGTGTCTCCCTCGGTGGCATCCACCCAGGCAGCATACTTCTCAGTCGTCAGTGGATGTTCGGTCCAGCCTTTGTTGCTAAAACGAAAGGCAATGTCATCCGACAGTTTGTAGTTTTTAAGTAGCAGGGCAATATCCTTTTTCGGCCTTTTGCTGATCGCCATCTCCTTAGCGATCTTCTGATCTTCCGGATGAAGCTCCACTTTCTCTGGGTTGTACAGGTAGTTTGGACTCTTCCAGTCTAGGTAGTAGTCCCAACCTTCGGCCAGGATTCCCTTGAAGCCCATCTCGCGGATGAACTCAGCAATTTCGCTGGAGTAAATTAGCTCCGTATTACGGAAAACCGTTGGCCTTTTTCTGAAGAGCTTGTAAACGAGCTTCTTTTGCTTGGTGATCTGCTCAGCAAATTCTTTTTTGGAATAAAGCCAAGAGAGTGAATGATAGTAAGTTTCGCAGAGTACCTCGGCTTGCCCAGTGGCAATGATCTTCTGGAAAGACTCCAAAACCTGCTGACCTATCTCGCCGTATTCTAAACACTGTTCCAAAAATACCCCTGAAAAACTATAGCTCACCTTGAATTCTGGGTACTTGTTAAGTAGTTCCAGAATCAGGGCGTTGGTTGGCAAGTAGCACTTGCGAGCCACCTTTTCAAAGATAGCCTTGTTTTCGTAGGCCGCTGGCCCCGTAAAGTAATCCTCTTTATCGCCCACTTCAAAGGCATTACATTTGTTCAGCCGGTAAGGCTGATGAACTTGGAAGTAGAAGCAGATATTTTTTTGAAAGTCTTTCTTTTTCATCTTTCCCCTTAAAAATTAAAATTGGGCAACTTTTTCATAAACTTTGGTAATTTCGCCGGCTTGCTTTTGCCAGCTCATTCGTTCGAGTTCTTCACCGCTGCGCTCAATCAAGGTGCGATGCAGATCTGGATACTGAAGCGCGGCGACCACCTTGTTGGCCATTTCATCCACATCCCAAAAATCCACCCGAAGAGCATTTCGGATCGCTTCACTGATTCCTGATTGCTTCGAAATAAGCACAGGGGTTCCTTGGCGAATCGCTTCGAGCGGTGTAATCCCAAATGGCTCAGACACTGACGGCATCACATAAAGATCAGCCTCAGCGTAAGCCCGGGCAATCTCATCACCTTTTAGGAATCCAGAAAAGAGTACGTTTCGTTCAATGCCAAGGTTGATGGCCATTTTGATCACCTGATCCATCATGTCGCCATCACCAGCCATCACAAACTTAACTCGCTTCATGTGATCCAGTACCTTCTTGGCCATGCGAAGGAAGTAATCAGGTCCCTTCTGCATGGTCATACGTCCCAGAAACAGAACGATCTTGTCACTTGGATTGATGTGATGTTTTTTGTGGTAGGTGCTAAAGTTTGGCCTAACCGCATTGTGAACCACTTCAATCTTCCAATCCTGAATGCCGTAGTGCTTGACCAGCATCTTCTTCGTGTAGTCCGAAACAGCAATGACATGATCAGCATGTTCCATACCTCGGCGCTCCAAGTCGTAAACAGCCTGATTCGGATTCTCGCCACTGCGGTCGAATTCTGTTGCGTGTACATGCATGATTAGTGGCTGACCAGATAGTTTTTTAGCCTGAACCCCTGCCTCAGCGGTGAGCCAGTCGTGGCTGTGAATCACGTCATGTGGAACTTCCTTGGCATGATAGGCTGCCTTCGCAGCATAGCGATGAACCTCTTCCATGATGTTCTTGCCGTAAATGGCATTCGGTTCATCCTTCATGATTTTTTGCATGTACTCACGGTATTCTTTTTCGCTGGTGGCATAAGGTGAGTAAAGGCCAGTAGGCACAGTGCCAATTTCAACATGGCCGCCAGACTGACTGGCCGAAAGCACCTTAAAAGAATCCCCGTACATTTGCATGGCCGGAGAGGTTTTTGGAAGAACCAAGAACACCTCATGATTGTGGCTGATGAGCCCCTCCACAATCCCTTGGCAAGCAACGCCAAGCCCTCCGCTTTGAATGGGTGGAAATTCCCATCCGTACATCAGCACCTTCATCCTGTTTCTTTTTATTTTTTATAAATCTTTCTATTATACCAAAAAAAGGCCCATCTTTCAAGGGTTTAGGGCCAGAAAAAGCCAAAAATGGCAAGTTAGAGTAGTCTGCGCTACAGAGTGCTTATTTCACTGCTTTTGGAGCGGGAAAACTGCTCCGTCTTTTACTGTATTCCACTCGATATTCTTCGATTTCTTCGGGGCTAACCACTCGATTATTACAAGCAATCTGGCCACGGCGGTTCGCTGTGACGCCATCTGCATCGGCCACCTTGCCCTTTAGTATGTACAAACAGGTATCCGCACGTCTCATGAGCTCTTTTGCACCTGGATCGTCAGCAAAATGTGTGTATTCCGAAATCCCGATACTCGTTGTCACAGGAATTTCAACAAGCTTCCCTTCCTTGTCTGTGACCTTAAACTTAGATGAGCCAACTTGCTTAGAAATACGCTCAGCCACAATACAGGCCCCTTCTTGAGCTGTGCCAGGCAAAATGAGGGCAAACTCCTCGCCCCCGTAGCGAACCACGGCGTCCAGGCGCCTCAACTTGGAATCTTGGGACAGGCGACGAGCCATTTCCTGGAGCACATCATCACCGGCTTCATGACCGTAGGTGTCGTTAACGGCTTTAAAGTGATCTAAGTCAAAAATAATGAATGAAAAAGTCTGACCAAAACGTGCATTTCGCTCCAGGGCGTCTTTCAAGCTACGATCAAAGACCTTTCGATTAGGCAATCCAGTAAGTTCATCAATACCGATTTTGCGTAAATGAACCAGGCTCTCATAACTAAGTCTCATCATTTCCTCAGTTTCGTTCACATAGATGCCACAAAGATCTTCAAAGGCTTTCTCAGGATCCTTGGCCCCTCTGACCAGGGAAACGATTCGTGGGAGATCATTAGCAATTCGAACTCTCATGGCTGCCTGTACCTTGTCGTGGAGCTCTTCTTTAGTCACTCCATTTCCGTTCAGTTCAGGGTGTCTCTTTCGATTTGGCCAGAAATTCTCAATACCCTCCCTTACCAAATCATCAGAAAAGTCCTTCATTTGGCTTAGGGGGCTGATGATTTCCTGGGATTCCGGCATAGCCTCAGCCACTCCAGAATCACTCTTCTCTTCTTTCGGAAAGTTCACTTTGGAAAAACAACTTTAATAAGCGTCGTTTTTTAAAACGACAGTGCCGAGAGGATAGCACTAATATTACTGCTCAGCAACCAGTGGTTCACGCTCCCAAACTTCCATAGACCGTTGATCAGACGGAGTTCTGTTTGGATCTGAGGGTTCGCGATAGCCAGGTGAAGAAGCCTCAATAGTACTATCAACATCATCACGAACTCCCTGGAGCGCGTTGATTTGCTCAACCGTAACGCTTGGCGTATCAGGCCCGGTTATACTCTCAAGAAAAGCCCTTCGGGGATTGCGTTGGGGGGTGGCAACTTCAGTAAAGTGAGATGGGATTGCTGACTGTGCCATGATGTGATGGGTTAATAACTAAACCTGATCCACTTCCAAAATAGCAGGAAACCCCAAAATAAACAAGCATTTTTTAGCGTCCAGCAGCCATCATCGCGATTCCGAGTGCCACTGATGTATCCTTACCGGCATCCATGATTTTAGGCCCTTTTTTATCCAGTGATTTGGAGGCAATCACTTTTTCCAGTTTCTTCTTGTCTCCAGCCAAAAAATGGCGGTAAACAGAGCCGCCCAGCACGATCACTTCAGGATTGAAAATCAGGTTTAGGTTGGCCAGTCCCACGCCCAGATACTCCAGAATATGCTTTCGCACCTTGGGATCCTGAGCCTCTTTGCCTTTAGCCTTTAGCTCCTTGGCGATTTTCCCGATGTAGGAGCCAGCCGTGTTCTCCTCAAGAGTTTTGAGCTTACCAGCCTGCCGAACAATCATATGTCCAACTTCGCCAGCGTATCCTTGAGCTCCATAAATCAACAGTCCTTCATTCAAAATAGCGCCACCAACACCGGTTCCCACCATCACAGCCACGATATTCTGATACTTCTGCAGTTTGGCACGCTCTTTTTCGGCCCACAAAAAAGCATTGATGTCATTGTCGATATAAACCTCTTTCCTAAAACGACCTTCGATCATTTTCTTGAGAGGTAGGTTGTTTTTGGTAGGCAGATGGGGAGCCTTAACCAGGGTGCCTTTTTCTAGATTCACGATGCCCGGAAGAGCAATGCCAATGGTTTTGATGCCCCGGTGCATGTGATCGTGGATGAGTTCCATGAGTTGATCTACAAAGCCTTTCTGCCCTTTTTTGGTCTGAGTTGGCACTTTCGTTTCATCCACCAGTTCCATTTTTTTATCAAAAGTCTGCACCAGAATTTTGGTGCCGCCCACATCAACTCCCATGATTTCAGCGCGCTTTGCGTACATGCTATTTGGCTAGTTCAACCCAAACGGGCAGGTGGTCAGAATGTTCCACTGGAATCACCCCGGCATTCTTGATCCGAAGGCCCGGACTGGCAAAGAAGAGGTCCAGGTAGCGGCTCGGAGAAATACTTGGAAAAGTGGGCGTGTTGGTCACTCGCTTAAGGCCAGTCTGCCTCACAAAATCCTTGAGTTCGTTCAGGCCTTTATGAATATTAAAGTCCCCGCAAACCAGGTGAGGGCGTGGACATTTTTTAAGGATTTCAGCTAGCTCAATCATCTGTTTTTTGCGAACTCGTTCGCTCAGAACGGCCAGGTGAACAGTAAAAATACTGACTCCTTCAACCACATATTCCTGCACCAGCTTCTTCATCCCGGACTTCAGAAAATGCTGCCGGAATTCACCCTGCCTCCGTGAAAGAATGGCATCGTGCTGTTTGCGAATCATGGTCATGAATTTCCAGATAGACCAATTTCGATATTTTGCCTTTGTATCGTAAAAGGGGAGGAGTAACTTGCCTGCTAAATGCTTGGCCTGGCAGCGGAAGCGGTTGCGAAAAGAGCCACTATCTACTTCTACGAGGCACAGTACATCAGGATTTTCCTTTTTTAAGGTTTCCACAATGCCCTTTAAATAATTAAAAGGGAGCCAAAAAAAGCGCCAGCTCTCCGAAATATAGCGTTTCCAGGAGCCGTTCATACCCGTTCCATAGGCGATGTTGTAAAACATAATCTTCATCTTTGAGGCTCAAAAATCTGCTGCTATAATCGAGTTAATTAAAGCAAATAATCATGAAAAAAAGAAACCTATTATTGTTGCTTCCACTACTAGCACTTATGGCCTTGCCTGTTTACGCGGACACACTTGAGAGTGTTCGAGTTATCAAGTTCTGGGACGACACAGACGATTTAGTCGTAGAAAGAGCCGATGGCGAAAGACTTTTGATTCAGCACAATCGGGTATGCAGCACCATGTCTACCGAATTCCCTATGCAAATTCTCTGGTCTGACGGCGAGATCACGCAGGCCAAGGTAGCTTCAAATGAACTTTGTGATGTTTACAACTTTGGGCCTTATTCTTCGGAGGTAAAGATTGTTGAGCGCATTCCAAGTTCTAATGCTCTAGCCGCGGAACATCTGGCCGAAATCGAGTATCGAGGAGGGCGCTACCGGATTGATTACGGAGAAGGATGCCGCAACCTCAAGGAATATGTGAATCACACAGCTTTCGTCCATACGCCGGAGGGAGGCTTAGAAGGAGCCACGTTCTACCTGCCTAAGGCAAGAGGTCAGTGTGAAATCAGCTCAGCCGACTTTCTGGAAGAAACGGAACGCGAATCCAGCGTTGCTGAATCTCCCATCAAGAACCTGAGGACGAAAGCGGAAAACAACCAGGCTTTCCTCAGTTGGGATGCCTTCCCAGAAGACGAGACATGGTTGGTGCTTGTAGCTCATAGCAAATACCCGCTAAATCCGGACGAGTATACCCTAAAACAGATGCCTAAGCTCAAGCGTACCAAGCAGAATTCCATTCGCATTCTGCAACTGGTGAATGATCAGGATTATTATTTTTACATCACCGCAAGCAATGCCGAAGGAGAGCTAGCCCCTTGGATGGAAGTGCCAATCACTCCGATCCAGACGGCTAGGCGTATCATCAACCAGCCTGATCCCGAGGAGTTCGAGATTGAGATGACTGAAACCGATGATGCCTTCATTCTCAATTGGCCTGACAAAGGCGAAGTAAGCCGCAAGTACATGATCATGGTTTATGTCGATGGCAAGCGCGAAATCTTCAAGTTAATTGATGGGGCGATTCCTGAGTATGTACTTGAGAAAAGACCTGAGTGGGAAAGCTCACGTTTTCGCATGACTGTGCGCTCTATGCCATTTAAGCCAACAGACGCCAGGCACTTTGATAGTATCTTCTGGCGCAAGGGTTAAAAAACTCTTGCCATAAGCTGGATTTGCCTATAAAATGCGCAAGCATTAACGATTTTGCCATGTCACATAAGAAAGCTGGTGGTTCCACCAAAAACGGAAGAGATTCAAATGCAAAGCGCCTTGGCGTGAAGCTTTATGCAGGTCAGAAAGTCCGGGCTGGCAACATCCTCGTGCGTCAAAAAGGGAACAAGTTTTTTGCCGGGAAGAATGTTGGAACCGGTAAAGACTTTACTCTATTTGCTGAGAAGAACGGGGTGGTTGAATTCACCGAAAAACGCCAGAAAAAGTACGATGGTCGCGTTTATCGCAACAAGTTCGTCAACATCGTCCCAGCTTAAAGCCTTCATTGAAGAATTGATTAAAACCATGTAGAATTCTATGTGGTTTTTTTAATTTATTCCATGCCAGAATCAGGAGATTTTGAATTATTTTCGGCCCCGGCAGCTAAAGAGCACGATGAGAAATCAGATGAGAAGTTTCGTGATGAGATGAAGCGCGCCCAGCAGGCTCAACAGCAACTCAAAAAAGAAGAGGGGCAAGCCAGAGCCCATGACGATAAGCTGGCCCAGATCATTGTTCAATTCATGGCTACAGCCAGCGGCACTGATCTCTTTCTGCTCATTTCCCGCTGTGTAGCTCAAGACATCCCATCTGAGCTCATCATTGCCGTACTTTCATTGGTGGATCGCAAGGCTTCCGAAGAAATTGAGAACATTCTCAAGGCAGGGTCTCCCGGCGCCTTAACAGCACCGAATTACAAGGATGTTCAATCTCTCAATCCAGCTCAAAAGCAAGCCATTGATGCTTGGATCAAGAATATCACCGCAGCCGCTGCTCACAAGCCGCATCGCGCCCTAGACAGCTTGCTAATTAAGAGCGTTGCCCAAAACAGCCAAGAGCTCGTCAAAGAAATCTCACCACCGTTCGTGCAGCTATCAGCCTTCATCATGCGCAATTACCTGGCCATGCAACAGACTCAGGTAGATGTAAAAACCCTCCGGGAATTCATGGAGAATGTCTACTTCCTCATGATTCAGGATCTGGAAGAAATGGTGTCCGGGCAAAAGCAGCTGCAAACAAAGCAAGAAGGCTAAGCAGCCTCTCCTTTCTTTAGCTCTTCGACGCTTGGATAAATCTTAAAAACACTGCCGATTCCCAGAACAGTGAAGATGTCTTCAATGTTCTTGTTCACGCCTACAATTAAAATCTTTCCGTTTTTTCCGGTTACGACCCCATGCCAGGCAACCAGTTGGCCGATGGCAAAGCTATTGAGGTAATTCAGCTTAGAAAAATCAAAGATAAACGAACTACCTGGAGCTGCCTGATCAACTTCTGCCTGAAGATCGGCAATGGTTTCTTCAGCGTAGCCATCAAAATCCCCTTCAAAATAAACCATCTTGGTGCTTGGCATTTCAGGGTAGTCAGTAATGCTTAGGGTAAGTTTCTGCATTTTTTAATTTAGATTGGTTATTTGTAAGGCGGTCTGAGCGGCTTCAACACCCTTATCAATCCTAGCTTTAGCTTGCTCAAGGTTGCTTGTGGTCAGAATGCCAAAGACAATGGGGGTGTCAATTTTCAGACTTAAGTCCATTATACCTTGCGCGCAGGCACTCGCAATAAAATCGAAGTGTGGCGTTTCACCCTGAATGATCACCCCAATGGTAATGATGACATCCAGGTCACCAGTCTGAGCCATTTTCTGGCAGGCAATCGGAATTTCAAATGCTCCCGGCACCCGAATATTGAGGATGTTACCGTCTTCAACACCGGCAGCGAGCAAGGTTTTCATACACTGTCCATGCATGGCATCACCAATTTCAGCGTTATAGGTGCTCTGCACAATTCCAATCTTTAAACCTGGCTTGGCGCTAAATTCCTTACCGGTGATGTTGTCTTGAATAGAGCTCATTTGGTCAGTTTTTCAGCATATTTGGCTAAAATGTCTGTTTCGATATTCACTTTATCACCAATTTTCAGTTGATTCAGGTTGGTGTTCCCCCAGGTATGAGGAATGATGCCCACTATAAACTCGTCACCCTGCACGTCCATGACAGTTAGGCTGATACCGTTTACAGCAATAGAGCCGGTCGGCACAATGTAGCGTTCCAGCCCCTCAGGCACCCTGAATTTTAGTTGGTAGGCATTGTCCACAATCTTCATTTCAAGAAGCTCGGCAGTACCCTCTACATGACCACCGACTACATGACCTTCAAAACGTTTGGAGCCAAGCATGGCCAGTTCCAGGTTCACCATGTCGTCCTTCTTGCGCTTGCCCAAAGTAGTACGCTCAAGGGTAATAGGCATCACGTCAGCCTCAAAGGCTTTTTCATGCTTCTTGGTCACCGTTAAACAGACCCCATCTACCGCAATACTGCTACCAGTCTTAAGCTGCCAGAGAACCTCGGGGGCGTGGATGGTCAGCGAGCTTTTACCCGCTTTCTCAATTCGACCGGTGCTTTCGATAATTCCTGTAAACACAGACCTATTTTAGAGATTTATGCCTTATTTTCAAGCCAAACAGCCTGCCCATGCAAACGGGATCTGATTGGAAGGTCCGCTCCAATCGTTGACACTCTCACAAAGCCGTTAAACGGCCGGTCTTCTGCCCTAGCCAAGCATTCATAAGGTACGCTAGGTTTACTTCTGCTCCTTATTGGGGTGTAGGAGTTGTGGCTTTTCCTAAATAATTAGGAAGTATACTATAATAGGTATACCTATATATGTCAATCTTTCTTCAAAATGGCATGGAAGGCCTCCTGAGGAAGGCTGACGCTACCCATGTCTTTCATGCGTTTCTTCCCTTTCTTTTGCTTCTGAAGCTGCTTGTTCTTACGACTCACGTCACCTCCATATAATCCAGCAGTTACATCTTTTCTAAAGGCGCTAACCGTCTCGCGGGCCACTACTTTTCCGCCAATAGCGGCCTGAACGGGAATGGCAAACTGAGCCCTTGGAATGACTTCTTTGAGCTTTTTAGCCAGGCGCCTACCCAGAGTTTCAGCTTCGGTGCGATGGCACATTACTGCCAGGCTATCAATGCGATCTCCGTGAATTAGAATATCGAGTCGCACCAGATTTTCCTGTCTGAATTCCAGGAATTCATAGTTCATGGAGGCGTAGCCACTACTCACATTCTTCAACCCGTCATAAAAGTCGATGATTACGGTGGCCAGTGGCATTTCAAAAAGCAGAAGCACGCGATTCTCATCCATGTAGGTCAGGTTCTTATGAATCCCACGACGATCTTGCACTAGCTTCATCACACCTCCCACTGTGTCTTTTGAACAAACCACCTCCATCTTGATCCATGGTTCTTCAAGGGAATCGTAAATCGAGCCGTCAGGAAGCATGGATGGCGACGAAATCGTGACTTGTTCGCCTGATTTCATATTCACTTTATAAGACACTGACGGGGCTGTGACGATGATATCCAAATTGTATTCTCGCTCCAGTCGCTCCTGAACAATGTCCATATGAAGGAGGCCCAAAAAGCCACAGCGGAATCCGGAACCAAGGGCAGGGGATTGATCTGGTTCGTAGTCCAGTGCAGCGTCATTCAGGGTTAATTTTTCAAGAGAATCACGCAGAATCGGGAAATCATCACCTTCACTACAATAAATACCAGCATACACCATGGGTGTTACCTTCTTGTAGCCAGGAAGTGGCTCAGTTGATTCAAGCTGGCTCTTGTCACCCTTCCAGATCGTGTCACCCACGCGTGCCTCACCCACAGACTTAAGGCCGGTTACGACATAACCCACCTCGCCGGGCTTCAATTCCGGCTGAGCTTCGTACTTGGGTCTAAAGTAGCCAAGTTCTGTCGCTTCAATATCGGTTTTAGCATTCAAGAAGCGCAGCTTATCACCCTTTTTAAAGGTGCCCGATACCATGCGCACATAGCTTAGTACCCCACGATAAGTATCGTAAACTGAGTCAAAAACAAGGGCCTTAGCCTCATTGTCATTGGTGATTTCAAGTTGAGAGCGAAGGCCGCCATCAACGGGGCTAGGTACGCGCTCAATCACAGCCTCTAAAAGTTGCTCCACATTTTGGCCGGTCTTAGCTGACACTTCAATCACTTCTTCACGGGGGATTGCCAGCATGTTTTCAATCTCATCCTTAATCCGTTCCGGCTCAGCCTGAGGCATGTCGATCTTGTTCACGACCGGAATAATGGTCAGCTCATGTTCCATAGCCATATACAGGTTGGCCAGAGTCTGAGCTTGAATACCCTGCGTTGCATCCACTACCAAAATCGCGCCTTCACAGGCGGCCAAGGAGCGGCTCACCTCATAGGTAAAATCCACATGGCCCGGCGTATCGATCAGGTTCAGGATGTAGTCTTTGTAGTCCATGCGAACTGGTTGGAGCTTGATCGTAATGCCGCGTTCCTGCTCGAGTTCCATAGTGTCCAGCATCTGACCATGTTTCATATCACGTTTGCTGATAGTGCTGGTGATTTCTAAAAACCGGTCAGCAAGAGTTGATTTTCCGTGATCGATGTGGGCGATGATGCAAAAGTTGCGAATATTTTTCATGCTTGACTATACTACCACGCCGTAAGCGCCTTAGAAAGGGATAAATAGGGAAAAAGGCATATGCTTGACATATTTAAAAAATAAAGTATAATAAACAAGAGTTGTCTGTTCTCATTGCTTCTCAAAGTTGTCACTGAGTTCGAAACCAAGCGGAGGAAATATGAAAGAGATTCTGATCACCCTTCTCGTTGTCTTCGGCATCTTTCTGGCCATGGGCCTCATGGATCTCTTGATCAACAGAGTCCAAGAGCTCATCAGGCGGAATGTGCTGGGATAGGAGATCCTTCTCCAACCCGAGAGCCACCAAGATACCGGTGGCTCTTCAACCTATCTTCGTGCTAAAATAGGGCAAAACAAAAAGATGTCCGCAAAAAAATATTTCTATCAAATCTCAAAGGAAGAAGCCATTTCTCGGCTCAGTACTCACGCTGAACTCGGTCTTTCAGAAAAGGATGCTGAAAAAAGACTTCTCAAACATGGGCCCAATGAACTGAAGGAAGGGGAAAGGCGCCCCATTGTCTTTCGTTTCTTCGATCAGTTCAAAGATTTGCTCATCATTGTACTCATCATTGCTGCTGGGCTGGCTTACTACCTGGATGACTTCCGAGGTGGAACCATTCTTCTGGCCATCGTTGTCATCAATGCAGGCATCGGTTTTTATCAGGAATACAAAGCTGAGCGTATCCTCGAATCCCTCAAGCAAATCATTCGGGCTAAAGCCATTGTGATTCGTGACGGCAAGCAGATGGAAATCGAGCAGTCCCAGCTGGTTCCCGGAGACCTGGTTTATCTCGAAGAAGGGAGTGCTGTGCCAGCGGATATGCGCCTCATTCAGGTCACCAACTTCAGTACCAATGACTTCGTACTGACCGGAGAATCCGTTCCCCAAGAAAAATTCTCGGACCTCATCATTGAAAAAGAAACCACCGTCACCAACCAGGATAATCTGGTGTTTATGGGGCTGACGGTAGCCAAGGGAAACGCCTACGGCGTGGTTTACGGAACCGGCATGGACACAGCCATTGGCCGAATCGCCCGCCAAACCCAGACCATTCATCACGACCTTTCCCCGCTTCAACGAGAGATTAATATTTTGGCTAAATCACTGACTAAGATTGCCGGCGTGATTGCTTTGGCGCTATTTGTCATCAATTTCTTTCTGAATGTGGATGCCTCGGAAAACATTCGTTTGTCTATTCAGCTCAGCATCCTCTTCGCCGTCAGTGTGGCGGCAGCTTGCGTACCGCAAGGGCTTCCTGCGCAGATTTCTGTAGCACTGAGCTTGGGCGTGGGAAGGCTGGCCAAAAAGAAGGCCGTGGTCAAAAAGCTCTCATCCGTCGAAACCCTGGGGTCCACCACAGTCATTTGCTCGGATAAAACGGGAACGCTGACTAAAAATGAAATGACCATAGTGAGCTGTGTGACAGTTGATTCAATCACAAAAGCCGGTTGTCGCTTTAGAACCTTCGAGGTCACAGGTGATGGCTATGACCCACGTGGTACCGTGAAAGAAGGGAACAAAAAGATTGGCGCGCTCACCATGGCCTCCCTCAAGCAGTTCTTCGAAGATGGCTTTTTGGCCTCTAATGGCAGGGTTATGCCACCCGACAAAAATCATCGAGGTTGGCATGCTATTGGTGACCCCACCGAAGCTGCCTTCACGCCGCTGGTCATGAAAGTGGGGCTAAAGCCGGCTGTCCTAGACGAGCATTTCCCGGAGTTCTTCGAATTACCCTTCGATTCCAACAGGAAGCGCATGACCATTATCAGAAAGCACAAAGGTAGGAAGATCGGCTACATGAAAGGGGCTCTGGAAAGCGTTTTAGAGGCTTGTAGTCAGGTAAAGCTCTCTAATAAGGTTGTGGCCCTAACACCTCAAATGAAGAAGGCTATCTTAAAGGAAGGCGAAAAATTCAGTGCTCAGGCACTTCGCGTTATCGCGCTGTCTTACCGCGACTTCAAAAATTCCGACAACACTTTTTCTATCCAAAAAACAGAAAAGGATTTCATCTTTGCCGGTTTTGTGGCCATGATTGACCCACCACGGGCAGGCGTTAAAGAGGCTATTACCAGTGTTTATAAAGGAGGAATGCGCGTCATGATGATCACTGGGGACAATGAAGTCACAGCCAAAGCCATTGCTGATCGGATTGGCATGAAGCACAACAGTGACCCCATGCCTGTTTACAATGGTGATGACATCAAAGCCCTTTCAGACAAAAAACTAAAAAAGATCATGGAGGCTCGCTCGGTGGTTTTTTCCCGTGTTTCGCCGGAAGACAAGTTCCGTCTGGTTAGCCTTCTTAAGCAGATGGGTGAAGTGGTGGCCGTGACGGGCGATGGGGTGAATGACACGCTGAGTCTCAAGAAGTCTGACATTGGTGTAGCGATGGGGAAGATGGGTTCTGAAGTGGCAAAGGAAGCCTCCGAAATTGTGCTTCTCGATGATAACTTCAGCACGCTCACCCGGGCCGTGGCAGAAGGGCGTACGATTTTTGCCAACCTCAAAAACACCATTCTGGCCTCCATCACATCGAACAACGGCGAACTAACTTGTGTGCTTCTCGGCTTCATCGGCATTGCCTTTGGGCTTCCTGCACCCATTACTGCCGTGCAGATTCTGGCCATCGACTTGGTCGGTGAAATGCTGCCACTAACCGCCATGACCTTCGACCCTGCCGAGAAATCTTTGATGGAGAAACCACCTCGTGACCTCAAAGATCACATCATCAAGCGCAGTAGCCTGATCAATCTCATCTTCTATGGATTCTGGATGGGGGCCACCGGCTTCTTTAGTTTTTACATGGTCTACAGGTTCGGCTCCGGTAGCGTCGAATCTGGACGGGCCGCGGCTTACGTGGGCATCATTTTCTGTCAGTTTATGAACATCCTCTCCCGGCGCACGGAGCGCAGCATTTTTACCAGTTACTTATTTACCAACAAGCAGCTCTGGGGTTCATTCCTGATTTCAATCGCGGCCATTTCCGTATTGATTTACATTCCCAGTGTGGCCATTTGGTTCGGCTTTGGATCACTCAGTTCAAACGACCTGCTTTACCCGGTCATCGGTGCCGCCTTTTTCCTCTTCCTTCACGAAATGGGCAAGCTCCTGAATTTTGTCAGACCTTAAAAAAGGAGGGTGCCAGCCGGAGCTGACACCCTCACAGTGAACGACAGATGTCGTTCGGGAGGGCTCACTGAGAGTCCAGTTTTTCTTAGACCGCAGTAAGACCGCAGTCGGCCTAGCATGGATTTGAACCAGCGACTCCACTCGGTCTAACCCGAGTTTGCTCTACCGGGCTGAGCTATAGGCCGTCGGTGTGCTATAGTAATCGGGCTTTATTTTGAAGTCAATCTTTCATGAAGATTTCGCTGGGAATGACGGGCTGCAAGAACAATCGCTACGAGCTCGACCAGGTCCTTCGTTGGGCGGTTAAAAACGGCGTACCGGTGGTCAAAGAAGGGGAAGCAGATTATGCCGTGATCAACACCTGCACCGTGACCAGTATTGCCGACAAAAAATCCCGCCAACTGGTGCGCCGCACCAAGAACAGCAATCCAGGCCTCAAGACCATCGTCTTCGGCTGCGCGGCGCGCATGCAAAAAGAAGCCTTCGAAAAGATCATGGAAGTGGATGTGCTTCTAAACGATCTGCAGGAAGTTATCAAGTACCTGGAAGCCAACATCGGCGACATGAAAAAATGTGATGAGCCGAGCCTGCTCAAGTCCAGTCATGATTTTTCCCGCTCCCGTGCCCTGGTACAAATTCAGGATGGTTGTGATAACTACTGTTCTTACTGCATCATTGCCACGGCTCGCGGCAAGTCAGAGAACCGGAGCGAGGAAGACATCATCGCTGAGATTCAGGAACATGTAGATCATGGCTTTAACGAAGTGGTGCTCACGGGGATAAACATCGGTGGATATGGCGCTAGCCTGACGACCAAGCCTGAAGAAAACACCTTCGCTGAGCTGATTCAGCGCATCTTCGACGAAACCGATGTCAAGCGCCTTCGCGCCAGCTCGCTTGGCCCTGAATTCTTCAACGAAAAGTGGTACGAGGTCATGAAGAATCCTCGCTTTTCCAGGCACCTACACCTATCCATCCAATCGGGGAGTACTTCAGTTCTCGAGCGTATGCGCCGCAATTACACGGCTGAAAAAGTGGCCGAGGTCATAAGCCGAGTAAGAGAATTCGCCCCCAATGTGGCGATCACTTCCGACATCATCGTGGGCTTTCCCGGAGAAACCGACGCTGAGTTTGAGGAAACGATAAAATTCGTCAAAGACAATAGGCTCGCTAAGGCGCATGTCTTTCCGTATTCAGAAAGGCAAAACACCCTGGCCGCCAAAATGGAGCAGCTGCCTGTGCCCGTTCGGCGTGCCCGGGCTAAGAAGCTGCAAGAGATAGCCGACGAGCTCAGGACCGAGTTCATCGAAAGCCAGGTAGGTCAAAAAGCCCAGGTGCTCTGGGAGCGCTCTCGCATGGCTGGGTGGCAAGAAGGCATGACAGATAACTACGTGCGGGTACGGCTAAAAGAACCTCGCAAACTAAAAAGCACCACAAAAGAAGTACTGTCGCGGGAGAATATTATATTCGATTAAAAGGAGTGCTCCGCCGTCGATCTCTACGTGAGATGTCGGGCGGAGCAGGTTCTGAGCTTGGCTGCTACGACTGGTCTGTCGTGGCTGCCATTGCCAGAGGAGAGGGCGAAACGTCTTTCGCCGATTGGGTGGTGGAACTCTCTTGAGCCCCGAGAAGATGCCCCCTTTGGGACTTGCGTTCGCGGTCAGCGATCTTTTGGTTGATGAGACCGTCGGCAGCGTCGGGCTGGCTTTCCGGGCCACAATCCAGTAGCTCGCCAGTGAACGGGTCACGTCGCTCGTAGTATCGTCGTCGACTCATATTTCTCTGATTCCTCACATTTGGGGTTGTGCTCTTCCGAGCGGGTTTAAAAGTTAAGAGGTTTACCACACCAAGCTCTTGCAAACCATGCAGGTGTGCAAATAGCTTGAGGTGATGCCAGCGCTTTTAAGGAGCAAAAAAAATCCGCCTCATGTGGCGGAAGTTTGTTCTCGTTTTTTAGACTCTCACAAAACTACGCACCACAACGTGGGTTGGTAATTAGGACCAGTAGGCGAGTCTTCCAAGAGAACATCTTCATTGAGATTAACTGTGACCATTATATTTACTTCACGGCTCCTGTCAAGTATAATTTTGGCAAATAAACACATTCCTATGCCAAAAACAGACAATGGTCTAGCCAATGGTTTCCAGCGCTACTTTCTCATTGCCGCTCTGGTCGCTCTTTTAGCTTTACTGGTGACCTTCATTAGCCCCTTTGCGGTGGCACTGCTTTTTGCCGGTATTATCGTCACGGCTGTTTTTCCAATACACAAAAAGATTCTGAATTGGATTCCTTTTTCCAGGTCCCTCGCAGCACTGATCTCCATGATTCTTATTGTGATTGTGATCTTGGTACCCTTCACGCTTTTTGGCTTCTTTGTAGCCGAACAAGCCAGTGATGCCTACGTCATCGTCAGCGATCGTATCAACGAAATCGTAGAAAGTAATGACGTGAGTTCTGCGTCCAAAATCCTTGAACTGATTCCATTCAACGAAAGCTTTGAACGAGCCCTCCAGTACTTGCCTATTTCTCCGGCAGATATTCTTCAGACGGCAGGTGATTCAGTCGGAGCAGTGAGTACCTTCCTACTTTCTAAAACGACCAACATCCTCAAGCATCTCTCGCTCTTTTTGGTTCACCTCCTTGTATTCCTGATCACCCTCTTTTACTTCCTCCGGGAAGGAGATAGGCTCGTGACCTACATTAGATCCCTCTTGCCCATATCGACTGAATACAGGCAGGAGCTCTTCACCAAACTATCCCATTTAAGCTACGGAATTATCTACGGAATTTTCGGAGCAGCTATCTTACAAGGGTTCTTGGTGGGTGTCGGCTTCTCAGTGGCCGGGATCAACAACGCAGCCTTCTGGGGGGCCATTGCCGCCCTCTTTTCTCCCGTGCCTTATATTGGCACCATGGTGGTCTGGCTTCCGGCGGTGGCCGCGCTGGCTATTGGAGGACAATACATCACAGCTATTTTACTGCTGGCCTGGTCAGCCTTCATCGTAGGAACGGCTGACAATGTCATCAAGCCATACATCATTGGCTCCTCGGCCCAACTTCATCCTTTGGCCACCTTGCTAGTGCTTCTTGGGGGCACGCTGGTTTTCGGACTAAAGGGGCTTCTCTTTGGCCCACTCGTTCTTAGTATGGCGCTCGCCTTCCTTCATATTTACAAGCTTGAGTACAAGACGGTGCTGGAAAAAGATGGGAAAAACCTGGCTGCCAAAAAAGCGCCAGTCAAAAAGCGCAAAATCCGCAAGTAAGCTCTTGGCTAAGCCAGTAGATTGTGGTAAAATCAAATCCGTTCTTAAATAAAAACCGATGCCCAGAAAACGTAAGTTAGGCGCAGCCAGAAAAGCCAGACGCCTCCCTAAGAAAGATTTCAAAATTCAGTTGGATTCTCACATCGCCCGCGAAGTCGGTGCAGTGATTTATTTTGGCCTGTCCGCCGTCTTCTATCTGGTGCTCAGTGGTAAGGCAGGAATTCTCGGTGAGTACCTAGACACCTATCTCAGGCTCATCTTCGGAGTGGGGGCCATGCTCCTTCCGGTCATTTTTCTGGGCCTTGGGATCACTCTCTTCTTTGCCAGACGCGTCACGCTCGATGCCGCCAAATACCTGGGGCTTTCGCTCATGGTAGCCACTGGCTTAGGTATGGTTCACATGCGCACTGACATCACTGCCATGCTCGACGGAATCGAAGGCTACGGCGGTTATGTAGGCTTTTTGACCTCTGTCCTGCTTCGTATCTTCATTTCAGACGTTGGGGCTCGCGTGATCATGGGGTCGATCTTTGTGATCGGAGCACTGATCACCTTTGAAATCTCACTGCGTGACATTGTTCGTGCCTTGATCCCGGACCGTCAGCTTAAGATCGAAACGAATAAGAAGTCGCGTAAGCTCAAGCCGATGCTGGACAAGGGTAAGCAAGAACTCAACATTGTAAAACCGCTGCTGGCTAAAAAGGATGAGGAAGCTGAGGCACCAAAGAGAAAGGTGGAAGACAAGATATTCAAAGAAATTGAGATCAACAAGCCCGGCAAGATCGAGAAAAAACCCAAGGTGGAAAAGAAGAAGCAGGAAGAAGTTGATTATTCCGGTTGGCAGCTGCCACCCCTCGACTTACTTTCTTCAGCCAGTTCCGAAGTTTACGTGAGTGACAAGGTACTCAAGGAAAACGCCGAGAAGATCCGCAGCAAGCTGGCTCAGTTTGGGATCGATGTGACCATGCAGGATGTGAACATTGGCCCAACCGTGCTTCAGTACACGCTCAAACCAAGTGAGGGGATCAAGCTCAACAAGATCACTGCCCTCAAAAATGATTTGGCACTGGCACTGGCTGCCAAGGCCCTTCGTATGGAGGCGCCAATTCCAGGAAAGTCATTAGTGGGGATCGAAGTACCGAATGACAAGCGCATGGTGGTTCACCTGCGAGAAATGCTCGAAAGCGAAGAGTTTGGCAGTTTTGACTCAAAGCTACGTCTGGTCATTGGTCGTGATGTATCCGGTATGCCAGTTATCGACGACCTGGAAACCATGCCTCACCTGCTCATTGCCGGTGCCACTGGTTCCGGTAAATCGGTGGGAATGAACACCTTCCTCATGTCTCTTCTCTATCAGAATTCTCCTCAAGATCTCAAATTCATCATGGTGGATCCAAAGCGTGTGGAGCTGACACCTTACAACGGCATTCCGCACTTGCTCACACCGGTGATCACTGATCCTGAAAAGGCGCATAGCTCCCTCAAATGGGCCGTGGCCGAAATGAACCGCCGCTATCAGGATTTTGCCGAAAAAGGTTACAAGAACATCAAGGAATACAATGCGGCTGAAGAAAAGCCAATACACCGAATTGTAATTGTCATCGACGAGCTGGCCGACCTCATGATGCAGGCGAACAAGAAAGAAACCGAAGCGCTCATCTGTCGCATCGCTCAGATGGCCCGCGCCGTGGGAATGCACCTGATCATCGCGACTCAGCGTCCAAGTGTGGACGTGATCACGGGGGTGATCAAAGCCAACATCCCAACCCGCATCGCCTTCACGGTGACCAGTGGAGTGGATTCTCGTACCATCATTGATTCTGTGGGTGCGGAAGATCTTCTTGGTATGGGGGACATGCTCTACCTGCCCGGTAACATGAGTCGTCCGATTCGCGTGCAGGGGGTTTATGTATCGACAAAGGAAATCGAAAAGGTGACCAAGCGTATCAAGCTAACCGTTGAGCCAAACTACGATGAATCCATTGTTCAGACTAGTACGACAGGGGCAGATACAGGAATCGTAGGATCAGGTGGGGATGGTATGGATCAGGACAACCTTTATAACGATGCTGTAGAGCTCATCAAGAATACAGGGAAGGCATCTGCCTCTCTCTTCCAGCGAAGGCTCAGCGTTGGTTATGCCCGTGCAGCCCGCATCCTGGATATTCTCGAAGAACATGGGCTCATTGGTCCGGCTAATGGCGCCAAGCCACGTGAAATCTATATCAACAAGGAATAGTGCACCGCTTTTATCTCCCATCATTGGATTTTAGTGGTGAGCTTCTTGAAATAAGCGACAATCGCGTAGTTCATCAGGCTGGCAAGGTGCTTCGCATGAGAACGAGCGACTTCTTTCATGTTTTTGACGGAAAGCGAGAATGGATGATGCAGGTGGAAGAAATTAATAAAAGAAAGATAAAGGCTAAGCGTGTTCAGGCAGTAGAAAATCACAGTGAACCGGAATTGCGAGTGAGCCTGTATCAGGCCATCCCAAAAAAGCCGGCCCTCTTTGAGCTGGTCATTCAAAAGGCCACCGAGATCGGTGTACATGAGATATTTCCACTCATTACCGAGCGGACCGAAAAACGGCGCATGAGCAAATTCGAGCGACTTCACCTAATTGCCATGGAGGCGGCCGAGCAATGTGGCCGCATGCATATTCCCATCATTCGCCACCCGGTGAATTACGATGAGGTGGTGGGAAGTCTGAATAATGCCTTCATTGGTTACGAGTACGAAGGTACCCGCTTTATTTCGGATTATGCAGATGAGCTCAAAAAGGCCAAAGAAGCTCAGATTATTATTGGTCCGGAGGGTGGGCTTAGCGAATCAGAAATGTCACTGGCAAAAGAAGCGAAGGTCAAACCCTTCACCTTTGGACCACGCATTCTGCGGACTGAGACAGCGGCTATTGCTGCGTTGAGTCAGTTCCTTCTTCAGCGCTAGCTTCCTCAGTTTCGGTATTTTCTTCAGAGGATTCTTCAGCTGGTTGCTCTTCTGTTTCCTCCTCGCTAGCGAGTAGCCCTTTCACCTTATCTAGCACCTCATTAACCGTTTTGACCGCCTTATTGGCAGTATCGACCGTTTCTTCAACCTTCTCCTTGGTTTCCACAACGGTTTCCTTCACATCATCCACTTCATCTTTGACTCGCTCATATTCTTCAACCACATTGGTTTTCTTTTCGGTAAAAGTATCGTGAATGCTGGCAAAAAACTCCTGCCCCATAGGGAAGAGGTTGATCACAAAATAGCTGATAGCGAGCAGGATGATGGTTGCGACAATATTGGCCATGGCTCCATTTTAGCACAATGCAAATTAGCTTTCAGCTGTATTTCTTTGGCTAAGAACTTTGCTTGCAGCTGCTCTTACGTTCTGGACTTTACCCAGGGTGATTATTTTAAGAAGACGTGCATCAATGTCAGCACCGGGAAAAGTAGCCAAGGATTCAACAGCTTGCTCACTCACTTGAGGGTCCTCATCATCAGTCAGGGAAAGTAGTATGCTCTTACCTTCTTCATTGTTGCTGAAGCGCAGCCCCTCAGCCGCACGCAGGCGATCTTTTGCATCGCTGCTGACAGCCATTGTTTTAAGCTGATCCGTTTCAACCAGCCAGGCATTAGCGAGTTCAGGTTGCCCCTCCTCATCTCTGAGAGCGGGAAATTCATTGATCTTCGTCATATTCGAGTTATTTAAGTTTTCAAAACCCCGAAGGGCTCTTATAATAAAGAGTGAGAGAGGCAAAGTCTAAAAAATAAAATTGACAGTTTGTAAAAC
>CBDUQG010000002.1:0-33631 GCA_965369305.1 uncultured bacterium
CTTTTTGTTCGCTCTTCACAGACTTATTGGTTTATAACTCTAAATAGCTCATCCAGAGTTGTTCTCCCTTCAAAAACCTTGTTGAGACCGTCTTCCAGAATGGTTGTCATATGATTTTTGATGGCAGCCTGCTCAATATCATCCTGTGAAGCTTCGGCAATTATCAGGTCCCTGATTTCGTTGTTCATTTCCATGACTTCAGCCACAACTGTTCTGCCTTTGAAACCAGAATGGCTACATTCCTCACAACCCTTCCCCTTAAAAAGTCTCGGCGATGCACTGCGTTTTTCGCTGAAGTACTTTGAAAAGATTTTTTGATCATGCTCACTTGAAATGAACTTATCCCGAATATCTTTCAATTCCTCAGGCTCAAGCTGGTAGGTAACACGGCAAGAGGTGCAAACTGTACGTGTTAGACGCTGAGCTATGATCACATTGAGCGTGGAAACAATGGAATAAGGGTCTAGCCCCATTTTCACCAAACGAAGTGGCGCAAGAGCAGCGCTACTTGTATGGAGGGTACTTAGAATCAAGTGACCGGTCAGCGCAGAATGGGCTGATATTCTGGCAGTATCAAGATCACGAATCTCACCAATCATGAGTATGTCAGGATCCTGGCGTAAAAGAGATCTAAGACCATCTGCAAAAGTCAGGTTTGTTTTAGTATTTACTTGAACTTGATTTACGCCATAAAGACCGTACTCAATTGGGTCTTCGATGGTCGAAATGTTAACCCCTTCTCGATTTAAACTCGTAAGCACGGAATACAGTGTGGTTGTTTTACCACTACCGGTTGGTCCCGTAATCAGAATCATCCCCTGGGTTTTTTGGATGTTTCGCTCAATAATCTTAATGTCATTGGCGCTGTACCCCAGATCTTCAAGGCTCATCTGCTGAGACTCAGAACTAAGGAGGCGGAGAACAACTTTCTCACCGTAATAGGAAGGAAGGATCGAGACTCTGAAGTTAATCTTTGAGTTGTCATAAGTCACTTTGAAGCGTCCGTCCTGAGAAGAGCTGTGCTCGTCGGTACGCAGTTTTGAAAGCACTTTGATGTGATTGACCATGGTTTCCAAAAAATGAGATGGAAGCTGGGCCACATTACTCAGAACCCCATCAATACGAAGACGAATTCTGATTTCATCTTCAAAAGGTTCAATATGAATATCTGAAGCATTCCGGTAGTAAGCCATTAAAACAACGGTATCAAAAATAGTGGAAATATTGTTCAGTGTTTCAAGCTTATTGATATTCACCGTTGCCCTGTCGATGAGATATTGAAAACCCTTCAGGGTGTCTTGGCGGTAAATCTGCTGAGAATCTTTGATTTCGGAGGGGGTTGAAAAATGCGGAACGGCTTTTTTACCCGTCTTCTTTTCAAGCATATGAAGAAAATGCTGATTAGAGGGGTTAACCATTGCAACGAATATCTTGTTTTGATCCTCGGTATAAGAAATAACACCTTCACTTTTCGAAACAGCTTCAGGGATAAGAAGGGCGGCATCCGGAGAAACTCTGGTGTTTTTGAGGTTAACGTAGGGCACCTTAAAGTACTCAGCAACGGCGCGCCCCACTTCAATAGGCTTCATGATGTCGAGGGTGATAAGCACATCAAGGATGTTCTCACCTGCCTTCTGATGCTGTGCAACAACAGATTTTTTCTGCTCTGGGGTAATTAAGCCCAAGGACTCAAGATGCTTCAGAATCTTCTGGTTTAAAGCATCATTATAGTGAGCAGCTTCTTCACCTAGATGTTTTATCGTCCACTGAGGAGCAAGGTCCTTTTCTGGGGTTTTTGCATTGTCTGTCTTCTTCGCTTTTTGTTTCGTTTTAGGAGAGGGCTTAGGCATGGTTTATTCACACATTAATAAATCTTTATATTATAGCACAAATAAGCTAAAAAATAAAGACCCTAAACCCCTAAAACACAAGGAAATAATTAGACCTCTCCTCCGCCCACCTGATCCAGAATTTCTCTGGCTCGCTCTTTGATATGCCGAGCGATTGGCTGAGTCGCATTATTAGCCTCCCAGGCCTCAGTAGCCTTATTAATCGAGTCATTTGCCTTCTGGGCCGCAGCATCATTCTGCCCCTGAATACCCAGAATAAATGAATCAACAAGCCAATCGTAAGCACGCGCGATTTTGGCAGCACCCAGCACAACGTTGTTATCAGGCATATTCTTGTAAGCTTGTTGGGTCAGATCAACAGCCAAGTCCGAAGCACTTTTAGCATTAGCCACCATATTTGCTGCAATATAAACCTCAATCTGAGCCATTTCAGATTCAGCCCGAGTCAGCAAGAACTGAGTATCATCCCCCTTTCTGATGATTGAAAGTAGGTAGAGCATATCCATGACCTCACCACGCGTAAGCGGTTTGGCAGCATCTACGTTTCCATTGCTATCTCGTGTGGCAATTCCAAGTGCCACTGCGTAATTTACATAATTAGCATACCAGGCATCCGTTGGGATATTTGGAACGACTTGCTGTCCTTCAAAGCTAGAAACATCAATATTACTAGCTGTAAGCAGCATTTTAAGGAATTCAGCAATGTTAACCTGTCGCCCTGGAGCAAAAGTGCCATCCGTATCATTTCCTTTCACAAACCCAAGTGCACGAGCCTTCATGACAAAAGGGGCAAACCAATCACCTTCTCCAACATCAGGAAAATGACCTCCAAAAACCTCATCTGCTTCAATTCCTGAACCCTTTAGGATAATTTTCAAGACTTCGGCACGATTAATGGAGTTTTCTGGCTTAAAACTGCCATCAGCATAGCCACCCACAACCCCATTCTGACTGAGGTAAGTAATAGCTGTGTAACTTGGATGAGTTCGATTAACATCGCTAAAACCAGTGCTTACAACCTGGGTTCCTGAGGTGGTTGAGGCAACTGTTTCAGCCAAAACTGAAGGGGTGCCCATAGCCAAAAAAAGGAACAGCCCCAAGGCTGAGCTAATACCTTTCAAATAACCTGTTTTTCGCTTCTTTGTAAACATGATGGTTTATTTTTATTTTTGCGTAAAAAACATAGCATATTTACCAGGGCAAAGCAAACTTGCTTAACGTCTGCTGTAGCGGGCTAAGTGGGCAAATGCCTTGTTAGCAGCAGCCATACGATGAACGTCTTCACGCTTCTTGAAGGCAGCTCCGGATTCCTTGCTGGCTTCAAGCAGTTCTGCAGCCAGTTTATCAGCCATAGGCTTACCCTTTTTAGAGCGGCAGGCACCAATGATCCAGCGAATGGAAAGGGCCAGCTGACGCTTTGGCTTAACTTCTACAGGAATTTGGTAAACACTACCACCAACACGGCGAGCGCGTACTTCCATATTAGGCATCACATTGCGAATGGCCTTTTCAAAGACCTCTTCAGGAGTCTTGATTCCTTGATCACGCATGATTTTCATAGCACTTCCGAAAATAGCGCGTGAAGTAGACTTCTTACCACGCTGCATCATGCAGTTAATGAACTTCTCTTGCCACTCAGTGGACCCTTCTGGGATGAAATTAGCTTTGGCTTTACTCATAACTATAACTCGTAACGAATATTTAAAAATTAGGATTTAGGCTTCTTAGCACCGTAACGGCTTCGGCCCTGCTTTCGATCTTGAACCCCCTGACAATCAAGCACACCACGAACAATGTGGTAAGGCACACCAGGCAGGTCCTTCACTCTTCCACCGTAAATAGTCACCACGGAGTGTTCTTGCAGATTGTGACCTTCACCCATGATATAAGCGTTTACCTCTTTACCATTGGTCAAACGAACACGAGCGATCTTACGAAGCGCAGAGTTAGGCTTTTTAGGCGTCATAGTCGTTACCTTCACACAAACACCGCGTTTCTGAGGAGCACCCTTCTTAAGGCCAACGTTCTTATTCTTAAGAGAGTTAAAGGTATACTGAAGCGCTGGAGCCTTGCTCTTCTTTTTTGGAGTTCGCCTGCTTTTTCGTACTAACTGATTAATGGTTGGCATAGAAATTGGAAGTCTTTAAAAAAATTAAACGGCTTATTCTTGCTCTTTATTTTCGTATTGGGTCTTATAAATGTGACCAGCGGGGATGAGTTTACCAATAATTACGTTTTCTTTCAAGCCCTTTAGGTTATCAATTTTTCGGGTTGTAGCAGCTTCTACAAGCACACGAATTGTTTCCTGGAAGGACGCAGCAGATAGCCAGCTGTTGGTAGTAATCGCCACACGGGAAATACCAAGCAGTAGGCGGTCCCCATGAGCAATGTTCTTTTTGGCTTTCCTAAGCTCTTCATTAGCATTTTCAAATTGCTCAGCATTAATGAGTTCACCCGGCAGGAAGTTGGAATCCCCAGGGTTAATAATGCGCACCTTAGAGAACATTTGCTTAACGATAATTTCAATGTGCTTATCGTTAATGGTTTGTCCCTGAGAGGCATAAATATGCTGTACATCAGTCATGATGTACTTCTGAGCCGTGTAAACATCAGTAGACTCCATCAAGTCTTGCAGGTTCAGGTGACCTCGATTAATTGGGGTTCCTTTAGCCACAAGGTCATTATTTTTGACCAGAAGCTTCTCTTTCGCCTCAAAGTTGTAGACCTTGCTGTGTTTTTCGGTGTGCTTCGTTACAATTTGGCTAGCTGACACAGAAATAACCTTACCTTCATCGGTTGCCTTAAGAGAGTGTTTTTCAGTCTTAGAGCGAGCAATAATCTGCTTTACCTTAACTTGATCACCCTTCTTAACAACTGGCTCAAAGTCAGGTGGAATCGCGTAGCTATCTTCTCCGAGTTCCTGAGCAGTAAGAATCACCTCGGTCTGACCTTTGTGAGTTTTAACGGCTGCTTTACCGGAAATTTCAGCAAGAACGGCAGCACCCTTAGGATTGCGGGCTTCAAAGAGTTCTTCCACACGAGTTAGACCCTGTGTGATATCGCTTCCTTCAGCCACACCTCCCATATGGAAGGTACGCATGGTCAGCTGTGTACCCGGCTCACCAATAGACTGAGCGGCTATAATACCAACAGCAGTTCCAAGGTCAACAAGAGCATTAGTTCCAAGGTCAAAGCCATAACACTGCTGACAGATACCGTTTTCAACCTTACAGGTCATAATAGCCCTTACCAGCACCTCCTCAACCTGAGCCTTCTTGATGGCGGCAGCAATGTCGTTGTCGATTTGCACCCCCTTCTTGGCAATGAGCTCGCCAGTCTTCGGATCAGCGATATTAGCAGCAATGGTGCGTCCAAAAATACGCTTTTCGAAGTCTTCCCCAATCTTATTACTTTCCTCACGGGTAATGGAGTGCTCTTGCTTGTTGCCGCAATCAGCCTCCTTAATAACAATGTCCTGAACAGCATCTACAAGACGACGTGTGAGGTAACCCGCTTCGGCCGTTTTAAGCGCCGTGTCAGACTTACCTTTACGTCCACCATGCGTCGCAATGAAGTACTCAAGAATCGAGAAGCCATCCTTAAGGTTGGACTTAATAGGTAGCTCAATGGTTTTACCGGATGGATTAGCTACAAGCCCCTTCATGCCACAAAGCTGTGTGATCTGCCCCCAGTTACCACGAGCTCCTGAGTCGATCATGTAATAGATATTGTTTTCAGGGTTTCCTTCAAATTTTTCGATCATCTTACCTGTCACATCACTCTTGAGGAATGACCATAGGCGAATCGCGTGATTGTAGCGCTCTTCTTCGGTAATCCAACCTTTCCAATACTGGTTGTTGATCTTACGAACTGTTTCATCAGCGGCAGCAATAAGCTCTTCACGTTCTTCAGGAGCAAGCATGTCGAAGACAGAAATGGTGATACCGGATTTGGTCGCAAATTTGAATCCAATGCGCTTGAATTCGTCTGCCACCTTAGCGGTCGTTTCAGGACCACAGGTGTCAAGAATCTGAGCAAGAAGTGCCTTAAGACCGTTCTTACCAACTGTCTCATTAACATAATCGATTTCCTCAGGAAGGAAGGTATTGAAGATCATGCGACCAACTGTCGTCTTTTCCTGGATCTTTCCTTTGGCACGACCAGTGATGAAGGCCTGAAGATCTACAAAGCGCTGACGATAGGCGTTAATAGCTTCATTTTCGTCAGCGAAAACCATACCTTCACCAGTCTTATTATCGAACCCCTGAGTGAGGTAGTAAACCCCAAGTACCATGTCTTGAGAAGGTGTGATAATCGGTTCACCAGCAGATGGCTTAAGAAGGTTGGTAGTGGCAAGCATGAGTTCACGAGCCTCGTTCTGAGCTTTCTCAGAAAGAGGGAGGTGAACCGCCATTTGGTCACCATCAAAGTCAGCATTAAAGGCGGCACAAACAAGTGGGTGAATCTGGATGGCCTTACCGTCAATCAAAACTGGCTTGAAAGCCTGGATACCAAGACGGTGAAGTGTTGGTGCACGATTGAGAAGTACCAGGCGCTTAGACGTTTCATTTTCAAGAATATCCCATACTTCCTTTTTACCATCGTCAATCAGACGCTCTGCGCCCTTCACGTTATGGGCAAGTTCCTGGCGAATAAGCTCACCAACCACAAATGGCTTAAAGAGCTTAAGGGCCATTTCTTTAGGAATTCCACATTCAGAAAGCTTGAGCTGCGGACCAACTACAATTACAGAACGACCAGAGTAGTCCACACGCTTACCAAGGAGATTTTGGCGGAAGCGACCCTGCTTACCCTTAAGCATGTCTGAAAGAGAGCGAAGTTTTCGCTTATCGCCAGCTGTGAAGACGGCGCGACCTGCACGGGCAGCATTGTTAAATAGGGTATCAACAGCTTCCTGTAGCATGCGCTTTTCATTTCGGCAGATCACTTCAGGAGCACCGATAGCCATCAGTCTTTTAAGACGATTGTTACGGTTAATGACACGACGGTATAGGTCATTCAGGTCAGAAGCGGCAAAACGACCACCATCAAGCTGTACCATTGGACGAAGATCCGGTGGAATAACAGGCAGTTGATTGATCACCATCCACTCAGGACGGATGTCTGCCTTCAGAAGTGCAGAAGCAAGGCGAATACGGCGTAGCAGCTTCTTATATTTTTGACCGGTTGCCTTCTTTCGTTCTGCTTCAAGCTCCTTGATGAAAGCCTTGATATCAAGTTGCTCAAGGATTTTACGAATGGACTCGGCACCAGTTCCCGCATGGAAAACATGACCAAACTTCATGGAGAGCTCTCGGTATTCGATTTCACCGATCACCTTACCAACAGAAAGGGTCTCAAGATCCTCCTTAGCCTGATTGTGCTGCATGGTGAGCTCTTCGATCTTAGCGGCATAAGAATCCTCAGCCTGCATCAATTCACCAACTTCAGTATCGTCTTCAGAAAGCTCCTCAACAACCTCATCACTGACTTTTTTGTCCTTCTTGGAGCGCTTTTTGATCTTCAGGTCGTTAGACTTGGTCTTAAATTCATCCTGAATCTGCTTCTTGTACATCTGGAAGTCCTTATCGAGATTCTCAAGGGCTTCTTTTTTGGCATCCTGATCAACACTGGTGATAATGTAAGCAGCAAAGTAAATGACTTGTTCAATGGCCTTAATAGGCAAATTCAGAATAAGACCAAGGCGGCTAGGAGTAGATCGAAGGAACCAAATATGAGTCACAGGAACAGCCAAGCTGATATGCCCCATACGTTCACGACGGACAATGCTGCGGGTTACCTCAACGCCACACTTCTCACAAACCACACCTTTGTAGCGAATGCGTTTATATTTACCACAGTAACATTCCCAGTTCTTGGTGGGTCCGAATATCTTTTCACAAAACAGTCCGTCTCTCTCGGGTTTCTGCGTGCGGTAGTTGATGGTTTCCGGCTTCGTTACTTCACCGTGAGACCATTCCAGTACCGCGTCAGGACTGGCAACAGAAAGACTAATGGAATCAAAGTCTTCATGTCTTCTTGGACCTTTTAGTTGGCTCATAATAGTTTAGTTAGAGATAAACTCTTAATTAATTATTCATGTCAGGTGAGGGTTCAAATCCCTCTTGATCTTCTCCAGGGAGGAATGCATCAAATTCATCCTCTCCCCCTTCTTTTGGCTTCTTATCAAGCATGATCATGTCAGTCGCAACAATCTCTGTGCGAAAGATTTTCACTCCTTCAGGACTGTCCCACGATCGGGTCTTGAGGTAGCCCTCGATATAAACGAGCTTTCCTTTTTTGAGATATTGCCCGCAGATTTCCGCGAGCGTGCCCCAGGCAGCAATATTGTGATACTCCGCAAGGGATTTTTTCTCTCTGTCTCCCGTCACCCACTCCCGATTAGTCGCGAGACCAAAGGTGACAATGGATTGCCCGTTCGTCGTCTGTTTGAGCTCAGGATCACGTGTGAGGTTTCCAACCAGGATAACCTTATTAACACTTCTCATAGTCTAAATTACTTATTCTTCTTATCAGCTTTTTCTTCAACAGTGTCTTCAATCTTTTCGATGTCTTCATCAGAAACCACCGCATCAGATCCACCGTCGTCGGTGAGCTCATCTTCCAGTTCTTCAATCGCCTCTTTCTTGCCGAGGTTTTCACCTTCGAGCTCCTCTTCAACCTGTTCGTCAGCTTCTTTTCCTTCCTCTAGATCACTGATCTTGTCAGCCTCTGGAATAACTGCTTCATCATCATCTTCATGGTCGATCACCTCTTCGAGTTCAACCTCTTCGAGTTCATCACCCTTAGATTTAAGCAGTTCAACGTCCAGACAAAGAGACTTAAGCTCTTTCACAAGTACATTGAAGGATTCCGGAACACTTGGTGTCTTGATAGACTCACCTTTAACGATAGCCTCGTAGGCTTTCGCACGTCCAACCACATCGTCGGACTTAACCGTGAGCATTTCCTGAAGTGTGTAAGCGGCGCCGTACGCTTCAAGTGCCCACACCTCCATTTCACCAAAGCGCTGTCCACCATGCTGGGCTTTACCTCCGAGAGGCTGCTGTGTAACAAGAGAGTAAGGACCAACGGAACGTGCGTGCAGCTTGTCTTCAACCAAGTGGAGAAGTTTAAGCATGTACACCTTCCCAACAACCGTTGGATACTGGAATGGCTCACCGGTTCTTCCATCATAAAGCTGCATCTTACCATCGCTCGGCAGACCAGCCTCTTCCATCAGGGCAGCGATTTTTTCAAGTTCAATACCGTTCAAAGCTGGAGTCGCTACCTTAATACCCAGCTCATCAGCAGCCCAACCCAAATGGGTTTCAAGGATCTGACCGATATTCATACGACTGGATACACCAAGCGGATTCAAGATGATATCAACAGGTGTTCCATCCTCCATGTAAGGCATGTCTTCCGAAGGCACGATGCGAGAAATAACACCCTTGTTACCATGACGACCTGCCATCTTATCTCCAACCTGAATCTTACGAGTCTGAGAAACGTAAACTTTGATCTGGCGGATCACACCGGTTGGAAGTTCATCGCCTTCCTGGCGTGAGAAAATCTGAACATCAACAACCTTACCTCCTTCTCCACCAGGAAGACGGAGTGAAGTATCTTTAACATCCTTCGCTTTGTCACCAAAAATGGCTTGAAGAAGACGTTCTTCAGCAGTGAGCTCAGTTTCACCCTTAGGGGTAATTTTACCAACAAGAATATCACCTTCGTGAACGGTGGCACCAATTCGGACAATACCGTCGACATCTAAGTCTTTCAGTCGTGCCTCACCTACATTCGGGATATCACGAGTAACGATTTCAGGCCCAAGCTTGGTATCTCGAACGTCTACGGTGAAGGATTCGATATGAACAGAATCGTAGAATCCTTTACGAGCTACGCGATCAGAAATAATGATCGCATCTTCGTAGTTAAATCCACCCCAAGACATATAAGCCACCATGAGGTTACGACCAAGAGCCAGTTCACCTTCTTCAACAGCGGCACCGTCAACAAGCACATCGCCTTTTTTAACTTTCTGCCCCTTAGTTACTGCAGGGCGCATGTTAATAGCTGTCGCCTGGTTAGAACGTTGGAAGCTGAGAATTGGGTACTCTTCTTTCTTACCGTCACTATATTTAACAACAACATGGTCAGCATCCACTGCTTCAACGGCTCCACTTCCTCGGGCTACAACAGCCTGACCGGAGCTTTCAGCCGTAAGACCTTCCATACCGGTACCTACAATAGGTGCTTCCGGGGAAAGTAGAGAAACAGCCTGGCGTTGCATGTTAGAACCCATAGACGCACGAGTATTATCATCGTGCTCTAGGAACGGAATGAGTGAAGTTGTCACAGAAACAATCTGCTTTGGAGCAATATCCATGTGGGTGAGATCACGCACATGAACAAAATTCGGATCACCACGACGTCGGGCTGCAACACGAGAGTTTACAAACTGACCATTGTCATCCATTTCTGCATTGGTTTCAGCAACCACAAAGTGCCTTTCACTGTCCGCATCGTAGTAGGTAACTTCATCACTGACATAAGCTCGAACCTTAACTTGGTTCTGCGGCTTTTCCTGAACCTTCACAGAGCTTGTTTTCTTGTCAGCCACAATTTGCTTGGCAACAGTTACATCAATTTCTTCGCCTTTTTTGAGAACAGTCTTTCGTCCAATTTTCACATCTTGTGCAGAAAGCTTCCCAATAAGCTGAGTAGCAATTGGATCTTTAATGGTTTCGGCAGGAGGTGTTTTGATGGCCTTTTTAATCTTAGCCACCTTACTCGCCTGCTCCTTCGTGAGCCTGTCTCCGATCTTGGCAACAACTTTGCGACCATCTTTAATTTCTTCATCAATCACAAAACCAGTGATATCGGACGCATTTGGCTGTCTGAAATGCTCAACCTTACGGTATGGTGTTTCGATAAAACCGTATTGGTTCACACGACCATAGGTAGCCAGGTGAACAACCAAACCAATGTTCGGTCCTTCCGGTGTGGCAATAGGACAAATGCGGCCATAGTGAGAAGCGTGTACGTCACGTACGTCAAACGAAGCACGCTCACGGGAAAGTCCACCAGGACCCATCGCAGAAATACGACGCTTGTGAGCAAGCTCAGAAAGCGGGTTGGTCTGGTCCATGAACTGAGAAAGCTGCGAGCTCGCAAAGAATTCTCGGAGTGCCGCAGTGATAGGACGACAGTTGATGAGCTGAGTCGGTGTCGCCGTTTCCAGATCCATGATAGTCATACGATCCTTGGCAATACGGTCGGTGCGGAGCAGACCCATACGGAATTTATTTTGAACAAGTTCACCAACAGAACGGATACGCCTATTAGATAGGTGATCAATATCATCCTCCTCTCCTTCTCCATTATTGAGTTCAATCAGGCCTTTTAGAATGTTCACGAAGTCTTCAGTCTGGAAGACCCGATTTTTCATGTCAGAAGGAATGTTGGTTCCAAAGCGCTTATTGAGCTTGTAGCGGGCAATAAGGCCCATGTCGTAGCGTTTGAAGTCAAAGAAGAGACCCTCGATGAGCTGCTTAGCATTTTCTGGAGTAGCTAGATCACCGGGACGAATCTTCTTATATATAGACTGATATGCCTCGTCCGTAGTTCGAGCTGCATCCTTTTCAAGGGTGTTCTGAATGTAATCGTTGTTGAGATCCACATTCACCTCCTTGAAAGCATCAAGCATCTCAGAATCCTTTTGATATCCGAAAATACGCAGAAGCTGAGTCACTGGAATCTTACGCTTACGGTCGATCTTAACAGAAATCACGCCCTTTTTATCGGTTTCAAGCTCAAGCCAGGCACCACGCTTAGGAATGATCTTAGCATTAAAAAAACGTGGATTAGCTGAGCTTCTGGAATAAAAAACTCCGGGACTACGTACAATCTGATTAACAACGACACGTTCGATACCATTAATAATGAAGGTACCCTTGTCTGTCATCAGAGGCACTGAACCCAGGAAGATATCCTGCTCCTTAATTTCACCTGTTTCCTTATTAATGAGCTGCACGTGAGCCTTCAGAGAAGCCTCAAAAGTGAGGTTCTTGCGCTTAGCAGTCAGTGGATCATGCTTTGGCTTATCAAGAGAATGACTCAAAAAGTGAAGCTCCATTTTCTTACCGGAAAAGTCAGTGATCGGAGAAATCTCCTGAAGGAGCTCCTTGAGACCATCAGTTAAAAACCACTGATACGAATTGAGCTGAATCTCAATCAGCGGTGGTAGTTTGAAACCATCTTCCGTCTCTGTAAAAAAATGTCGTCCGTTAATGACCTTGGTCGGTTTTAGAGACGACTTGGGAGCGGTTTTAGTTTTGGCCATAGATGAAAAGGATTGTGATTAAAGGCTTGCTAAGGTCCATTCTGGACAACGCAGTCGCAACCACAACACAATCGTAAGCGCTTAAATTAGCCGATTAATTATAGACAAATGTCCAATATAGTCAACATGTCTATTAAAAAACGCTTGACATACTGTCCATTTATTTTTTTGAGAAAATTTTCTGCAAATTGACGAGAGTGATCCAATCTTTATCAGAGATCTCGGACAGAGGTTTTTTGAAGTAGTATTCAGAAGCTGCTTCAAGACCGATGATACCTTCCCCGAAATCAAGAAGATTCATTTCAAGCGCCAGCTTTTCAGAAGCATCCATCAATTTTTCCTGACGTAGGCCGAGCACACCAAATACAAGCCGGCTACCGGGACGCTCATCACCCTCGTAGGTACCATCTACTTCTACTTTGTTATCGGTCAGGAATTGCTCAACGTTTGCAGGAATCATGGCAGCACTTAAAAACTGGGTATTATCGACTGCTAAAGAAAGAAGTTTGTGAGCCGGGGTGACAAAAAGAGATAGCAGAATAAGGTGACCAACCAGAAGTGATATCAAAAGAAAGGCGCCTGCTAGTTTTAAGATTGCCCTCATTAAAAGGAGTTAAGGAAACTATTTTATTAGATTTTAAAAAAGGAGTAAACTGATAGCAATTTAGCCAATAAAAATCTCCAATGAAAAAAGTCATCTCTTCGATACTGCTAATTGCCATGCTGGTCATGCCGGGCAACGCTTTATTTGCTCAGGCAAACAATGCTTCATTTTTTGGAGCCTTAAGCAATTTTGGCAAGCTGGAGGACTATAAGCTGATTCAATCTTTCTACGGCAAGCTGAACTTTGAAGAATTTGGCGATCACATCAGCGCTGAATACAGGCTAACAATTAATAGTATCGTAGATGAAGACAGGGACAGTAGCTTTAACAGAGTCAGTGCCTTCGTGAAGTTCTACAATCACAAAGAGGTAAATGATTCAACGCCGTTTAAAGAAATGACTATTCAGGCCAACGGAGAAATGATTGCTGACAGTCAGGAAGATCTGTATTTCAAATTAGTGAACTTTAATATTGGACTGGTCGAGCCAGAGCCGTTTGCGGTACTGGATGTAGAACAAATGATGGCATCAAGCGACCTTTATAAAGGTACCTGGTACCATATGAGCGCCTCGGATTTGGGAGATACAAATGGCGAAGAAATTGAAGTTGAGGAATACCTTGAGTTTGAAAATCAATTCAAAAAGGAGCCCAAGAAGGCGATTCTAGGAATCACAGAACAGGCGTTGATAGATTCGGATGAAAGTTTCATGGAAGATGAGATTGAGGAAATTATGCAGGCAGTCGCCTTGGGATTAGAAACTAAGTTATTCATGGAACGCGATGTAGTTGCCGGCCGAAATGAGGGGTTTAAGTTCTTTAATATGAATAAGAGCGCCATCATTAATTTCTTTGTGGAACTGGGTGAGCTACTTGATGAAGAGCTCACAGCCAATGACATCAGTGAAATTCGATCAGCCCTAAGTCATGTGAGTGTTTCAGGTATTTATCGAATTGAGAATGTTCACGGAATTATCGACAACCTACTTGTAAGATTCAAGCTAAGCGATGTGGAACCGGTAAACAACTTAGAGCTGAATTATCGCTACAAGCTTTCAGACATGAACAAGGACAATAAAGTGACTCCGCCTGCGAACTACGAGGAATGGTATATAGGTGATCTGTGGGGAGATGAATGGGACGAGGAGTGGGATGATGAGTGGTACCTTGAGGATGAAGACTGGGGTGATGAATGGCCTGAACTTGAAGAGGAGTTCTAAATTGACAAAATAATAATTTTGTTTTAAAATAATCCTCCAGACTTAGTATGGAGGATTATGCCTTTTAGGCGTAGCCCTCCTCGAAAGTCTTGGTCTTACACATCGCCAACCCAAACCAAGGAGAAAAACCATGAAGCAATTGCTTCCCCTTTTCACGACTCTGTTGACCCTTTTGCTCACCGCCTGCGGTGATGATCCGATTCCCGATCCACCTGAACGCGGCTATGTCTGCGTGACGGCTCTGGATCAAGATGACCAGCCCATGATGGGCTGCGAATTCGAGTACGAAACGCCAGACTCCATCTTCGATGAGGAGGTGGACTACAACGAAATGTACGGCGACCCTGGCACCTTCGGCCACCCCGAAGATGCTTGCAAAGCCGATCCAAATGACGAGAACAGTTTCGACAAACTCCTCGTCTACAACAAGCCTGGTCGCCATGTGATCCCAACTCGTTGCGGAACACTGACCGGCTACCTCGACGTGGACCTCGATGAAGGTGAGAATGAAGACTACTCAAGCCGAGTGATCGACAGCTTCTGCACCGACGGTGTCACCTTCGAAACGGACTACCATCACAACACGGTAGAGCTGCAGGACCACCTGGGGTTCAGTACGGACCTCATGTGTTCCAACTGGCTCACGGAGCCCGAGCGTCTCAAGACCGAAGTGGTCAAGATGTCGCTCGACTGCAGCAATCCAACGGATTGCGACGGACTCACAGCAGAAGACCTGCTGGAGATCGAGAAACCCGAAGTCGGCTGGACGAGTCAGGGGGTAGCCCAATGGCTCAAGCTTACGGCCCAGACACACCTGGTGCCCGACGGCGAAGAGCGCACAGTCATCATCACGATCCGTCAGGAGAGCGGACCACAGCAGGAAATGGACATTCCGATTCTGATCCATGCTCCTATGTGTGGAAACGGAATCATCGAGTATCGCGAGGACTGCGAAGGTGAAGTCCCCAACGGACTGAGCTGCGAGTACTACGGCTTCGACGGAGGTTCGCTTTCCTGCGACCAGTGCCAGGTGAACAAGGACAGTTGCTACTTCAACTGATTTAGGTTCACTGGGTTGGCGATAATGGTCCCGGTCCGAGAAATCGGATCGGGACTTAGCCTTATGCAATAGACCATCTAAGACCATGTTTGACGATGGCTTTTTTAAGCTCCAAATAAACAATCAGCTCTGAAAGCTTAGGAATATCATATATCGTTTCGGAAATAAGCTCGTCCATAGTTTTGGGGCCAGCAGCCAAACGCTCCATCAGAGTTCGTTCCTCATGAGTGAATTCAATTTCCTGTCGCATGATCTTAGATTCCATTCGAAGATCTTCAAGGATGTGATCGATATTATCAACCAGCTTAGCCTGACTACTGCGAATCAGATGGTTAGTACCGCTCAAGGCATATTTATTGATGTTATTAGGCACAGCAAAAACCTCGCGGCCTTGTTCGTGGGCCTGGCGGGCAGTAATAAGTGCCCCGGAATGCAGGCCGCCTTCTGTTACGAGAGTCCCCTGGCACAGACCTGAAATAATTGAGTTTCGCTCTGGAAAATGATGCTTAAGGGCTGGTGTACCAAGTGGATAAGCTGAAATGACCGCCCCACCAGATTGAATGATATTTTGGGCCAAACGATAGTTGGTAGCTGGAGTGATTTTATCGACACCGGAACCAAGAACTGCAACAGTCGTGCCGTTGTTTTCCAGGGTTGTTTTGTGAGCAACACTATCAATACCAAGAGCCAACCCACTGACAACCACAAAGCCATGGCGAACCAGATCAGCTGTAAACTTTTGAGTCACCAAGGTCCCGTAATCGGTCACCTGGCGGGTACCAACAATAGCCATAGACTTATGAAAAGCGGGCAACTTACCACGAACAAATAAAAATGCTGGCGCTCCTGGAACTTGCCTAAGTGGCTCTGGATAAGTTTCTTCATCTATATAAAAGATAGAAACTTCAAGCTGTCTTATGAGCCCCGATAAATTTTCAAATGAAATCTGCTCACGGAATTTTAGAACCCGCCCAGCCTTTTTGGGACTAATATTTAACTGCTCAAGATCGGATTGGCTCATTTTCTGCCAAGCTTCTTTAAAGGAACCAAATTGGTTCAGAATAATCCGACACTGCTCAGCATTAAAAATGCCCCATTGCGCAAATAGAAAAAGATATTCGTCGCTCATTAGGATTGATAAATTAAATGTGCCGCCAGTTTATCAAGGCTGATAAAAAAGGCAAATTCAGGTACAAGGCAGCGAAAATGCCATGGGTAGCAAACTTTTTAGAAACCCCTGCTACATACTCATTTGGGCCACATTTTTTGATGCACCAAAGTGGCGCCATTTTGGCGCCAACATGGCGCACATCTGGCGCATCAGATTTTGTGTGGGTATAGACATTACCCAAGAGGGAAGATACACTTGCTTCTTGATCCAATTGAATTTTTTGTATTTAAAAGAACCATTATGAAAAGAGTGCACTTTAGAATTTATGATGAGCTGGCTGATCAGATTAGCCAGGCCGTAACACGTTGGGGCTTTCAAAGTCAGGCTGAGTTTTTTCGCTTCTTAGCCATGGATTTTTTGCGCAAGGAAAAGAAATTCAAAACCACCGATGATGTTTTAAAAGATCATACGAAAGCTATTCGCATGATCAAAAAGACGCAGGTCAAAACATTTCAGGATTCCTATTAAAACTGAATCTCTTCACCGCCAGTCACGTAACCAATGACTTGGGCTTCAAGCCCTTCTTTTGAAAGTGATTCCAAGAGATCATCAGCTTCATCAGGACCAACAACAACCATCATACCAACCCCCATATTCCAGGTCTTGTAGGCCTCTTCGACACTTACATCTCCAAGTTCCATGAGCTTAAGCATAAAACCATGAGGTTCAATCAGTGAGTCCAACTTGGCACCCAGTCCGTGTTTTTTGAGCAGGCGTGGCAGGTTACCCCGAATTCCCCCACCAGTGTTGTGGACCATTCCCTTAATAGCATGTGCCTTACTTTCACCATAACGCCCCATAATATTGAGTAGGGCTGCATGGTAAATCTTTGAAGGCGCAAGAATCACATCACCCCAGACCTGAGAACTGTCATACTTCTCTTCAGTCCAATTTTCACCAAATGCATCAGTCAGAATTTTACGAGCCAAGCTGAGTCCATTTGATCGAATGCCGGCCGACCTCAATCCCACTATTGCATCACCCACCTGAATCCCGTCACCCCTCAGAACCTTGTCTTTACCCACAACGCCAACCGCAGTGGCATTCCAAACAGCGCCATTCAGAGCAGCACCGAGTTCCGCAAGCTCACCACCTGGCACCACAATCTTCTGCTGAGTCGCTGCTTTTTGTAGACCGTTCATCAAACCCTCCACCATAGTTTCATCTAGGCTTGGAGCATCCAGAGTATTAGTAACTGAAATCACCTCGGCCCCCATACAAATAGCATCATCTGCTACCATGGCCACTAAATCGTATCCAAGGGTATCGAACTTTTTCATCTTCTCGGCTACTTCAATCTTGGTGCCAACCCCATCATCATTCTGAACCAAGTAAAAATCACCCATATCAAGAAGACCGGCAAACCCGCCTTCGTCTTTGACTGGCTCACCAATCATTCCAGCCCGACCAGCGAAGGTTTTTTTAGCTGCCTCGTAAGCTGCCTTTGAACAGCGATCTCCAAGTTCTACATCTACCCCTGATTCTTTGTAAGTTGCCATGATTAATTAATTTTACCTTCTTCAATAGTTAGGCTGCGCCCACCAACCAGTTCTTTTACAAGCGGATCGTGAGTGGTTAAAAGAACAGTGGCACCTTCTTCATGCAGTGTGGTCAAAAGATCAACAATACCTTTCACATTGGCCTCATCAAGATTACCCGTAGGCTCATCAGCAATGATTAGGCGGGGTTGATGAACGAGCGCCCTGGCAATCGCCAGACGTTGCTTTTCACCACCGGAGAGCATATCCGGGAACTTATCCTGAAAGTGAAGCAAGCCAACTTTTTCGAGAACCTGTGGTACACGGTCATGGATGAGGTCGTCCGGTTCGTTGCAAACTTCCATTGCAAAAGCCACGTTCTCAAATACTGTTTTTTTGGAAAGCAATTTGTAATCCTGATAAACCACACCAATCTTGCGACGATAAAGCTGAAGGGTGGCGGCATCCATATCACTGACAAACATGCCATCCACTTCAACGCTTCCATGAGTCGGCTTCTCAGCGCCAATCAAAAGAGCAATGATTGTAGACTTACCGGCGCCTGAAGCTCCGCTCAAAACAACGAATTCATTATTCTCAATATCAAAACTCACTCCGTCGAGCACTAAATGCGGGCCGTACTTTTTGGTGACGTTATGAAAACTTATCATGGCTTTATTCTAGGGAAGTTTCCGCTTGCCATCAATGAATCTTTTTTATATGATAACCAGGCTTTGTGCGCCAGTAGCTCAGGGGATTAGAGCGTCCGGTTGCGGTCCGGGAGGTCGCAGGTTCGATTCCTGCCTGGCGCACCACTTATTATCCTGAAACATGGAACCTTTTTTACAGTCCAATTTATTTATCTATTTCCTTTTGCCCCTGCTAATTCTTTTGGCAAGAGTTTTAGATGTAACCATTGGAACACTCAGGATCATTTTAGTAGCCAAAGGAAATAAGTTCTATGCGCCCTTACTTGGCTTCTTTGAAGTATTGGTATGGGTACTGACGCTGGGCGCTATTATGCAAAATTTGACCAACATACCAGCCTACATTGGCTATGCTGCCGGCTATGCACTGGGAAACTATGTGGGCATTTTACTAGAAGAAAGACTGGCTATGGGCAACGTCATAGTTCATGTCATTACCAAAGAAAAAGCAGGTGATCTAACACGAATACTAAAAGCACGTCGCTATACAATTACCCATTTCAAAGCGACAGGAAACAACGGTGAAGTATCGGTTATTTACATATTGGTAAAAAGAATAAACCTACAACGACTCGTAAGACTAGTTAAGAAAACCCATCCTAAATCCTTCTTCTCGATTGAAGACGTAAGGTACGTGAGCGAAGGCCTAATGCCCCTGAAGCACTCCGCTACTCGCAGGAACAGGAGCAATTTTATCAAGGTAGGCCGTCCAGGCAAATAAGCAAGAAATGAAAAAAAGAAATCTGAACCTTTTCTATCTGCATGAGCTCCTTTTTCAGTTTGCTGACACCATGCTGATATTGGTGTTGCCTATTTTTATATACAAACTGTTTGGCTCAATCAGTGCTGTTTTCATATTCGATTTCGTGTGGAACCTCCTTTTTGGACTTCTGCTGATACCTGTATTTGCCCTGGGAATGAAAATGGGTAAGCCTAAATACTTCATGGCCATTGGCATGGTTTGCTATGTGCTTTCACTTTGGTTTTTGGGAAAAACCACACAGGAATCTATTAACTACATCATCCCTGGCACTCTATTTTTTGTACTGTATGTAAGCTTTTACTGGCTAACCAAACATTGGTTTTTTTCAACAAATTCGGACTACACTAAGATGGGTGAGCAAGTCGGAAAAATTGGATTGATCAAAATTCTGGTAAGCTTCATCGCTCCGATTTTTGGAGGGCTTATGAGTTTTTTTGTTTCGTTTAATGCAACATTCATCATAGGATCCGCGTTGGGATTGATAAGCATCATCCCCATCATGCTTTTTAAAGCCCCGGCCATGAAAGATAGTTTTAAACTAAAGGACATCAAGATCATCCTTAAAAAACAGGAGCTTAAAGAAGTAAGGCCAACTCACTTTTGGGAAGCTATTTCTGCAAAGCTGGTAAGGGACTGCTGGATACTGGCCTTCGCTATTTTTATCGGGAATATTCTGGATTTGGGTATCCTAGTCGGAGTCACCACACTCGTCACCGCCATCATGATTAAACTAGCTGGGCACTGGTTTGACCGTCGCTCACGCAAAAAGATTTTGACTAAGCTTACCCACATACGAACAGGGGCTGCCATGTTCTTTAGTCTGGTTTATTTCTTTCCTCAGGCCGTCTTTGTATGGACAGTGCAAACCGCCAACAGCCTTATTAATAGCATGCATGACACTGTAGCATTCTCTTATGTATACGCCTACAGCAATAAAATCCACCCGGCCCATTTTCATATTAATCGCGAACTAGCATTGGTGGCCGGTCGCTTTGTTTCAGCCACAGCACTGATCACTACCTTTCATTTTCTACCGGCAAAATACCTCTTCCTGGCCATTGCCATAGGGGCAATAACGGTAGAAGGGTGGCAATATCTCAAACGAGCAGACCACCTATTACACTAAGCACGTAGGCTCGCCACAGCTGCTTCGGGATCGTCAGACTTCAACACAAAGGAACCGGAAACAAGTACATTTGCTCCGGCTTCGATCGCCAGCTTGGCAGTTTTGTCATTAATCCCACCATCGATTTGGATGTCGAGATTTGGATAATGCTCACGTAGCCATTTAACCTTTTCAAGGACTTCAGACATGAATGACTGACCTCCCCAACCAGGCACAACCGACATGACTAAAACCATATCGAGCATGGGCAGTACTTTTGAAATCTTGTCGACAGGCGTATCCGGATTGAGGGCTACACAGGCCTTAACACCAGCGTCTTTGATCTTCTGCACATCATCAGAAAGGTGCAGACTGGCTTCAGCATGAATGGTTATAGAATGCGCACCTGCCTTGGCAAACGCTTCGACATAACGATGTGGGTTCTTGATCATCAGATGGCAATCAAGCGGAACATCAGTCTGAATTTTTTCAACCACCGGCGGTCCAATCGTCAGATTGTTCACAAAATTTCCATCCATCACATCTACATGGAACATATCTGAAAATGGAGCCAGTTCAGCAAGATGCTCATTCATTCGACCGTAGTCGATACCTAAAATGGAAGGGGTGATTTTAATATCCATTAATTCTTGTTTTCAATATCCATCATTTGTTGTACACGACGGTGGTGGCGTTCTTCCGTCGAGAAATCAGTCGTCAGAAAGGCTTTAACAATATCCACTTGGTCGTCCATGGTCTCATTTCGACCTGGCACGGCAATCACATTCGCATTGTTGTGCTCACGAGTACCTTTGGCTGATTCAACACTGTAACCTAGACCAGCACGAACTCCCTTTACCTTGTTTGCTGACATCATAATCCCTTCACCAGAACCACAAACAAGTACTCCTTTTAAATCCGGGGTGACCGCTACCTGCTGAGCAACGGCTTCGCCAAATTTTGGATAGTCAACCGAGTCAGCACTATCAGTGCCAACATCCACAAATTCAAAATCGGAACCAAGTTCTTTCTTGATCTTTTCTTTTACTTCATATCCTGCATGATCAGAGCCAATGACAACTTTTTGCATTTGAGTTTATTAGGTTACCTATAGCTTACAAGAAAATGTCCTTGGCAATCAACCACGTAAAGTAGCCAATTCCCGCTAAAAATAAGAGCCAGGTAAATACAAAGAAGGCTTCATGAGCTTTGTCGGTCTGAAAAAAAGTGCGAACTTTAAAATTCTTATTAATCGAAAGACTGAAACCAACAAAAAGACCCGCCAAGCCACCAAGTAAACCTTGGCCACCAAGAACCGGACCCACGAAATAACCGATAAGACCCACAAAAAGAGTGAACCCAACCACTCGCATAGCTGCTTTTTTAAAGCGATTTTTGTGAAACTCTTTAAGCTCCACGTCGCGGTGCGCCTCACGCTTGGAAGTATGAGTTGTTTGGAATTTTGGTTCTGTTTCTACCTTCTTTACTTCCTCATCCACAACTCCCAACGAAATGTCGTAAGCTTTTCTTGAGTCGGGATCGGAAAGAATTTTGTAAGCCTCAGCGACCTCGTGGAACTTCTGGACTTCTGTTTCGTCCCCGGAATCCGGGTGATACTTTTTAGCCATCACAAAATAGGCCTTCTTCACCTCTTCGGGTGTCGCAGACTTTTCGATGCCCAGAATTTTATAGTGGTCGTCCAATTTAGAATTGCGTTATAAAGCGCAGATCATTTTCAAAGAAAAGCCGTAGATGATTAATTCGATGCTTGATCATCACCATACGATCTAACCCCATACCAAAGGCAAAACCTGTGTACTTTTTAGGATCGTAACCAACATTTTCAAGTACTTGAGGATGCACCATCCCCGCCCCGGCTATTTCAAGCCAACCAGTTTGTTTACAAAGTCGGCAGGGAACATTGTCAGAGGTTTTTCCTTCTCCATGACAAATTGGACAAGTACAGTCGACTTCAAGACCAGGCTCTACGAATGGAAAGTAACTGGTGCGAAAGCGAGTTTTGATTGCAGGATCTTCAAAGATTTGCTGAAGCGCAGCTGTCATCACCGCCTTCAAATTAGCCAGAGAAATGTCAGTATCAACCATCAAACCCTCGCATTGGTGGAACATAGGCGAGTGGGTGGCATCACTATCTTTTCGGAACGTCTTACCCATACTGATGACTCGGATCGGTGGCTCATGGGCTTCCATGTGATGGATTTGAACAGGGGAAGTCTGGGTACGAAGCACATGTTTTTTTAGACCTTTAACCCAGAAGGTATCCTGCATATCGCGCGCCGGATGATCCTCTTCCACATTTAATTGATTAAAGTTGTAGTGCTCAGTTTCGATATCAGGACCTTCTGCTACTGCAAATCCCATACGGCCAAAAATCACCTCGAGATCATCAATGAACTTCGAAATCAGGTGACGATGGCCCACCATAGGCTTCACACCCGGGACTGTAACGTCCATCCATTCCTTTTCTGCAATCACGTCAAAGGCAGCCATCTCAAGCTCGGCATACTTCTTCTGAAAGTTAGTTTCGAGCTCGATTTTGGTCACGTTGGCCAGCTTTCCGACCGTGCGCTTTTCTTCATCCGATAGGTCTTTGAGGGAACGCATGATTTCGTTGAAAGCACCACTTCGACCAAGGTACTTTACCTCCAAATCACGCACTTCGGCGTCAGATTTAGCTTCTTTCAGTGCAGTGAGGGCCTGGGATTTAAGGGTTTCAATTTTCTTCTGCATGAGTTTGATTGATCGAAAGTATTTTAACAAAGCCAAAAACCTTGAGCAATTGAATATAAGTGTATAATAGTAACACCTAATTAAAGAATTATGTTTAAAAAAACAGACCCTCTCACTAAACTCATCCACCGCTCCCTAATATCAGCGCTTGTCGGCCTGGCCTCCGGGCTTGGTCTTGGACTCATCATATGGGGAATAACCTCAGCCCTTTCAAGCGGTCCTGACTTCGGTCTTCCGCCCATCGAAATGGCTGCCTTCCTAGGGATGGGGGCAGGAACCGTTATCGGTGCTATTCTCGGGGGTGTTTCTGCTTTGAAAGACTAATTACTTAAGTCTTTCAATCTTGGCGCCCAAGCTATTAAGCTTGTCGTCAATTTGAGCGTATCCGCGATCAATGTAATAAATGTCGCTGATTTCAGTTTGTCCTTCAGCAGCCAAGGCGGCAAGTACAATAGCTGCACCCGCACGGATGTCACAGCTGGCTACGTTAGCACCCTTTAATTGAACAGGTCCTTCGATTTCAGCCTGGTACGGATTGAGGATCTTTGGGCGAACCCCCATCTTTTCAAGTTCATATAAATACTGAAGTCGACCATCAAAGAGGGTTTCAAAGATAAAGCTTTTACCTTCAGCTTGGGTGAGCAAAGTGGTAAATGGCGCCTGAAGATCAGTTGGAAAACTCGGGAAAATAGCTGTCTGAATTTTGGTTGCCCTCATTTTTTTGGTCGGTAGAACGCGCACCATGTCTTTGCTTAGTTCAAAGTGCACACCAACTTCGCGTAGCTTCTGCCAAAAGATGTCGAGATGCTCCGGCACAACATCAAGGATGTCGACCGTGCCACCAGTAATCGCTGCAGCAAGAACGAGTGTACCTGCTTCGAGGTAATCAGAGGTCACCCGATATTCAGTGCCATGCAGCTTGTCGACACCGGTAATTCGAAGGGTGTGGGTTCCTATACCTTTAATTTTAGCCCCCATAGAATTAAGGAAGTGGCAGAGGTCCTGAACGTGAGGTTCGCTGGCTGCCAATCGAATAGTGGTATCTCCTTCAGCCGTTACCGCTGCCATGATGGCATTTTCGGTACCAGTTACACTGGCTTCAGTCATAGTGAATTTGGCACCAATCAGTTTTTTAGTACGCAGATGAAGGATTTCCTCCGAATCAACCACTTCAGCACCTAAAGATTTGAGGGCATGTAAATGGGCATCAATCGGACGCTTACCAAGCACGCAGCCACCAGGAAAAGCCAGACGCACCTCTCCGTTACGAGCCAGAAGTGGGCCCAAGAGTAGGCTGGAACCACGTAACTTGCTAACAAGAGCGTGCTCGATTTCGACATTTGCCGGGTTCCTAGCAAGTAACTTGAAAGTTTTTCCATCAAAATCCGTTTCAACTCCAATAAAATGGAGGATGTGCTCCATCGTCGCGATGTCGGCAATATCAGGAACGTTATGGAGTACAACCTCTTCATTAGTAAGCAGAGCAGCTGCAATAATAGGCAGAGCAGCATTCTTAGATCCGCCCACCTGAACGGTTCCTTCGAGCTTGTTGCCGCCGGTGACTAAAAAACGATGTGTATGCACAGCCTGGAAAAGTATTTATAATAAAACCCGCAAATAAAACAAAAAGTGACTCTATTCTATTCAATACTGCTGGCCGCCGCAACCTTTATCTGGGGATGGATCTTCTATAAAAAGGAGTATCACCCGCAACCCAAACGGGTCATCGCTATGAGTTTTCTGGCGGGAATGTTCGCCATGATCCCTGTATTTGGATACAAGTACGTGTATGTGAACTTCCTTCCGCAACTGTCGGAAATTAGAATTCTGGACCCCCTTTTAAACTCAGCTATTCTTAGCGGACTCTTCTACTTCCTTTTAAACATGTTTATCGTGGTTGTGCTCCTGACGAGCATCACCAGCCTTGTATCACTCGTACTGACCCGATTCAAACATGGCACACTAGAAAACATCGAAGGCACCCTGCGAGATGACGAGTTTGAGTACGTGACCATGAGCTCCATGATCGCCATTTTGATTTTTGCTGAGCGACTTCTGGAAAAATTCCTGGACGTTTCCATCATCCACACCATTGTTGGCGTGATCATGTTTCTGGCTATTATTGAAGAATACGTAAAACACCTAATGGTTAGGTTCATTGATGACAAGCGAATCAAAGACATCGATGATGCCATTACGCTGAGCATTATTGTGGGACTGGCCTTTTCATTCATCGAAACCATCATTTATGCCGTAACGGTAGGTGACATGAGCTTAGTTTTGCCAAGAGCCCTGCTAACCATGCCGGTACACGTCATCGCCTCAGGGATTTTTGGCTACTATTATGGCCTGTCTCGATTTGCCGAGCCAATATTAGATGCCGAGCACAAAAACAAACGCTATCGAATTAAGTTCAAGCATCTTCATACGGTACTTCGAATGAAGAAATCAGATATTTATGAAGAAGAGAAAACCGCCCAAGGCCTGGTGCTGGCAACCCTATTCCACACAGTGGCCAATCTACTATTCGAAATGAACCTAGCCTACATCACTGTGCCGCTTATTGTCGGGGGCATGCTTGTACTTTCGTATTTTTACAAAGAAAGTCATGTTCTATACAGACTGCTGCACAAGCGAACGAAGAAGTAGCTAGAATTTTTCCCAGGCAGGCCCCTGACGACAAAGAAGTAATCCAGCCTTGTGCTGATCTTTCATCAAAATTTTGACGAGTCGTTCCATACGAACATTGTTCTGAGAGCCTTTAGCTAGAATCAGGTCACCTCGCTTAAGCATTCCTTTAAGCGCGTTACCCGCTGCTTCGGAATCGAAGAAGGTGAAGATAGCCTCGGGGGCCATTCCAGCCTCAAGGGCACCCTTTTTGATGGTTTGGGCTTCCTTTCCAACTGCAATGAGCAGGCGAGAAGCTTCGGCAGCCTTCTTACCAAGTTCAATGTGAGCTTCGTGGCTGGCTTCACCGAGCTCATTCATGGTGCCAAGTGCGGCCACTTTTCGCTGAGCTTTTATTTCGGAAAGAAGCTTAAGAGCAGCTTCCATAGTCTTAGGAGAAGCGTTGTAAGAACTATCAATGATTTGAGTTCCTTCAATGCCTGGAATCGGATTCATACGCCCAGCTGGCAAACGGAATTCCGAAAGCGCCTCGGCGCAGTCTTTGAGCCTGAGGCCCATTTGCAAAGCAACAGCGATAGCAGGAAGGAGGACATAAACCTGGAATTCGCCAATGACTGGCACTGTGAATTTTTCGACTTTGCCCTTGTAAGACACCTCGAAGCTAAGATGCTTGCTGGTAGCATGAACCTTATCAGCCTTGAGATTGGCGTGCGCTTTAAGACCATAGGTAAACTTAGCAGCGGGGCTGTCCATCACCCTCACATAAGGATCATCTTCGTTCAAAATAGCCGTACCACCCTTGGGCAAATAGCGGACGATGGTTCCCTTTTCCCTAGCGATAGCCTCAAGATTTTTAAATTGCCCTTTGCCTATGTGAACGGGATTCACGTTAGTAACAATGCCAATGTGGGGCGGTGCTATGCGAACCAACTTACGGATGTCACCAGGCTTATCGGCCCCCATTTCCAGGACAATCTTTCGATAAACCTTCTTCTTTTTGAAAAGCACACGGTAGAGAATTTTGAGCCAGGCAACGGGAGAGCTGAAACCTGATTGAGTTTCTTGTAAGACGGCCAGACTTAAACCGAATTCAGTATTAAAACTCTTCTGACTGGAATAGACATCAAAATGCTTACGAAGAATAGCATAAATGGCTTCTTTGCTACTGGTTTTCCCAATACTACCTGTAATTCCAATAACCTGAATATTGTGATTTTTCAGAAAACGCCGAGCCTTAAAAACAAGGAGGTTACCGATAATGAGACGGAAAAAAGCTTTCATTTAGCCGCGCATGATGAGGAATATGATGTAAAAAACATAACAAGCCAAAAAGAGCCAACCGTCAAAACGACTCACATGATTCTTTTGTCCGGTGAACGCAAAGGCAAAGAGCATGATGGCCGCCCCAAGGTATACCAATATATCTGTATTGATTTCCGGGCGGAAAGGGAGGGGTTTGATGGTTGCCGAAAGACCCAGCACCCAGAACACATTAAATAGGTTAGAGCCCACGACATTTCCGATGGCAATATCAGCATTCTTTTTCCAGGCAGCTACAGCCGATGTGGCTAGTTCTGGAAGAGATGTACCTACAGCGACGATAGTCAGGCCGATCAAAGCTTCACTGATACCGAACTTTGTAGCAATTTCGATCGCACCGTTGACCACCCACTGTCCTCCAAAAGCAAGCCCGAGAATACCAGCCGCTACCATCACAAAAGCCTTCGCAATTCCATGTTTTGGCACGGCCCCATTGTTGTGATGTTCAGCTTTGGCAAGACCAATAGTGTAGTAGACAAAAATAATGAAGAAGAGCATCAGAATGATCCCGTCAATGCGCGTAAGAATAGATGTACTGGCGCCGTCAATAATGGCGTCATTGGCCAGAGCAAGAAGGGCTAAGGCCGCCAGAAAGTTGAGTGGAATTTCCTTCCAGGTCGTGCTTTTTTTGATGCGAAGCGGATAAATGGCTGCCGCAACACCCAAAATCAGGAAGATGTTGGCGATATTACTACCCAAAACGTTACCGATTCCAACATCACCGGCACCCTGAAAACTGGCAATGATATTGACTAAAAGTTCGGGCGCAGAGGTTCCAAAAGAAACAATGGTCAGTCCGATCACCAACTGAGAAATCCCAACCCTATGGGCCAGAGAGCTACTACCATCAACAAGATAGTCCGCCCCCTTGATCAGGAAAATAAAGCCGAGAGCAAAAAGAATGTAGGTAAGCATGGGCATGAAAAATAACTGCAACCATATTAAATATTCAGGCGTATAATGTACATGGCATGTAGTTGACAAAAAATGAAATATTGGTCATAATTAACAGCCATAGTTGTCCATGTCACCTAATCAACCCGACAAACCAAAGGAAGAATTCACACCCAGACAATATTTAGAAGTTATTGGGCTGGGAACTGGCAAAGATTTAGATCGCCGAAAGCTAGTGGAATACCTCAAAAAAAATGGTGGTGAAGTTATTCGGGAAACCCGTAGACTCATCAGGGAGCATACTGGTTTTGAGCCAAATGGACTTAAAGCTAGAAAGGATACAAACGGCATGCCACCAACCTCATCAAGGCTTAATGCAAAGGAGCAAGCAATCAATGCTCAACTAAAAGCTAAACTTGAGTTTCTCCAAAAATACAAGGAAGAGAAAAGGGAGTCGGGCCTAAGTAGTATGGGCTATGAAGCTGACAAATATATCAGGCAACTGATCAGTGATGTTTTTCCAGGTGATGGGTCTGCGTCACTAAACGGAGAAATTGCGAGTTGTAATGATGCAGCCAAATTAGTACTTTGGTCTTTTGATGACAGATATGCACCCATAATTAAATTTGAAGCAGCCCGTAAGTTGCTCCTGATGAAATTCATCGCTGAAATTCGTGATTACAGCAAACAAGAGGAGGATAACGACAAAGCGCTTCAGTACATGATGGATGTCTTCAACGAAAGAGTGGTCGATCTACCCGAAGGTGGCAGAATTGGTGACACGGTTCCACATTATCTTCTTTCAACTCATGACCCTGAAGATTATCGTACAGTAGATGCCAAACTCCTAAAGCAAAAGCCTAATAGCATGGAAGGTAATCGTCCCACTCAGCTAACCAAACTTCCATGCCGCAGAACAATAGTTATAAACCTTGAGGGGGAGGAAAGAGAAATATTCTTCTACCTCGACCAGCGAGGTAAAACACCTGAATCCAGACTAACTAAAACACTAAGGTACGGTTCAAAAATAGGAGAAAAGGATCTGGATCGAAACGGGTTCAAGCTTGTATTTGAAGAACGTGAAGACTGGGAGGATTTCTTCAGAATGTTCCAGGAGGAGATCAAGAACGAAGTCAAAGATGACTTGTATGACCGGATGGACGTGGCAGAATCTGAAGAAGACCTTGCAAGGTTACAGGCCCGGATTGACAACATAGATGAATCTATTGAGATTGATGAAAAAGAGTGGAAAGACAGCCTTGATGGAAAGGGCTTTAAAGGAAACGGAAAAGGAAGTTCCGAAAATCTTAAGGTGCTCAAATTTAAGATGAAAGTAACACGAGGAGACGGTCGCAAACACCAATATGAATTTCAAATCTTTCTACCAGATGGATTTGCTGATACGGAATACCGCAAAGGAGTGAGTTGGGATGAGTACCATGCCAAGCGATTCTTCAAAGAAAAGCTTGATGAAGTACTATTTCCACCTGAGCTATATCCAGATATTGACCGCAAAAAGAGTCAGGAAGAGGCCATGAAGCAGGCACATGAAAAAGTGTGGGGTGATCAGGCCGCTATGATTCAATCCACTCCTCAATCATCTGGTTTTTTCGCTTCCATTCTTCCACGAGCCATTCGCGAAGGTGTGCTTCCTGCTTTGCGGGATCGATATTTGGCCCTAAAAGCTCGTTTCTTTTCACTTCTTGACCGTGTGCGTGGAAAGTAGATCCGTAAGGATCCTGAGAATTTGGATCCACACTAGAGCCAACTGTCATGTTAAGAATTCGAACTGGCTTATTCATGGTTGCAGAAAGGGCGGTCATAAGCCCCCCACTTTTCGGGAAACAGGTGTAAGGCATGGTTTCATGCAGGTCGGGATATTTCTCAGCCATCTTTTCACGGGACTGAGTTAATCTTTTTTCAGTAGGCCGATGTCCATCAGGAAATATAAAGAGCGAGTCACCTGGTCTGAGTATTTTATCGCAGCCCTGCCTGATATCAGAAACAGCGGATTCACGATTTTTACGATTGATAGGAATCATCATGTTACCCAGATAGGCAGGCCAGCCTAAAATAGGTGGAAGCATTCTAGGATCATAAAGCATGCCCTTTTTACCAATGGGCCTGAGGTCAGGACTGAACTTTTTTGCCGCCACGTCACACCAGGACCAAAAGTAAGGATCATTGGGATGGTTAGACAAAATAATGCCCCGCTCACCCTCCCCAATTTCAGAAAATTCACCGTGTGTTTCCACATCATAATTCATAAAATCCTCAGCATGTGCTGCAGAGTCAGCGGCAAATCTGGCTGGCAAACCAGGAAAGCTTGGTCGCTCTCGTTTTAGCAAAGCCTTAAGCGCACCTCGATAAATTTCAGCATCATACTTAAAAAGAATCGGCAGTCCGGTAATGGCAAGAAACTTCTTTCGAATACTGTGTTCTGTAGGCAGCTTAGGCGCCAAAGCAACATCAGTTTTGCTCATTTTTTGAGAATTTTTGGACATACTTTATAAATAACGAGAGGTGATAATAACAGGATTGTCAAAAAAAGCAAAGTGCCACGTCCGCCTCCCTCTTCAGGCTCAACAGTTCTTAAATCAGCAGTAGCCGGTTCAATGGAGAGAAGACTCTTGAATTGTCCTGACTCATAAACACTGATCTGAACAGGTTTTGAAAAGTCGATAAGCTCTCTGGTCAAAGATATATCAACTGGTGAATTTGCATAGGAAACGGTGACTTTTTGGTTAAGATTTAGTTCAAGAGTGAGCTTCTGGTTTTCATCATTCACCTCAGCAACCAGCCCGGAATAAACTGTAGCCGGAAGATCAGATTGGTAAGAAGTGAGCGGCCGGCTGAAGCGGTGACGAAGTCCCGAAGACTTCTTTTTTGCTTTTTTGGAACGTGGCTTGGGCACCCAGTCTCCACCAGTATGACTAAATACTTCATTTGTGTGTGTTTTGTCATAACAGATCTGATCAACCAACATACCCCATGGATCCAGCAAGTTCACGCAGTCATTACTGTTGTTTAGAGAAAGTTTTGTCTCTTGCTTTCGAAAAGTACGAATAGCACCAGGAGCAATGGCACCACCCGAAATCACATGAGGATCTGATCCAACATCAAGATTATCGTCTAAAGACCATCCATATAGACAGATTGTCACCGGACCGGTATTAATGAGCTTTATATATTCAGTAGCCTCACCTTTTTTTGGAGCTGGCAGGAAGCTATCGATTTTTAGATGTTCTGACGAGCAGTCGGGCCCACTAATAACAGGGGCTTCTGCCTCTTCTGGCAGAACTACTTCCTCTTCAACAATCTCTTCTTCAAGGAGGAGTAAGAGTTCTTCATCCAGAACTAATTCTTCTTCAGATTCTTCTTCAAGTAGCTCTAAAAGGAGATTCCCGACTTTTTTATTCTGCCAAAGTCCTAATTCTGATTCCTTGGCTTCAGACTCAGCCAGAACAAAATCTTCAAGGTGCGTAAAAGGAAATCGGGTATAGGCATGGCCATAGCCTTGGGCCACAATAGAACGGTTAATCATTTCATCACCCAGGTAAACGTAGGCAAGCACGCGACCATATTTATCTATTTTATTCTCATCGAACTCCAAGGTCACCCATTGACTGCCAAGCTTTTCGGAAAGAAAGTTTGACGCCTGCTTTCCAAAATATTCGACGGGCTTAAAGGGGTGAACAGTTTCCGGAGTATCAACTCCAATGAGGCGCACAGTTAGTCGCCTTTCGTCAAAACTCACCACCAAGGTATCTCCGTCAATCGTTCTGACAACCTCGGCCTCCATTCCGTTTTTGAGAGCATCAGGATTAAAAAGCCACCGTCCCGAAGCAGATGACTTCCATTTGATTTCATCAATGAAGTTTCCAGTCGCATCAAAAAGGGTGAGGCTCTCATCAGAGTTATTGAGCGAAACTTTAAAATCCTGACCTACCAAGGTGAGCGAGTCTTCGGGCTGAATGCTGAGGTCCGCCAGCAACTTTTCTGATCCGCTCGCATCCAGAATCGACCAACCTGCAAGACTGACTGGTTCAAACGTTTTGTTAGAAAGAATGATTTTTTCATTTCCTGAATCCGTGCCTTCAGGATTGGGCAGTACACTTTCAAAAACCACATCACCTGGCTGATAAGGTTTGGGTGGCGGAGGAAAGTCATTTGGATCACCAGGAGTAAAATTAGGCGTCCACTCATAAAGATCACCAGACACTCTAGCATAGGTCCAGTTTTCCTGAGCTTCAGAATACTTTATTTCCTGATTCACATTCTTGTTTGGATCAAGCACCCGCACAACGTCTTCTGAATTTTTGAAAGACAAACCTATATCTGGTTCAGAAAAAACCAAATAGGAATCAGGCATGATCACTGTGAAGTCTGGAATTTTATAAGGCCGGCTTTTACCTTCGGCGTCATCAATGTACCAACCCGAAAGATCAATGCCGAAAGGATTAGGATTATAAAGCTCCACCCACTCATTTTCATCATCCTTGCCTTCGGGAGAAGGCATGACTTCGTTTATTAGATTGTATATGGGATAGATCTCGTCTTCAGGACCACCGCCTGACCCCTTTGGTTTGGCCTCAAAAGTGATTTCCGCCTCACTGAAATCACCGTAAGAATCGGTCACTCTCAATCTAACGATTTTTTCACCCGACTGTTCATAGGTGTATTTCAGAGGGTTCTCACGTTCATCAAAAACACCCTCTTCAAGCTCCCACAGGAAGGTCAGCTTGTCTCCATCAGGATCATAACTAGATTCCCCTGTCACATTGAGCTTCATGTGCTTGGTGTCCTTTTGAATTTCAATAACGGCAACCGGAATCTTGTTTGGCTCGATAAAATTCAGCTCACCTGGCGTGGGTGTTTTAAAAACCAGCCACTCTTCATAGTTTTCAGGGCTTCTACCCCAAGAACGACCTGAACCCTGAGAATCGAATTCAAAGAAATCCATCAATTCACCCTCAGCATTGAATAGGCTAACAGAATCAGTGTCGTTATTGAGAGTGATTTTAGTTTCAGGACGAAAAAAGACTAAATAGGAATCGGGCTCGAGCACATAATTCAGACTTTCATTGTCAAAAGTATAAAGTCCGCCATCGGATCTTGCGTCATCCAGCTGCCAACCCAAAAGATCTACCGGCTCAGAACCCATATTGTATAGCTCAATGAATTCATTCTCACTGTCCTTTTCAGAAGGATCAGCGAGCACCTCATTGATAACAATGGCTGAATCTATTTCTGATTCAGATTCAGATTCAGATTCAGGCTCTGACTCAGGTATCGGTTCTGGGTCTTCCGGCTCCAACTCAGGGACTTCCGTATCAGAGTCTTCTGGCAAGGATTCTGCTTCCTCAAATGGAGCATCGGGCACTTCATCAGCCAAAGCAATGAAGCTAGACTGGAACAGAAACAGCTGTAGGGAGAACAGAAAAGTGAAGATTTTTTTCATATTTCATATCGGGAGGGATTACCGATATAAAAATGCCCCAAATAGATCTCAAAAATTTGCACGATGCAATTGGGTGAGACAACTTGGGGGATCCCGTAATACTTGTTTGGTGCCTAGAGTAAATCCGCAGGCTATGAATAATATGATATTTTTTGCATTATGTCAATATAATTCCATAATATACCCCCTCAAACGCTGAATTCTTGGGTTATTACCATTGATTTCTCGGCTTATTTAAGGTATAATTATCTAATAACCAAAAAAATAAATG
>CBDUQG010000003.1:0-32694 GCA_965369305.1 uncultured bacterium
CCTCATCATAGGCTCAGGGATTGCCGGTCTTGCGACCGCTTATTTTTTGAGTGAGCTGGGCGAGGTGACGGTTGTAACCAAAGGTGAAGTCCGAAATGCCAATACCTACTGGGCACAAGGGGGCATAGCTGCTGTGATGACCAAAGAAGACTCCTTCGAAAATCATATGGAAGACACTATGAGCGCAGGCGCCGGTCATTGTAATGAGTCAGCTGTCCGCCAAATGGTCTTTGGGGCGCCTAAAGCCATTCGTTTTTTGGAATCGCTCGGTCTAAAGCTCGAAAGCGATCCCATGCTCGAGGCGGGGCATTCTCATGCTAGAGTCTGGCGCAGCTCTGATTTTACTGGGCGCGACATCCTCGAAGTTTTGATCAAAGCGGTTCAGCGCAAAAACAGTATTTCTTTTCTCGAAAAAACCGAAGCTGTTGAGCTAATTGTAGACGAAGGGGAATGTAAGGGGGCCTTCATTCGAGGGGTTGATGGTGACAAGATGCAGGCTATTGCTGCCAAGCAGACCATTCTGGCCACCGGAGGGCTGGGGCAGCTTTTTGGTAAAACCACCAATACCAAGGGGTCCGGAGGAGATGGCTTAGCACTGGCTGTTAATGCCGGCCTCGAACTCAAAGACATCGAATTCGTTCAGTTCCATCCAACCGCCCTGGCCCAGCCAAAAGAGGGGAGGCATTTTCTGCTTTCAGAAGTCCTTAGGGGTATGGGGGCTAAAATCGTAAACAGCCGTGGTGAAGCCTTCCTTTCTAAATTCGATGAGCGGGCTGAGTTGGCTCCTCGCGATCTTGTTTCCCGGGCTGTTTTTATCGAAGAAATGACCGGGCCAGTATACCTCGACATGAGACATGTTGAAGCAGGGCTCGTTAAAAAGAAATTTCCGAATATCCAAAAAGCCCTCAAGGAATATGGTCTGGATTTGACTGCCGATCTTATTCCTATCACGCCAGTGGCTCACTACGCTTGCGGCGGAGTGCCTACCGATCTAAAGGGTGCAACCAAGCTGCCCGGCCTCTATGCTGTCGGGGAAGTGGCCTGCACCGGAGTTCATGGCGCCAATCGTCTGGCCAGCAACTCGCTGCTGGAATCCATTGTTTTTGCCAAGGCTATCTATGAAAGCCTGGAAAAAAGCGCTTCTATGGATGCGGAGAAAAATGTTAATATCGAGTCTCTTGAGCCGCCATCCGTCATCATTGAAGACATCAATCAGGTGAAGGTTTATGGCAAGCGTCTCGGACAAATCATGTGGGAAAACGTCGGCATTCTCAGGACCACAGAAGGGCTGGCGAAGGCTAAGAAAGAAATCGTAACTATCCCAGCCAGGGATTACCGGGTTCAACACCGTCAGCTGGTCTGCTACAAAATCGTTGAGGCTTGCCAAGCTAGACCTGATAACCTAGGAGCTCACTATATGACCAGGGAAATCCTCTAAATATGTTCGAAACCAAGCACATCATCACACTCCTCCTTGCACTCATTCCATCGCTGATCTGGGCGTCTTTGTTCTTGAAAAAACATAAGGAAAATAAGTGGCTGGTCTTCTTCACCTTCATGGGAGGTGTTTTCGCGGCCCAGCTCATTCTTTTATATAAGGGGTATTGGGACACGACCATCAATCTCATCTTTGCTAAGGTGACCCTGGTGGATTTCCGCAGCAACCTAAGTTCCATGATCGTTAATACAGTGCTGGCGAGTTTTGCCACCTTCCTGGGGATCGGGGCGATGGAAGAGTTTGCCAAATTCTGGGTCATGAAGTTCATCAATCGTGACTTTTTCCGTTCCATAGACGATGTGATTACTCTGGCCATCGTTAGCGCACTCGGCTTCTCTTTCTACGAGAACTTCATTTACTTCAACGGGCAGTGGAACAATCTCACGACCAATGGCTTCCTGCTTCTGGTAGCCTCACGTGTGACCATCGTGACCATGGTTCACATGCTTTGCTCCGGGGTACTGGGTTACTACTTTGGCCTGGCTCATTTTGCAGCCCCCATTTTGCGCATGGAACACAAAGAAAAGAAACGGCATCCGGTTCTAAGTTTCTTTAATCGCGCACTCCACCTAAGAAAATCAGTGATGTATCACAATGAAATGATGACCATCGGACTACTGCTAGCCATGTTCCTTCACGCTATGTACGACTTCGTTCTTTCATCCACGATCAGTCTAAGTAGTCTCTTTGTTTCTGGTACGGTTCTTGCTTACTTCTTCGGTGGTTACTACTTCCTGTCTTACCTCATGAAACGCAAGCAATCAAAGCTGGAGCTGGGGCTAGTCCTTAACGAAACACCTCGTGACTAAGCAGGCTGAAAACACCGGACCGGTAGACTTCTTGAGTCTCGAACTCGACGACAAGATCAGAATGATTGACGAGGTGCTTTCTGAGCAGGTCTATATGGCCCTCGAAATGGATGGGGGAGGCATGGAGATCATGGACATCGAAGGAACCGACATTCTCATTCGCTACTATGGAGCCTGTGGTGGTTGTCCGATTTCCGAATCAGGCACTTTGGTGTTCATTCAAAACACGCTGCAGCAGCGCATTGATTCACGTATCGAGGTTAAGATTGTGTAGAATCTTCTTCCTCTTCAACGCTCACTTCTTCAAGTTCAATGGGAGCGGTTTCTTTTGAATCTTCAGCTTCTTCTACATCCACGTTCAGTGCACCGAAAGCAGCTGAGACTTCCTTTTCTTTGTCCTTATGATCTTTTGGCACGTCGTGATCGTGTGGTTTTTCAAGGCCAAAAGCTTCGTAGAGCTCATTTTCCTTGGCACGGTGTTCCGGTGGTAGATGGTCAATCTTAACGATACGACGCTTGGCCACTAGAGCGGCGATTCCCATAAGTACAAGAATAGTTGCTAGTACAATCAGGATGCCATAAACAATTCTCAGGTAGCCAGGTATCGGTTCACCTACGGAGAAGTCGACGATAACACTTTCAGAGCGTACCTGGCCGGCATCTTGTTGGTGAACGGCATAAACGCTTACAGTATGAGGTTCATCGATTTCAAGTTCGCGTGGAGCCTGGATATTAAAACCACCTTCACTGGAATCAGCGATGATGGATGAGGCTAGAACAAGGCTCTCCCAGGTGGCAAAAATCTGCACGCCGTAGGTGCTCTGGCCAGACAGTACAGGTCGACCGCTTTTTACCTGGATTGGTCCGTCAACTCCTGCAAGTGAAATACCATCAAGGCTCTGCGGACTTGGTTCAGGAACACTGATCGTGCTGTCTAGAGTCACCATGACAGGGGCGCTTGATAGACTGCTTCCGTCAGACATAAAGGCTGTTGCAACCAGCTCATAAACACCATCAGCAATAGGTTCATTTGATTCTAAGTGGAAACCAGCGGTTATTTCATCACCCGTTCCAACTTCCTTTAGATCCGTGATTTCACCAAGGAAAGTTGGCTCGCTTAGAAAGCCGGCCAATTCCTGGGCCGCCTCTGAAACAGATTCTGGGTCAGGGGCTTCTATGTCCAGTAGGCCGGAAGCAACAGAAATGACGTCAGTTAGATTGTCATATTCTTCAACCGACTCATTGATGAAGGCGTTCAGTGTGTCAATGTCACTCTTCAGCTCAGCCACGTGGTTATTTAGGGCTTCATCCTCGACCTCATCTTGTCCCAGTAGGGTACTAAGCTCAGCAAAACCATCAATGACTGGGTTTAGCGAGCTGTAGATGGCCGGGAAGGCCACAATACCCACCTGCTCAGTGCGGCTTGGAGTAGTTCCGGAAACTTCCAGGCGGCGTAGGATCCAGTCCGGCTTAGGGTCAACGATCAGAACTTTTTCTTCGATTACCTGGCGCACGCTACAGTCACCCGAGGTAAGTGGGTTGGTATAGAATCGGTTGATTTCATCACCATCCCAGCAGCTGTCGCCATCGGTGTCAGGATTTTGAGCATTGGTTCCTAGGTAGCACTCGGTGCGGTCTGAAAGACCATCACGGTCACCATCAAGTGCATCGCTGAAGGAAGCACAGGTGTCTGGTTCTGGCTCAGTTGGAATCACCACATCAGAATTCTCCTGTGGCTCCAGCTCTGTCAAAGCTACTTCAGCCACTTCTTCATAATCTTCAGGGGCAGCGCCGTGAACAGCGCCGTCGCCCTCACCTTCACCTTCACCTTCTCCCTCACCTTCACCTTCACCTTCACCACCATCGGCAGGTTCTTCTCCTTCGCCCTCACCGCCATCTTCTTCACTTGGTTCACTCTCTTCTTCAGGAGTTTCTTCCTCAGTTGGCTCCTCTTCAGGTTCCTCCTCTGGCTCATCAGGGCTATCGGCCACAACGGTAATAAGTTGATTGGCACTTAGGCCGCTAGTACCACTAACATTGTCATCATATTGAGCATTGATGGCTATAACCTGACCAGGGGTAGCCCACGGAGCTACAGAAATCTTACTTCCCGTAAAGGTTCCAGGACCACTTACAACATTGTAAGTCGTGGTTCCATTCGAACTGTTGCTTGGTGTTGGACAAGGAAAACATGAGGTGATGTTCTCGCTTGGGCGGTCATTTGTATAGTTCGCCTTAGAAACAACCTGTACCTGTGAACCAGGTGTGGCAGTGATTGCTAGGGGGGTGAGCAGAACACTAGTAATTTCTGAGTCTTCTGGGGCAGGTGCCTCTTCCTCTTCCTCTGGTACTTCCTCTTCCTCTGGTACTTCCTCTTCCTCTGGTACTTCCTCTTCCTCAGGTTCCTCTTCCGGCTCTTCAGTTTCTTCTACAACTTCTTCCTCTTCTTCAGCTTCCTCTTCCACGGGCTCTTCTTCCGGCTCCTCCTCTTCGGGGGTTTCTTCTTCCTCTTCCGGTTCTTCTTCTGGTCCGCCTTCTGTAGCGCTTTCACTGGCGCTTACAGTCAGGCCAAGAGCGCTTCGGTTTTCGACATCCTGAGCGTCATTCAGGACCTGTGAAACACTGAAGTTAAAACTAAATGATCCGGCATTATTGAACGTTGCGACGAAACTGCCGAATTCCTCCTGGGCGGTGGCAGGGGTGCCGTCAGGCAGTGGGCCCGAAGCCCCCAGGAACTTAACACTTCCGAATTCAGAAAGATCAATACAAGTATCAAAAACATCACACTGAATGCTGCTCACAGCCACCGCAGAAGTGTTGTAGGACACGTGTGTTTCAGCTCCCAAAAGACCATCCCCCTCGTTTTCTGCATCAATACAAAGGTGAAGTGTCACCGGGCTGCCAACGCTGGCATCCAAGCTAGTTATGGCGCTGCTGCAGCCAGCCGAACTCGAAAAAAAGAAAGTCGGACTATCTGCCTTGGCTGGTATGAAGCTCAGAAAAGCCATAGCGGCGATAGCGAAAAGTCCGATCAGTCCGGCAGTCAATTTTTTAGCAGTGGAGTCCAGTGCGCTTTTGATGTTCATCAGTTTGTTTTTGATTATCTATGCATTATACCATTTCTGCACCTCAAAAACAAGACCAATATAGGCCAGTTTACCCTTTTTAAAGGGCCTAATCCCTAAGCGCTTCCATCATCCCAATACGCTTCTTGATCAGGGCTTGGGTTCCGACATCCTTACGGTAGAAGACAGGGCCCTTTACGGACTTCGCACCCTGCTCGGCCAGTTTTTCGGCCTCTTCAATGCTATCAGCGACGGCCACAAAGGCGATCGAGCGGGAGCCGAGGATATATAGACCGTCCTCACGTTGATCAACCGAAGCCAGGTAATACTGCACACCTTCAGGCAGATTGCCGATTTCGATACGCTCATTTTTGACTGAATTTGTCGGATAACCTTCAGGCACCACGTACTTACAAACCGTGGCTTTTTTCGCGAACTTCATTTCTAGCTGATCGAGTGTTCCATCAATAACGGCCTGGCAGACATCCACAAAATCAGTTTCCAGTAGGCTTAGAGCGTTCATGGCTTCTGGGTCGCCAAAGCGACAATTGTATTCAATGAGTCTGACCCCGTTTTTGACGGCGATGAATCCACCGTACATGATCCCCTTAAATGGGCCGCCAAGTTCCTCTTTGAGAGCAGCTGCTACCTTCACAGTGATCTCATGCGCATCTTTCAAATCCGCTTCATTCAGAAAAGGAAGATTTTCAGGGTAATTGTAGCTACCCATTCCTCCTGTGTTGGGCCCTTTATCATCTTCAAAGGCACGCTTATGATCCTGAATCGGTGGCATATCCACGACATTTTCACCATCCACAAAACTCATTAGGCTGAATTCCTGACCGATAAACTTTTCTTCAAGTACCACGTAGCCATCTGATTCAATGAACTTCTTGGCTGCTTCGACACCTTCTTCAGCGGTTTTGAAATGATCCCCCTGAACCAACACTCCTTTTCCGCCGTGCAGGCCGTCGGCCTTCACCACAAATTCACCCAGGCTCTTTGCATATTCCAGCATGCCACCTTCTGAATCAAAAGTTCTAAATTGGGGGTTGCCAGGAATGTTGTATTTCTTTAAAAGGTCTCGGGTAAAAGCCTTCGAAGTTTCCAGTTGTCCCAGTTCCCGAGTGGGGGAGGCAGATGGAATGCCGCCCAGGGCTAGCTCATCCACCACACCAGCAGCAATGGGGGCTTCAGGTCCAATCACGGCAAAATCGACCATATTCTTCACAGCAAATTCCCGAACGGCTTTTGCATCTAAAATATCACCCACATGATAAACCGAAGCCAGTACTTCAATGCCTGGATTCACGGCACTGGCAAAAACCATCAGCTCTTCGCACTTGGGCGACTTGGCTAGCTTGGTCGCGATGATGTGTTCACGGGCACCGTTGCCCACAAGTAGAATTCTCATCAGTCTTTTTTCTTTATGTACTCAGTCTTAAGCATGATCGCTGTTTTACCAAACTTACATTCAACATATTCGGGATCATCACCAACTTTGATGTTTCTTGCCACTGTTCCTCGCTTGTAAACCTGATTGGTGCCTTTAAGTGGTAGATCCTTGATCAGGTGAACATCATCACCGCTATGAAGAACGGTTCCGTTTGAGTCTTTTGTCTCAACGCCCATCCCGTGCTTTCCGTTCTCGCAACTGCACTCATCCAGAATCTCATAGTGCTTACTGCAGCCTTCAGTCATACAGATTCCTTCTTCATCAGAAAGGCCGTGGCAGCTACCGGTGCATATGTAGTGCATCATAATTTAACAATTCAGATAAAGCAGTGACATCTGATCTTCATCCGTGGCACCACCGGATGTCTGGTAGGCAAAACGTTCTTCTTCCACACGCTGTAGGACTTCTTCGGTAATATTGCCGGCGGGGTAAGGACCACCCATAGAAGACCAGCAGAAGTTCTTGATCTTCTTATTACCTTCACGGGCACAGTCTAATAGGTCTTCAATCTTTTGGTAGTAAAGCTTATCCACCCCAATCGACTTAGCAATTTGCTTAATGCTCAGGCGGTTGGCAATCAGTTCCTTGCGGGTGGGCATATCAATGCCATATACATCCGGGTTTACAATTGGCGGCGCGGCAGAGGCAAAATAAACATTCTTAGCACCCGCTTCTCGAACCATTTCTACAATTTTACGACTGGTATTCCCGCGTACGATACTGTCATCCACAAGTAGTACATTCTTGCCCTTGAATTCCAGCGGAATCGGGTTGAGTTTGTAGCGAATAGATTTTTGGCGAAGGTGCTGAGATGGCATGATGAAGGTGCGGCCAATGTAGCGATTCTTCACAAAGCCTTCGCGGAATCTCACTTTAAGCACTTCTGACATGGCCAGGGCAATCGGGCGGCTGGTCTCCGGAATCGGAATCACCACGTCGATGTCCGGCATCTTTTTATCTTCCTTAATCTGCTTGGCCAGCTTTTGCCCCATGCGGATTCTGGTTTTGTAAACACTGATACCATCAATCAGGCTGTCCGGTCTGGCCAGATAAACAAATTCAAAAATACAAGGTGTTGGATCAGCTTTCACGCATTGCTTGGTATGCAGCTTCTGAGTTTTTTGATCAATGTAAACCGCCTCACCGGGCTGAACGTCGCGAAGGAGTTCAAAACCCATAGTCTGAATCGCCACACTCTCAGAGGCAATCATGTATTCAGGCTTCTTGCCAGGTTGCTTATTGACCCCGATCACCAGTGGGCGAATACCATTAGGGTCACGAAAGGCCAGAAGGCCGTGGCCGGCAATCATTGCAAGAACAGCGTACCCGCCTTCAACACGCTTATAGACGCGTTTCACAGCGGAGAATATCTGATCAGGAGTGAGACTTTTTTTGCACTTTTCCTGAAGCATTTCATGGGCCAGAACGTTGAGTAGTAGCTCTGAATCCGACGTGGTGTTCAGGTGGCGCATGTCTTTATCCACCACATCTTTTTTAACCTGGTTGTAGTTGGTCAGATTGCCATTATGCCCCAGAACAATGCCAAACGGCGCGTTCACATAAAAAGGCTGTGCCTCTTCTTCAGTGTAGCAGCCGGCGGTGGGGTAGCGCACATGGCCGATTCCCATAGTACCCTTCAGGCGAATCATGTTCTTGGTACGGAAAACATCCCGAACCAGGCCGTTACCTTTCTTGATATGAATCTGGTTGCCGTCATAGGTGGCAAGGCCAGCTGCGTCCTGACCTCGATGCTGAAGGACGATGAGTCCATCATAGAGATCCTGAACGACGGGATGGTTGGCCAAGATGCCGAGAACTCCGCACATAGTTTGAAGGGTTATTTAGTTCTTGGTTACTAGCTTTTAGCTTTGGCTAAAAACAAAAAACAAAAAACTAAGCGGCCTGGCGCTCCGTGGCTCTGATGGTGTTAAGGATCAGGGCGGCAACCGTCATAGGGCCGACGCCTCCTGGGACTGGAGTAATGTAGCTGGCTTTGTCTTTAATGTTCTCAAAATCGGTGTCGCCGCAAAGACTTCCATCCTCCCGGCGATTGATGCCTACATCAATCACGACCACCCCCTCTTTGACCATGTCAGCCGTGATGAGCTTTTCTTTTCCCACGGCCACGATCAAAATATCGGCCCTCTTAGTATGCGCCGCTAAATCCTTTGTGTAAATATGACAGGTGGTCACGGTGGCATCACGGTTAAGCATCATCATGCTGATGGGCTTACCCACAATGTTACTGTGACCAACCACGACCACTTCTTTGCCTTGAATCGGAATGTCGTAGTGGTCCAGGAGCTTCACGATGCCCAGAGGCGTGGCGGGTGGCAGGTCTTCGAATTCAGGACTGAGAAACATCTTGCCGATGTTATAAGCATGAAAGCCATCCACGTCTTTGGCGGGAGCAACGGCTCGAATCACTTCAGGGACGTAAATCTGATCAGGAAGTGGGAGTTGAACAATCATGCCGTTAACAGAATCATCTTCGTTCAGTTCATTAATCTTCTGAAGCAGGGATTCCTGAGTGATAGTATCCGGGTACTTAAATTCTCGGTACTCGATTCCAGCCCGCTCACAGGCTCGTTTCTTATTACGTACATAAGCCATCGAAGCCGGATTTTCGCCTACCAGAATAACGGCCAGCGTCGGACTTAGTTCTTCTGCCTTTTTTTTGACAGAATCGATAAGCTTTTCCGACAGTGCTTTGCCGTCGAGTATGGCCATTAGGGAAGGGAAAAATAAAAATAGCCCCGAGGGGTAAATCGATTATAATGGAAATAGAGAAAAAGGCAATAAAACTTTGACAAATCATTAATTTATGCGATAATATTGCCTCCTATCACTAAAGTTGCACTTATATGAACTCCAGTTCAAATCCTCCTAACTCCGCCCCAGAGCGCTCATTTAGCACTGTTGATCAGTTTGTCGGCAGTTTAAGCTATGAAGAGCAGGGTGTTCTTAAGTATATTCTTGAGACTAGCGATCCAAATGATATGGCTATCATTCCGCGCCTGCGAAATGCGCATGGTGAGCGCGCTGTTCAGATTTTGGCGGCAGTCAACGAGCTGGTAGCTGCCTACGGATGTCCTTATACATCCATGAGAGAAGCCATGTTGAATCGCTTGGCCAATGTGCCGACCAGCGACCCCGCACCAGCTCAGTATCCGGTTGCGGCAGAAGAAACAGGGCAGTGGTCCATCCCACCATCAAGCCTTAGTCCGGAGGAAATTGCCAAAGGGGCAACCATAGAAGAAAGAGGAATGCTTCAGGCCCTACTCACCCTTGATGACGTAAGTGATATTGGAGCCGTTGTTCAGCTATCTAAGCAAGAAAACTATTCTGATACTCAGCGCAAGGCACTCCTAAATCTAGCTGGAGATCTGACCAGGTTGCCTGGCAATTTGGATGAGAATCGAGGCCGGATTATGGCTGCCCTAACAGATATGACAGTCCTTGGGCAGGCCATTGAAATTGGACCACGTGAAACGTCTGAATGGAATTCTACTGTGATGACTCCGGAAGCCTTCTTTAGATTTCTGACTGACGAAGGTCAGGTGATGCTGGGTGCTTATATTTCACTTGAAGACAAGAAAAATGAGAAGGCACTGAATCGATTGCGCAAAAGATATGGTGCTGATGCTATGAACGACATTATTACTCATGTCGAATCCATGAGCGGCTACCCTGAAGAGGTGTACCGAAAATTCTCAGTACTTCTAACAGGGCGTCAGACCATTTCCTTCAACCCAAATGACGAAGACATGGTCAGTGGTAATCCACCGAATAGCTCAGATGAGTATGAATTCAGTGATTCCGAAAGACCGACGCCCGTGATGGCCATTGAGATTCCTGAAGAAGCCATTCCTCCGGGCAAGCAGATCAATATGGCAGACATCTGGAATGAAATGCCTCACGAACAAATGACGGTTGATCAGTTTGTTCAGAATCTAACTCCAGAAGGTCAAGAATTGCTTCGGGATCTGGTCAATGTCGATGTTCGTGATGCCACGGCTCTATCAAAACTTGAGAAAGAACATGGTAAGAAAGGTCACACCGCGCTGGCCGTTCGAATGATCGAACTGATGAACAGGGGGCTGAGACTAGAAGAATTCGAAGTAAGCCTAGGAGCGCTCAGCGACGATTGTGTTTATGTTCCTACTTTCCCTGAGGCAGCTGCAAACAAGCAGCCTGTTTCTCCATGGGCTGTTGTGCAGTCAGAAAAAGCCTCTGAAGATCCACTGGGCGATTTTCTGAATAATCTCTCTGAGCAAGAGCGAAATGAGCTTGAGCAGCACCTTCGTCAAGGTGGGCAGAATGCTCGCATGCTGGCGGGTATTGGCCCTAAGGTCATCAAAATGGTGATTCGTAAAGAGCCCGGTTTCGATAGCATCGAACTAGTACTTGGCCGGCTCGAGGCTATGCGTATTGCTCAGGTGGCCAATGGATCCGACTATGGTGGTCATGCCGCTTTTACTGGAGATGCCCCAGAATTGTCCGATTCACCTTGGATGCAACACGCAAAGCCTGCTTCGTCGCCAAAGCCACCAGCTAGTCCGGTGCCGCCAAAAGGTGTTTTTAGAAGTACCAACAGCACTAACAATGTGGCCGAAGAAGTAGCGCCCTATTGACACGCAGCTCAGAAACGGGAAAAGCCTGCGCGTACCTTTGCTTCAGTAGTTGAAATGGTCGAGTCAGGATGTAATGAAAATGAGTTAATTAGTGATCTGACCCCAGCTGAGCAGGCAGCACTTGAAGACTACATGCAGCTCAGAAACCGTGATGACGTCAGTGCTGTGAACGAGCTTACCGGCAAGCATGGCAAGATTTTTTGGGAGGTGTCCCGCGCCATTGATATATTGGCCGAAAGACGAAAGGTATCCGTCAACGCCATGTTCGCAGCGCTTAAAGTTAAGTTAGCAGGTGGTAGCATCACGGATGACCACTTCATACCCAGGGTCGTTGTGGAGTCCAAAATAAGTGACGAAGAAAGACGCCAGAGGCAAGCACACACAGTCATCAACCGAAAGCCCAAAAGTCTGAAAAGTATCATCGGTGGAGCCCTAATTGGTCCCAGAAAAAAGAAGGCAAAGTAAATTTTGCTAAAATGATGGTAGCCCACCGTAACCTTTTTCAAAGATGCACCCCAACCACCTTCGACAAGCACCCGATTCCAAAGAAGTGATCGGGGCGATCACGCGTCAACTTAATGCTGATCAGCGACTCGTGATTTCGACTTACCTACGATGTGATGAGTCCGCTAAGGCAGCCATCTACGCCAGGCATCAGGGGCTTCTGGATTGGCTGCAAAGCACCCTTTGGCACAATTCACTAGGAGACAGGCAGTATTGCAATGAACTCTGGCAAGAGCTTGCTCGCGATTTTAGCGATCCATCTGATTTTGAGAAAACCCAAAACCGCCTACACCCTTCGAGTGGAATTCAGGGCTTAAAACCCGGAACACCTGAAGACCTGGTGCGCTACCTGACTCAGGATGAAAGACATGAGCTTTACCTAAGGCTTAGTGGGCAGCAGGCCAGTAGTGCTGATCTGGATTTTCGGATTGAGCAAATAGGCGGCTACACCAGTGATAATCGAAAGCGCCTGAGAGTGGCACTGGGCATGTCTCCCGATTCTGAGCACCCATCTTTAAGAATGCAGCCGAAAGTTAGTAACCCTGGTATCCAGCAGCCAAAAATTGCTCCTTTTAGCCAACGAAGTCCACATGTCCAGCCTCATTTGTCTCCCTGGTCAGACCCACGTCCTAGCGCTGAAAATGCACAGAGAATCAGGATCAGCCTTCCTAAGAATTCACTTGAGCTAAGATTGCTGGACCATATCCAAACCCTTTCTACTGTTCAGTGGCGAGCGCTTGTGGCATCATTTCGAGATGATAAAGTCAGCCACCAGGACCTGCATACCGAAGGGGTCACCTCCAATGACCTGCTTCAGGCAGCTCAAGAAATCAGACATCTTCAGGGGCACTGGAGTTGTAGCTCGGAGCAGCTCAAAGAAGCCCTGAAAAACCTTCAGGGACGTTTTTCAGGTGTGAGTCACTAAGTCAGTTTCGCCGAAACAGACTTCCAAATCACTTCCGCAATCTCTTCAATGGTCTGGCTAGCATCAATCACCTCAATGTTCGGGAATTCCTGAGCGATTTTTTCGTAGTTTTCCCAGATCTTGGCGAGTTTGTCGCTTTTTTCAAAGAGTTCAAAATCGCTACCTCGGCCAGCAATTCGCTTGATACACTCGGCGGGGTCTAGTTTAAAAAGAAAGGTGATGTCCGGTAGGCGGAAGTTCTTATTGAGCTCTTTGAGCCAGTCCATATCCACACTCATGCCGCCATAAGCCAGAGTCGAATAAAGGTAGCGGTCACTGATGACCACCCGGCCACTTTGAAGGGCTGGTTCGATTTCATTTTTGAGGTGCTCTGCCCGATCTGCACAAAAAAGCAGTTGAAGCCCTTCCGGACTAGCGCTCCACTTATGCTGAAGTACTTCCCGGATCATCTTTCCCACCGGACTATCCGACGTGGGTTCTTTGGTCAGAAGCGAAGGCTTTCCGTTCTTCTCGAGCCGGTCTGCCAGGAGTCGGGACTGAGTGGAGGAACCGGAGCCATCAAGGCCTTCAAAGGCGATAAACATAGGCAAAAAAGTGATGATGCTTCATACCTTAGCATTAATTCCGACCAAGTGGTATAATTTGGCCACTTTAATCCTTGGAGTCATGAAAAAGAAATTCATTTATTTGATCATTCTGATTCTGCCACTGGCCCTTTTGACCGCCTGTGGGAAAAAAGAACGTCCTAGCCTGGATGACCGTATTGGCGGTGTGAGCACGGAAAGTGAAAGCTATGAAGGAACCCTGGAAAGGCTTGAAATGCTCGATGTTTATCAGCAAGGCACGCATCAGCTAGATACAGGAGGTGTGGGAGTGGTTATTCTTCAGAGCCCTACCATCGACCTCAATCGCTACCTTGATGAAGAAGTGCTGGTAAAGGGCTTCATCGAAAAGGGGATTGGGGATGCTAAAGATGTTTTTACAGTGACCGAAATCTCGTATGTTGATGAAACCAAGTCGGTCGAACTAGAAGACTACGAAAACAAGCTCTTTGGCTTTCAGTTCAGTCACCCAAATAGTTGGCTCCTCGATGAGGGAACCGGCGATCTGGGCCTCAAGTTTGAAGAAAAAGAAGTCGTCAGCATTGCCGTATTTTCCGACGAAACAGACCTCGATGGTTTTGCTTCCGGCCGGGAAGACACTGACCCTAAAGAGGTAACCGTTGGTTCCCAGCGGTCCCTGCGCTTTGTTTCGGGGGGTGAGCTTGGCTTCTATGTGCCAAATCCACCCAAAAAGAAGGTCTATCTGATCAAATACAGTCCTAGTATTAATGCGGTGGATGATGAAAAGGGGGCCGAGGCTCAGCGTGAGCTTTTTTACGACCTTCTCGATAGTTTTGAGCTGATTTATACCAGCCAGCCACAAGGCGAAAAATGTGGTGGGCTTCAGCAGGTAGAATGCGCGGAGGAGCACATCTGTCAGCTCGAAAGTGACGGCAAGTATGCCGAAGGAGTTTGCGTGCCGATAAATGGTGAGGCAGGTGAAGCCAGTTGTCCGTTCATTGCGCCACCGACCAGCTGCGAGGAGTATCGTATTTCGGAATACAGCCAAAAGGGCTGCCCAAGTCGCTACGAATGTGTGGGTGAAGGAACGCAGACCGAGTCTGCTTCCTTCCGAGATCTGAATGTGGTGGATGCTGGCAAGAAGCCGGAGGATCTTGAGGAAGAATCTGAAGAAGGGGAGGATGAAAGCGAGGTGGTGGTCATGGAAAAAGACGAAGAAGATGAGAGTGGGCAAGAGGCTGATTATGATGTTCCCGATACCTCTTCGGTAACCGCGCTTTATGTGAATGAACGAAAAGGCTTCAGCCTGCTCATGCCAAAAACCTGGTACTACGCTAGTTTTGGCCCGGTTGATGGCACGCTCTGGAAGGTAGGTTTTGCTGATGGCGCCCTTGAAGAAGCAGATCAGTCTGTTATCACCATGAGTCTTATGGAAAAGCCTGGTGGAAGCGCCTACAAGAAGATTGATGAACTCTATTATGTCTTTGATGGTCCGGCGGACCTTACGGATGTCATGGAGAAGATGGCTTCTTCCGTGGAGCTGACCGAGTAATCCAGCTTTACATAGCAAGTCTCCTTTGATAGTCTTTTTGGGCTTGAAAGCGAAATAATCCTCCTTCGATGCACTTAAATGAAATGGCCAGAGAACTTCAGATCACGACGCAACAACTGCGTCGGGAGCTTGCCAAAACCAATTTCGGCATCAGTCCCAGTGCGCATGAAATAGACGATGCGCTTAGTGCAGGGATCATTCGTTTCTTGAAAGGAAGGATCAAGCCAACCCTCAAAAACAGGCGAGTGGCCGTCATCATGAAGGACGGAAAAGTGGCTAAAAAGAAGGAGGAAAAAGCAGAGGAAAAAGAGGAGGAGAAAAAGCCAAAGCGCGCTATGACCAAAAAGGAGCGTGAAGAAATGGAGGCGAAGGCCAGAAAGGAAGCCGGAGAAGATGAAGCTGAGGCTCCAAAAAGAGACCGGAGCTATGTTCCTAAAAATGAACCCCGAAGCGCTTCCGGAAAAAAGCCCTCAGTCCATGTTTCCAGGAGAATCGAAGTGGAAGCTGGGTCAAAGAAGGCTGATACATCTGAGCTGCCAAAAACCTACTACAAGAGCAAAAAGAAGAGGCGTGGAAAGCGCGGAGGGCATCAGGAAGAGGAGCTCGAGGTTATTCGCCGTCACCCAGGCCGCAAGGTCAAAATTTCCAGGGTGAACTATCAGGAGGAAATGGCTGACGAGCTTAGCGCCGAAGAAATCGAGATCATGAAGGAGCAGGACCGCGAGCACTTCAAGGCTCAGAAGAAGCACCGCGCCAGCTCTCAAAAGCGCGGACCTAAGGAGCAGCCACAGATCAAGGCTAAGACCGGCATCGTTGAAATTCCGTCCATCTTGAGTCTTAAGGAATTTGCTGAAAAAACTGGTTTGCCGGTCACCAGTGTGATTGCCACATTGCTGAAAAACGGCGTGATGGCCACCATCAACCAGAAGCTCGACTACGACACAGCCGAGATCGTGGCAGTGGAACTTGGCGTGGAAATTAAGAAGCAGGAAGAGGAAGCAGATGTTGAAGATCTCTTTGAAGGAGATCTGAGCAAGTTGCTTCAGGATGACAAGCAAAACCTCGAAACCCGTCCGCCTATCATCAGTATCATGGGTCACGTAGACCACGGTAAGACCAAACTTCTGGATTACATCCGAAAGGCCAATGTGGTAGCCAGTGAGTCAGGTGGAATCACTCAGCACATCGGAGCTTATCAGGTGGAAAAGAACGGCAAACTCATTACCTTTCTCGATACGCCAGGTCACGAAGCTTTCACCAGCATGCGTGCCCGTGGAGCTAAGGCAACCGACATTGCCATTTTGGTGGTGGCCGCTGATGAAGGAGTGAAGCCTCAGACCATCGAAGCCCTGAACCACGCTAAAGAAGCAGGCATCCCGATCATTGTTGCCATCAACAAGATCGACAAGCCCAATGCAAATCCGGAAAAGGTGAAGGGTGAACTCGTGGAGCACGGCCTTCAGGCGGAAGACTGGGGAGGAAAAACCATCATGGTGCCGGTATCTGCGCACACAGGTGATGGAATAGACAGCCTTCTTGAAATGATTCTGCTGGTCGCTGAAGTGGAAGATCTTAAAGCCAATCCAAAGCGCCAGGCAGTAGGAACCGTTGTTGAATCCCACCTTGATAAAGCACTTGGACCTGTCGCTACTATTTTGGTCAATACGGGTACCCTGCAAGTTGGTGATAGTGTGGTGGTGGGGACCTCCACAGGTAAGATCAAAGCCATGCACGATCACACAGGAGCGGGTCAAAAGTCCGCACGTCCTTCCGCAGCGGTATTGATTTCAGGACTTTCTAAGGTGCCGCATGCCGGTGATATTCTTCAAGCCTTCAAGTCCGAAAAGGTTGCCAAGGAGCGAGCTGAGAAGCTGAAGATCATGATGGCAGAGCGTGAAGAGCGTATGAGTGGAAGTATGGTAGAGCGCCTTGTTTCTGGGATCAGCTCAGGAGAAATCAAGTTCCTCAAGATGGTGCTTAAGGCCGATACAAAGGGTAGTCTGGAGGCCATTATGCAGGCACTTCAAAAGGTCAAGGGGTCGGATGTGGCGGTTAAAGTCATTCACTTCGGTGTAGGGAATTTTTCCGATACCGACGTTGTCATGGCTGCTGCATCGCAGGCGCTACTGGTTGGATTCCATGTTAAAGCCAGTGCTCATGTGAATAAGCTGGCCGAAAAGGAGCACGTTGATATCAAGAACTACGAAATCATCTACAAGCTGATTGAGGATACTAAGGCTATCCTTTCCGGAATGCTTGAGCCGGAAATCAATGTGATCGAACTTGGTAAGATTGAAATCAAGGAAATCTTCCTCAACAAGAAGAAATGGGTCATTGCCGGTGGTAAAGTGACCGATGGTAAAGCCCAGGCAGATGCCATGGTCAGAGTCACACGTGGTGAAGAGACTCTGTTCGAAACCAAGCTTGAATCCCTCAAGCATGTGAAGGAAGACGTGAAGGAGCTCGAAAAGGGATCTGACTGTGGGATTAAGATTTCAACCCCTAAACCGATTGAACCGGGTGATGTGCTTGAAATATTCAAGGTTGAGAAGATTGAACGCCACCTCGATTAGGCTTAAATTAAGTGATGCGGCTTGAGCTTATGAGCTTTTTTTGGTATAATAACCAGATTAACCAAAAAGAAAATGGGTAACCCTGAAAAAGCAAGCAGTGCTCCAGCCAATGACAATGATAAAAGTGTAGGCGATTGGCTGAACGACAACCTTCCTCTCAATGAGGCTGAAATCCTATTCAGAGACGCAACCAGGAAGCTGGGGGAAATCGGCGAAGATTTGGTTGATGGTGCACCGACACCTCCTGATTCCGTCGAAGATGCGGTGGATGACATGGGTAAAAAGTCAGGCCTCGGCCCCGGAGCAGCGATTGATGCTGCCCGCAAACACCAGCAAAACATTGATCAGGCTGGGAAATAAGTAATCAAAAAGAAAATGGCCAATCCAGGAAAAACCTCAGCAGAGAAAACCAGCCCCATTGAAGAGGGCATAGAGTACGGTGTTGGAAAGCTAATCGATTTCTTTGGAGATGATTTAGCTGGCGATAACAAGCAGTTCAAAAAGGCCATGAGCACACCCGAAGGTAAAAAGATGATCAAAAAGATGGCTGCCAAGGCCATTGTGGATGTTCTTGCTGCGGGAGCGCCAACGGACGATGAAGGCAAACCTATTCATACCACCCGGGCTGCTCAAATAGAAGCAGGGCTGGGAACACTTATTTCAGACATGGCTATGGAGGCATCCAGTGCTGGCAAAATAAAGCACAACGTGGTGCATATTCGGGAAAATGCCAGAGATCTCAAAAGGCAGGTTAATAAAGAAATTGAGGGAATCATTTACGACGCCCAAGAGCCTCTCCGGGAGGCAGAAAAACTCCTTCATAAGGCGGCTAACTGGCTTTCTTAACCGAAGGTCCAGGCAAAAATCTCAGTGTCTGGATCATCAAAGATGATTTCAATTTCGTGAGTTCCATACTCGTCACCAAAGTTGGCTAATTCATAGAGCCTTTCTCCATCGAGTTCCAGAAAGCCACCAGGGGCATCGGCCCCGGCATTGCTTGGATTAGCTCTTTCACCATCAATAAAAATGGTTGCGCCGCCACTTCCGCCGATCACCAAATTGGCTTTTGAAGCAGTGAAGCGCATGCGAATGCCAGCTTCGGGACGGGTGCTGATAGCTCGTTCCAAGTTAACTTCCCAGTCGCCAATCAGCGTCCACTGGCTGTTACGAAGCTCAGCGTCAGAATCTTCGACAAAATTCTCACGGCGGGCCAGCCCGATATAGGTTTCAGGGGTTCCGATTTGCCGGAAGTCCACTTGCTGAGCTTCCACATCAGAGTGCTTCATTTCGGTGGCCAGCAGGGCAGCGATGTAAGCTTCTGTTTCTTCGTATTCACCTTCTCCAAAGTGGGTGTAGCGCACGACACCATTCTGATCGATCAGGTATTTAGCCGGCCAATAACGGTTGTTGTAGGCCCGCCAGGTTTTAAATTTATTGTCCTGGACCACGGGGTAAGTCAGGCCAAACTCTCGCGTTGCCTTTTCCACATTCTCAAACTTCTGTTCAAACTGGAACTCAGGCGCGTGAATACCCAGAATCACAAGGCCGTCATCCGCGTACTTTTCATGCCATGACTGAAGGAAGGGGAGGGTGCGGATACAATTAATGCAGGAGTAAGTCCAGAAGTCCACAAGGACCACTTTGCCCCTTAGTTCTTCCATGGACGCAATCGGTTCGGCATTGATCCAGTTTTCTAGACCGGTGAGCTCGGGCGCTTCGTATAGGTAAGGGAGACCTGTGCCATCATCGGGCCCGTCTTCATCCTTGCCTGCCTCCATTTCTTCCATATGCTCCTCCATGTTATCAAGGAGATTGGTTTCAAATTCAGTCACGCCAAACCCGGCATCCAGGATAGCGGTTTCAACCTTTTTGTCGTAGCCGGTAATCACAGCTAGACCCACAAGAATAAGGAGAGCTCCCAGGACCCGCTTGAAGAGCCCATGAGAATCGGCTGCCCAACCCAGGCGAGCGGTAAGCTTCTGGCCAAAGTAGGCAATAAGACCAAGCATGAGCGCCAGGCCAAACCCATAAATGATGAGGTAGAAAAGACCGGAGAGGAAGCTTACCGGAAGAACAGTTGCCAGGATCACAAAGTAGGTCGGACTACAGCTGGAAAAGACCGGTCCAAGGGCAGCTCCCATAAGTACCGCTCCCCAGTTGGATTCAACATGGCCAGCCTGAGAAAGCCGTGACTGCGATTTACCTAGGATATTTGTTTTTACTTGAATTTTCTCCCAGGTGGTCGGAAAGAGCCAGATAAGACCAAAAATCAAAACGATTCCCCCTGAAAGCCCTTTCCAAAAATTCTGCGGTATATCTATTAATAAGGTAGAAGCTTTAAGTAGGAGTGTGAAAAGAATCACGCTAGCCGCTAGTGAGCCAACAAGTATAAAAGGATAGGCTCGGTTTCGGGTTCCAGCAGCGCCACCCACAATTACGGGTAGAAGTGGTAAAACGCAGGGGGCCAGTATGGTTAGCACGCCCGCAATAAACGAAGTAAATATAAGTAGTGGGTCAAGCATGATATGCAAGGTTATGGTTTATTGAAAGAACTCTTCAATCTTAGTAAGGGTTGGGTTGACACGTTTTTCAGCAACACTGCCATCTTCATTGAAGAAGATAACGGTGGTTTGGACGTTGACGCCATATTCTTTTTTCAGTTCCGCTTCACGGTCATAGTTGGCTTCCAGAACGGTATGGCCATTTAGGATGCTCAGGTCGCTTTTGAGTCGGGCTTCCAAAATTCGACAGGTCGGACACCAGTCAGCATGGAAGAAAAGCATGAAGCGCTCAGACCCCTGAAGCTGGGCAAATCGCTCAGCACTGTATTCTTCGTAGCCACTTCCTTCAGGTAGAGCTTCCATGTCTTTTTTGGTCGTTCCTACAAAGGAGCATGCGGTTAAGGCGATGCTTACCAGGAGCAAAAGGCCGATGAGATGTTTCTTTTTGATCTTCATGTTTAATGCTTAAATCATTGAGCCTAGTATATCACCAAATGGATTGCGGGTAGAAGCTAAACATGTTACATTGGCTACAGCTATAAAACTAAGAAAAACAAAAAGATGCGGAAATTCTATTTGGCTAGTGCCGGCGTTGTATTCCTTCTTATCCTTATCATATCCTTCGCCCAGGTAGGAGCGACTTGTACATGGTACCTTATCAGCTCAACAAGTCCTGCCTTTTTAGTACTGCTTCAGACGGCCGGACTCGGTGCAATCATGGGGGGTCTCTTGATATTGTGGTGGAAAATGCCGAAGCAGGGTGCCGGAGAGGGGGGTGACGACGAAGAGCTAGATGATGCGGGCGTTGAATAAATTTTGTGTTCATAATTTAGAACAAATAAATTGCCCATGAGCAAAAATTGGATTCTATTTATGAAATAAAATAAATATTAGTCAACTGCAAATGATGGCTTAAATAAGCCAAGAATTTTTTTGCTGCCCATTTACGGCTCATAATTGCTTGCCTTAAGAAAAATAGCTATGTATAAATTATGTGCTCGATAGAGTTCCGGACAAAGTGTCGGATGAATAAAAACGAAAAAAATCCCCTCCAGGAAATTATTTCGTCTTTTTTATTATTGTTACCATGCTCAAGCCACTTTTTAGTTCCAACGCGCGAGTCAAGCTTCTCAACACTTTTTTGCTCAATCCGGATGAAGAATTTTTTATCCGCGAACTGACCCGAAAGCTCGATGAGCAGATTAATTCCGTCAGACGTGAACTCGATAATCTCAAGAAGATCGGACTCCTGAAAAGCCGTGTTCGCAATCGCAAGAAGTTCTACTATATAAACAAGGATTTCCTGATTTTCAAGGAGCTACGCGACATCTTCCTAAAGGCCAGTAGTGACAACGAGCAATTGGGACGTGCCATCGCCAAGATGGGTGAAGTGAACTTCCTGCTTCTTTCTGGAAAGTTCGTCGGCAAAATCACCAATGTAGACCTATTGCTAGTGGGTGAAGTCGACAAGAAGAAGCTCCAGAAATACCTGGATGAAAAAATGGAAGGAAAGAAGGACATCAAGTTCACAATCATCTCCAAAAAAGACTTCCTCTATCGGCTTGAATGTAACGACAAGTTCGTAAAGGACATCCTGTCCGCACAGGGCAACATGGTTGTCATCAACAAGCTCAAGAAGGAACTTGAAAAAATGGTGAAGTAAAAACGCCTTGCCAAACCTCTGTAAGGACTCTAAAATACACGAGCTTTTTTAATTTGAATCCAATGCACCCCACTATCGCTGAAATCCAGAAAGGCAATCTCCAGAAAGTTCCTGAGGTAAAAACAGGTTACACCGTTGAGGTAAGCCAAAAAGTTACCGAGGGTTCTAAGAGCCGCATTCAGAAATTCAAGGGCCTTGTGATCAAGGTGGGGCATGGCGAGGGTGTAGAAAAGACCTTCACCGTTCGTAAGATCGTTGAGGGGGTTGGTGTTGAAAAGATTTTTCCTATCCATTCACCGAACATTACCAAGATTCACGTGGTGAAGAAGGCGAAAGTTCGCCGCCAGAAGCTCTACTATATGCGTGAACGCTTTGGTAAGTCTGCCCGTCTTTCAGAAAAGCACGTAACCGACGAAGAAAGAGCAGCAGAAGAAGCTAAAATGGAGGCCCTTTATGCAGAAGCAGTGAAGGCTGATCAAAAGAAGCAGGCAGAAGAAGCTAAGACTGAAGGGGCTGAAGAAGCTTCAGAGGCATCTGTAGAAAATGCTGAGACTCCTGCTGAAGCAGCTCCAGAAGCAGCAGCTGAAGAAGCTAAGACTGAGGAAGTACCAAAAGAAGAGGCTAAGGAGGAAGTGAAGGAAGAGGCTCCAGCTGAGGAATCTAAGGAAGAAGAAAAGAAAGAAGACGAAGCGCCAGTAGATACACCCCAAGATGAAAAGGCCGAAGCCAGCGAAGCTGGAAAGGATGAATCTAATGACGAGCCTACAGAGCAGGTAGAAGAAAAAGAAGAGGAAGAGAAGAAGGAGAGCTAATCCTTGAACTTATCACCACTGGATGAAGATAGCGGTCATTGGCAATTATGGGGCAACCAATATTGGAGATGATGCTATTTTGACGGCCATCCTCGGAGAGCTCACCGACCATAAGGTGACTGTTTTTTCCGCGCATCCCGAAATGACTAAACCTCTTTTTAATGCCAAGGCAGCGCCGCTCTTTCCTCTGGGATTTCGTTCCTGCTTTAAATATGGCTTCCAGCAGTCAATTCAGGCCCTAAAAAAATGTGATGCCGTGATTCTGGGGGGCGGGGGACTGTTTCAGGACAGCTACCTTTATGCCTGCTTCCTGTGGGCTTGGCAGATCTTCTGGGTGAAGATGCTTAAAAAACCCCTCTTCATTTACGCCACGGGCGTGGGGCCGTTAAAAACGGCTATTGGCAGGTGGCTGACCAAATGGGCTTACGCTCAGGCCGACACCATTGTCGTTCGCGATGAGTACAGTGCTAACCTACTCAAAAAAATTGGCCTCAAAAAGGACGTGCATATTTCAGCTGATCCGGTTTTTCTTTACAAGAAGCCAGACATTGCCAAAAGCCGCAGTAAAAGCACCTACATCATTTCGCTTCGGCCTTGGCTTAAGTACAACAAGAAGATTCTCGACACATTCACTGAATTTCTCCAGAAGCTCAAAGAAACAAAGGGCGCGCAGTTCATCTTCGTTTCCATGCAGCAGATCAAAGAGCATGACATGCAGATGATAGAGCCGCTGGTCAGTCGTTTGGGCGGTGAGCTTTACTTGCCCAAGCATTTTTCTGACCTCTTGCAGATCATGGAGACGGCCGAGTTTGCTATTGGCATGCGTTTTCACTTCATGATTGCTGCTTTGTTGACTCAAACACCCCTTCTGCCTATTAGTTACGGGCCCAAAACAGACGAGCTTTTTGAGTATTCTGAGCTTAAAACCTACCTCACCCATGTTTCAAAATTGAGCGAGGAAAAGCTTGAAAATGACTTAAAGAAGCTATCAGCAGGCTACAATAATGCCATTGTTTATGAGCGCACTCTCTTAAATCGTTATACCGATAGGGCTCAGATCGGCTCACAGCTCTTAAAGTCCTTCCTAAAAAGGTTTGACGAAAAAAAGGCCAAGTGATAGACTTTGCCAGCATTTAACGAAAGAATTATGTTCGCTATTGTCGAAATCGCCGGAAAGCAGTTAAAAGTTCAGCAAGGAGATAAGCTGGAAGTACCTAAGCTGAAAGCTAATAAAGAAGGGGATAAGGTCAAGGTAGACCAGGTCCTGCTTCGTTCTGATGGAAAGAAGACTGACATTGGCGCGCCAGTTGTTTCAGGGGCTCAGGTTGAACTACTGATTAAAGAACACGGAAAGGCCGCCAAGATCCGTGTCTTCAAGAAGAAAGCCAAGAAGCGCTATGAAAGAACCCAAGGACACAGACAACCCTACAGTCTGGTCGAAGTAACGGCTGTTAAGTAAGCTTCTTTAAAACCTCATTCAGATCTTTCGGGAGTTTCGCCTTCAGGTGAAGCTCTTTTTGATTGCTCGGGTGGATGAACTTGAGTTCTGCCGCGTGCAGAAACTGGCGCTTCAGGCCAAGTTCACGAAGCTTTTCGTTAGTCTTAGTGTCTCCGTACATATTATCGCCACAAACCTGGTGGCCAATGGCCTTAAAGTGGACGCGGATCTGGTGAGTCCGGCCTGTCACGATCTGTACCCGGACCAGCGAGAAATCACCCACATATTTTTCAACGTCGTAGTGCGTGAGGGCATACTTGGCCTTGGATTTGCCTGAAATCTGCATGTCACGCTTGCCACCGGCATGACTTTTGATCAGCGGTGCTTCAATACTCCCTTTTTTGGGGCTAAGGTGGCCCTTGAGCAGCGTGATGTAGGTTTTGGTAACCGTACGCTTTTCAATCTGCTTGGAAACCAGGCGATGCGCTTTATCGTTCTTGGCCGAAATAATCAGCCCTGAGGTGTCCTTATCAAGCCGGTGGATAATGCCAGGTCGCTTTTCCCCTCCAATGCCCGATAGGTCCTTACAGTGATGCATAAGAGCGTTGACCAGGGTGCCAGATACATGCGCGCCGTGATCGGTGGGATGAACCACCATACCAGGGGGCTTATTGGTCACAATGATGTCGCTATCTTCATAAACCACATCAAGTGGAATGTCTTCGGCAAGTATGCCGACCTCCTTGATACTGGGAATCATAACCATGAGCTCATCACTTTCTTTTAGCTTGTGGCCAGCCTTGGTCACTTTCTTGTTGTTTACAAAAACATTGCCGTCTTTGATTAGCTTTTGAATAAAGCTGCGGGTCAGATCGGGTTTGACGCCCGAAATATAGTGGTCCAGGCGCTGCCCGGCCTCGGTGGATGTGACTTTATGATGCCTCATACAAGTAGAATAGCGTAAAACGGCCCAGGCCGTAAGACTATTGACAAAAAAGCCAATTATCCCTAAAATACGCCAGCTTTCTCTTTAAAGTTGCTTACCTCCAAACAAGAAAGGATTAAACGCGTGAATGCAAACATACTTCAAATGCTCCTCGTGAGCGAAGAAGAATGGATGACTGAGAGTACCATCAAGCAAAGGGTGCTCGAAGAAGAGCCCCCACCAAGTGGCCAGGACCCCGTCCAGGTCGGCAAGGTGGTCGACCGCTTGCTTGAAACCCTTGTCGACAAGGAGTTGATCGAATTCCGCACGGATAAAGCCGGCACAGAAAGTTACAAAGTGACTAACGCCGGTATCCAACAGCTCATCGTCGAGCAAACCAGAAAAGAGACTAGCCCACCCCCACCACATTCTTGGGTGCCCGCGCCGCCTCGCAGCGCGTCGTAGTCAGTACTGGGGGTGAAAGCCCGCCGCGTTCTACGCTGGCGGGCTCACTTTTAAAAAAGATTTGACTTAAAAGCCTAGATCCCTATACTAGTCCTTGTCGCAGACAGCAGGCACCCATAAGTCCAGCCGAGACAAAGCAAATTTTGAATCTTCAGTTTTGAATTTTGAATTCGATTTGTCTCAGTCTGCACACTGAGATTTTTTTTATCACGAATTATGGCTATTACCAGACAGAAAAAAGAGGACATCCTAAAAGAATTGACCGACAAGTTTGGGCGCTCCAAATCAACCGTTTTTGCAGCCAATCTAGGACTAGACGTGGCCAGTGTTTCTGAGCTCCGCAACGACCTTCGCAAGGGGGACGCTGAAATGAAAGTCGCTAAAAAGACCCTCATCAGCCTCGCTGCTAAAGATACTGTTGGTGAACTGGATCAATCCATCATGGAAGGACCTGTTGTAGCAACCTTCTCTTATGAAGACCCGCTATCTGGCATCCAGATCCTCTACAAGTTCTCCAAGAAGAATGAAAACATCAAGCTCCTTGGTGGAGTGGTTGACGGCAAAGTGGTCGGACCGGATGTTATTCAGCAGTACGCTAAACTCCCAAGTCGCGAAGAGCTTCTGGCCAAGCTTATTGGCTCTATGAACGCACCACTTTCCGGCTTTGTCGGAATCGGAAACAGTTTGGTCGGTGGTATTGTTCGCGTGCTAAACGCTTACAAGGACACCAAGCCAGCTGAAGAAGCGCCAGCTCCAGCACCAGCTGCTGAAGAGAAGGTGGAAGAAAAGGTTGAAGCACCTGCTGAGGCACCCGCTGAAGAAGCTAAGGCTGATACACCCCAAGATGACAAAGCCGAAGCCAGCGAAGCTGGAGGTGATGACGCTGCTGACAAGCCTACAGAGCAGGCAGCCGAAGAAGCTGGCGCCGAAGCGCCAGCTGAGGAAGAGAAGAAGGATGAGGAATCTGCTTAATTAACTAATTTTTATTAATATTTAATTCATTCGTATTATGTCTGACGAAAAGGAAATCAATTTGTCAAAGGCCGCTCAGGGAATCCTTGATGAGGTCAAGAAGCTCAGCGTTCTCGAACTGGCTGACCTAGTAAAAGCTATGGAAGAAGAGTTCGGTGTTTCTGCTGCTGCTCCTGTTGCTGTAGCTGCTGCCGGTGGTGGCGGTGGTGACGAAGGTGGCGCTGCTGAAAAAGACGCATTTGACGTCGAGCTGACCGCTGCTGGTGGTCAGAAGATCGCTGTTATCAAGGCCGTTCGTGAAATCACTGGTCTTGGTCTTAAGGAAGCAAAAGACCTTGTTGACGGTGCACCTAAGGTGATCAAGGAAGGAGTTAAAAAGGATGAGGCTGAAAAGATGAAGGCTCAGCTTGAAGAAGCTGGTGCTACTTGTGAGCTAAAATAGTTCAGCCCTAACGACACAATCAAACAAGATCGCTCCCAGCCGGGTGCGGTCTTTTTGTATTCTCATTTTTGCTCAGCTTAAGACCCTTGACAGAAAGGTATATATCAGTAATAATAAGCCGTTGCTCTTCTAATAACATAGGAAGTTTTATTGCCTTCGGGCAGAAAGGAGACCGATGAACCGGTATTTTTTAGTGGCAGCACTGTCTCTCATCGTTTTTACGGGCTGTATGAGCCTCGTGCAGACGGAGAAGCAAGCTCCCGCAGTCACCGAGCCCCCAAGCTTGGTGCTTAGTAGCCAGACCATCAAGCTGCCTCCGCAGCGAGTCCAACGTTTCTACAACCTTATCTTAGAACCCAAGGACAAGATCCTTGCCGACGCGCCGACGCCCTCACCTGCCAATGTGCAGGAAGAGCCGACTGCGCCTCTTGCCAAGATGCCAATGGACCTAAAAAGGCCCGGTACCACCCTCATTATTGGGGACAGTACCATGGCCATCTTCGATCCGAAGACCAATCCAGAGTATCTGGCACTGCACGAGTTCCTAGATCTCGACGGAGACGTTAAGATCCTGGCCAAGGGGGAAACCAGAGCCAATTGGGTCAAGGTCGAGCTCATGCTCAGGCCAGCCAGTCGGTACTACAAAAACGTCCAGAACGCCGTGATTTCCACGGGGTCCAACAACCTCGGAAGCCACGACACGGTGGACGACATCTGGAAGACGCTCGAGGCCATCTATGCCGATCTCTCAGATCGTGGCATTCGGGTCTACGCCTGTACTCTGCCTCCGGGCAAGGGAATCCCTGCGGGCCTCTGGGCCATGAACTACCCGGCGGTCAAAGCTAAGCGTGATGAGCTCAACCGGCGCATCCGCGATGCCCTTCATACGGGCGACGTCTACCACGTCATCGACCTAGCCGCTCCACTTTCCAAAGGAGGGCTGGCTGACGATGCTGACATCGAACGTATGGCCAAGCCGATTGCCCGCTTTCCGGGTGACCCGGCCCACGCCAGTGGACCAAAGATGGCAGAAGTCATCTTGCGTGAACTCTTGGCTGGAACCAACAAGGAGCCTCCTGGACCCTACCCCGACGAGTAGCCTTTAGGGCACCGTTTCTTGACTTCCTATGCTCAATCGCTGAGCAATCAGCCCCGCTTGCGGGGCTTTTTTCCATTTGTCAGCTGAGCTCAAAAACGTTAGAATTCCGCAGGTATACCTATGACTTTCAAAACACGACAAATTCGCCGGCGTCCGAGACGAAAGCCTCTTAAGAAAGCCAAGCACCTTGGCTTGGGGGTGATGCAATTTCTAAGAAGTCTTCCGCCTAAAACCAAGAGCTATCTGGCAGCAGGCGCTTTGGTGATCTTCGGTCTTTTTGTGGTTGTTAAAGTGACCACGGCGGCCTACCACGCCATTTCAGACTTCAATCCCAAGAGTCTTGTGTTTGCCGTAGGAGCGGATCTCGAAAAAGATGAGCATGGCTACACCAATATCTTGCTACTGGGTGATGGGGGACACGAGCGTGATGGAGCGGACCTTATCGACACCATCATGGTGGCGAGCATTGACTACGATAAGAACGCTGTTTCACTCCTTTCCATTCCCCGCGACTTCTACGTGAATGTGGATCAGGAAATAGGTGTCACACGCTCTGCCAAGATCAATGAGCTTTACCGCAACCACAAGAACCAGTACGAAACTGAAGAGGACCTCTTTCAGCTCTTCAAGCGGGCGTCTGGTAAGATTGCCGGATTAGATATCCAATACTACGTTCGTATTGATTTCAACGCCTTTGTCGACATTGTCGATAGCCTGGATGGTATCACCGTCGATGTTGAAGAGTCTATTTACGACCCTTACTACCCGAATGAAACCGATGACGGCTACACGGTCTTCCGGATTGATGCAGGTCCACAAGAAATGAGCGGGGAAACCGCCCTTAAATTTGTACGTAGTCGTAAGACCACGTCCGATTTTGACCGCGCCGCCCGTCAGCAGCTCGTACTCGACGCCATTCAGCAAAAAGCCCTCAGTAAGGACATTCTAACGTCCACCGGTAAGCTTAAAGACCTTTACGCGGCGGTTGACCAGAATGTGAACACCGATATGAGCATTCGCGAAATGATCTCGCTCGCCGGCTTTGCCAAGCAGATGGATCGCTCACGCCTCGTTCGCAAGCTCATCCACGACGATCCGGGTCAGGAAGGAGGGTTTCTCTACACGCCTGAACGTGAATTCTACAACGGTCAGTTTGTGCTGATTCCTTTCGGGAACGACCTCGAGCTCATCCACAAATACGCCGATCTCATCTTCCATCAGCGCGAAGTCTATTGGGATCTGGCTGAAATTGAGGTCTTAAATGCCACTAAAATCCCCGGAATTGCCCGAAATGCAGCTTATCAGCTCAACCGTTTCGGCTTCGGCGTCGAGGAAATCGACAATTATTACGACGAAAATGATGAAAAAGCCTACCTAGAGCGAAGTCGTATTGAATACTACGATTACACTGAAGGCCACGATGGCCTCGTTCGCCCTAAATACCAAGACACTATTTTGGCCCTGGATGGCTTTGTAAAAGCCGATGAAAGGGCTTCAGACAGAGCTTACCTCGTCAGTGAAGAGGGCAGTGAGAAGGTTTACGAGGGTGGCAACATGAACATCTCCATCATTCTGGGGGATGACTATGAGGTTTTTCTCGTGAATTAAGCTTGCATATAAGCAAAAATTCCCCTAAAATGGCTCAGCATTGACCCATTAACCTTTTTCCGATGCCAATCATTAAGAGTGCTATCAAACGAATGAAGCAGAACAGTGTGCGCCGTTCCCGCAATCGCCACTACAGTTCGCACATGAAATCCATGATCAAGTTGCTTTTGACGCATGTTGAAAAAGGCGAAATGGATAAGGCTAAGAAGGTTCTTCCTGACGTGATTTCCGCGATTGATACGGCTGCTAAGAAGAATCTTATTCACGAAAACAATGCAGCTCGCAAGAAGTCTATCGTTCAGAAGGCTATCAATGCTGGCCCACCAAAGAAGGAAGAAAAGCCAGCTAAGACTAAGACCACTAAGAAAGAAGAAAAAGCAGCCAAGAAAGCTGAAGTAAAGGAAGAAAAGGCTGAAAAAGTTGAGGAGAAGGCAGAAGAATCTAAGGAAGAAGAAACCAAGGCTTAATGAGCAAAGGAAAATTTTTGGCCCTGGACTACGGTGATAAACGAGTAGGTATGGCCGTATCGGATTACAATAAAGAGATCTCGTTTCCACGGGATTTTTTGACTTATACGGGCACCAAGAACCTCATCGCCCAACTCAAGAAGTTCTGCCAGGAAGAAGATATCAGTAAAATCATCCTAGGCTTACCTATTCAGATGGACGGCACTTTTGGTGACCGTGCCAAAAAGACACAGGTCTTTCACGATAAACTCAAGGAAGCCATGCCAGACATGCCTGTAGACTTCTTTGACGAACGCCTATCCACCGAATTCGCCATCAAGAACCTGCGAGGGCAGGGGATTAAGGATAAGGATCAAAAGGGCAAGCGCGATGCTATGTCCGCCCAGATCATTTTGCAGAATTATTTGGCTTCATTATCGGTAAAACAAGATTGAAAAAAAGAAGAATTTAGTTTATAGTAGCACCCCTAGGTAAGATTAATATAGTTAATCAATATGCCTGAAGAGAAGCTACAAATGAGTATATACAAATTGGACTTGGGTAGTTCAATTTTTGAGGGTGAAGATGAAGAGATGAGTATTCTATCAGACGTTATTGTTGCGGAGGGCTACCGACCACAATCATTAAGGGCAGAGGGGGTTGATGACTACAGGCTCAAGCTATTTTATAAGTCGAAGAGTTATTCGCCTAGTTGGAAAGGGTTTGTGGCGAGCCTGGCTGCGCGAGGACAATCTATATTAAGGCGTGATCGTAGTGCGTCAGAGAGCTTTGTCATGCTACTGCTGAGCAAAACTACAGACAACATTTACGCATTTACAGGTGGCCAGGGCTATTTTGTTATCCAGGAATATATTGACGACGATTTTGGTATCGATGTATTTGCCCGTTTAATAAGCAAAGGGGACAAAATACTAAAATCAACTAGGGAAAAGAGCGTCGTGGGAGGTGTTATGGGTTCAACTAAGCACTTTCGTAATAAGTACAACTTATTCGAGAATGATAGCTTCGGAAAGATTTATCAGGAGTTGCAGGCAAGTTTAGACAAAGAGACTTTGGTAGAACGATTTGGCTTTACGTCGACAGAGGTCGAGAAGGGTTTGGTTTGTATTGCTAAGCCATCATTCAAAATTAATAAAGCGATTAGTCTAAGTCAGCTTATTAAGATAATCGATGGGTGCGAATATGTGCTAAATAATTTTGAAGCTGAACCAATCAATAACGTAGAAAAGATCATTAAGAAAAAGAATCCAGGCTTAGTAAGTAAGCTATTTGATGTCTTATTCAAGCAGCTCCGGGAAAGATATTCGCAGGGTGAGGCCTACCGGATTGATTTCGACTTATGCCACAAGGATTTTGAGGGTTACTTAGGTGCATCTAAGTATGTTGTCAGAAAGAATACGTCAGAACGAAATTTTTTTGGCGAATTTGAATTTGTTAATGGTCTTGTAAGTATTGACACACTTTTTGAAAAAATTAGAAGACTGCCCTCACCTCCTGAGAATTTATCCGAGTTCACACAGCTATTCTCGTCCCTAAAGATTTATGCATATGATGACGACGGCAATGAAACGACTAGAGGATGGCTCGTTAATCATATACTCGGAGATGTTTTAGATCCCGAGGATAATAAGCGGTACTTCTTCATTGATAAAGCCTGGTACATGATCAAGGACCAGTTCATAAAGAATTTGAACGAAAGTTGTAGCAACTTTATAAAGAATAATTCAGCCCCTGTGGAAGTCAGGCCATGGAATTACCCTGCAGATGACGAAAACGATTATAACAAGGACTACATAGGTGAAGAGTCAACAATGGTTTTACACAAGGTAACGCCAGACAATATCGAGGTGTGCGACGTGCTAAAATGGGACGATAATAATCTTTATCTTATACATGTGAAAAAAGGATTTGATAATTCCATGCGAGATTTATGTGCTCAGATTTCAGTGGCAGCGAGTAGGATTATTTTAGATAGGAATGCGGATGAACCAAATCGGTATATAAAAAGGTTATATGAAGAAATGGAAGCCAAGGCGGGTAGTGAAGATCCCTATTTTAAAAGTGTTGGAGAGCAGAAGGAAAGTCTTAACAAGCAAGATTTCGTTGAACTTTTCAAAAAGAATATAACTTTCGTTGTAGCTGTTCTTGATACTGGGGTAAGTCAAAGAGACATAGGAGATATTGAAGGATTCAACTCCAATATCGCCAAATTTTCATTGCAGGAACTGGTCAAAGAAATGGCAGGTTCTGAAGTAAATCTGAAAGTAGCACAAATAGCAAAGTCATGACAGGTCACTGAGATTGTTCTTGACCCTCACCTAACGTGATACTTTATGCTAGGCTTAGGTTCAGTGTTTTTAAGGTATTTTCATGAAAACTTTAACCATCAAAAAGCTCGCGAGTGCCGCGGGGGTGAGCGTACGCACCCTCCAGTACTATGACGAGATCGGACTCCTGAAGCCCCATCGTCGGGCGGACAATAATTATAGGGTCTATGGCGACCTGGAAAGGCTAAGGCTGCAGCAAATCCTTTTCTACCGCCAGCTGGGCTACGAGCTCGATAAGATTCGGGAAATCCTGGATCAGCCCGGCTTTGACCTTAGAAAGTCTCTCGAGTTTCAGAGGGCGGAGCTCCAGAAAGAAAAGAAGCGCCTAGGCACACTCCTTAAAACACTCGACCAAACACTTACTCATTTAAATAATATTAAGACGATGAATAATAA
>CBDUQG010000004.1:0-28563 GCA_965369305.1 uncultured bacterium
GCTGACAGTGATCTCACCTCTCAAAAATTCTCCCGCTCAACGTGCTGGCTTGAGACCCGAAGACATTATTTACCAAGTGGACGGAGAAAGCACTGAAGACATGAACCTTGAACAGGCGGTCATGAAAATCCGGGGCGAAAAAGGAACAGTGGTAGTACTGACAGTCATTCGAAAGAATTATTCAGAGCCAATCGATATTCGTATCGTTCGAGATGAAATCAACGTGAACAGCATTGATTGGGAAATGGAAAATGGCATCGCCATCATTGAAATCAATCAGTTCGGCGACAGTACCAAGCAGGAATTCAGCAAAGCCATTAGTGAAATACTAGCTCAAAGACCTGAGGGAGTCGTGCTAGACCTGAGGTACAACGGTGGAGGTTATCTGGAAGGTGCGATTGATATCGCCTCTGAGTTCCTGGAGGATGAAAAAGTGGTCACCATCAAAAAACGCAATCCTGAAGAAGATGAAGTAATCTATGTAAACGGTCAGGCAAGGATGGCCAGTGTGCCACTGGTGGTTCTCATCAACAGAGGTAGCGCCTCCGCTTCAGAAATTGTGGCCGGTGCTGTTCAAGACCACAATCGGGGCACTGTTATGGGGGAAAACAGTTTTGGAAAAGGGACTGTTCAAAGTGTCGAGAACCTAATTGGTGGCTCTAGCCTTCGGATCACGATTGCCAAGTGGTTCACACCAAACGATCAGAATATCAACGAAACAGGCATCACACCAGACATCATTGTAGAAAGAACCATCGAAGATATCGAAGCTGGAAAGGATCCACAACTTGAAAAAGCCGTGGAATTCTTAAAATCACTGGAATCATAAATCAGCCTCAATCCTGTCCCCTGACTTGATCCCGTTTCTTTCAACGTATCCTGAAGGCAGCTCCAGAACCATCACAGAAAGGTCCAAGGAACGATAACGCGGACAATTTGAGTCAATCTGTTCTTGGCAGGGTGGAACGTTTTTTTCAATATGGGTAATAACGGATGCTTCGTTGATAAACAGGATATCTAGCGAAATCAGCATGTCTTTCATCCACATCACTGGGTACATGGGCTCATCGTAAACAAAAAGCATGCCAGTACCATCAGCTAAGTGCTCTGTTTCCATAAGACCGATCCGTCGCTCCTCATTGTCATCGGCAACCACAACTACTATTTGATGAACTTCATCACCAGAAATGATAGAAACCTGCTGAGAATCGAGGGAGGTCAAAAAAAGCAATGAGCCAGCAACTGCAATGATTCCCAAAAGCCTTAAGTACATCAGTTTTTGATCATTAATAGTATCCCATCGTCAGCATCAATGGGAATAAGTAAGTGCTGAAAACCCTCTAAGGACTCCAGATAATCTGAAAACGGCTTCGTTTTTTTAGGAAAAGCCATCATGTCATCAAAAACCAGAACCGCTCCGGCATTAAGCTTCGGCTCCACAGTCTTAAAGAACTCCAGGTAGTTCGCCTTCTGACCATCGACAAAAACCATATCGAAGCTCACTGTCATAGAAGGAATAACATCACGAGCATCACCAAAGTGAAATTCAACAACCGATCCAAAACCAGCCTCAGGAATATTCCTCAGGGCTTCTTCATAGGTAGGCTTACTGTGATCAACCGCGTGCACTTTTGCACCCAACTTCTCCGCCGCTTCTGCCATCCAAATGGTCGAATAGCCATTCGCGCAGCCAATTTCAAGGATGTTTTTAGGTTTATGAATCTGAATAAGCATATTCAAAAAACGCCCTACTTGATCCGTAACATTCGGAATATCATTCCGAACTCCATATTCGCGAAGTTCTTTCAAATAATTGAGCAGGTCTTTATCCATTCAGCTCACGTTCGATAATGTTACTAAGGGCTGAGAGAGGGAGATTAGACTTCACATAATAGCCTTTTGCCCCCAGCTTCATCACTTCCTTCTCATCCTCTTCCTGAGATAAGTTAGTAAAAACCAGAACAGGGGTCTTGTTCTTTTTCTTATTGAGCTCTTTAAGAACTTCAAAACCATCTTTATTTGGCATGATCAGATCCAGAAGTACCAAACTATATTTCTTTTTGCTCAGAAAACCCAGGGCCTCAACCCCGTCATTTGCATGATCAACCTCATATCCCTCTTGCTTAAGCGTCACTGTGATGACCTTCATAAGAAATGGATCATCCTCAGCAATAAGTATTCTCTTCTTCATCGTATTTGATTAGTAAGCTCATAATAATCCTAACTCACCCTACCTTTCAAGGGGCGCCCTTTCTTTTTGGGACCAGTAATAGGCAATAAAATGGTAAACTTGCTTCCTTTTTTAGGCTTAGACTTGAGCTCAACAGTCCCATTACAGGATTCTAGCATTTTTTTTACAATATGAAGTCCAAGCCCAGAGCCTTTCGTATCCATGTGCTGTGCACCTGTCGTTCTGAAAAAGCGTTCAAAAAGGTGTCGCATGTCCTGCTTAGAGATACCTATTCCTTCATCCTTAATGCTAATGGCAATATTGTCCTTCCGTTGCTCAATCGAAATTGTAATAGTTGAGCGATCAGGTGAGTACTTCGCAGCATTAGAAAACAAATTAACGATAGACTGATGAACAATGCTGCGGTCTATTGGAATTCGAAGCTGTCCAATCTTGTTTTTGAATACAATAGCCTGTTTCGCATCCACACGAACCTCATTGATCACGTCAGAAACAAACTTGGCAATGGTAGTTCTTTGAGGATTGATAGCTATAGCCCCCGCCTCTAATCTGGACACATTGAGAAGGTCATCAACTAAGCGCACCATCCTAGCATTTGACTTCAATATGTCATTAAGAAACTCTTCTTGAAAGCTATCCAGGTTTCCCTTGCTCAGAATGGCTTGAGAAAGCCAATTTATGGCTGTTAGGGGTGTGCGAAGCTGGTGCGACGCCAAAGAGAGGAATTCATGCTTAGCCGTTTCAATTTCACGCTCACTAGTAATATCAGTAATGACTCCATCCAAGTACTCAAGTTTACTTTTCTCGTTGAAGACACCTTTTCCCTTTTCATGTACCCATCTAATAAATCCATCTTTATCGACTAGTCGATAGTAAAGAAGATATGTCTTCTTTTTCTTAAGGGCAACCTGTATGTTTCTCCAGACCTGATCCCGGTCATCTGGGTGGATCAATTTGCCATAGATTCTGGGCTTATCGCTCAAAAATTCAGAGGCACGGTAGCCAGAAAGGTCATGGATAGCGTCACTAATAAAAATCATTGGCCAATTACGAGTGTTTTTGCATCGGTAAATCACACTGGGCACATCCTCAACAATGGTACGAAATTGCTTTTCTCGTTCAGTAAGCTCCTGAGTCCGAGTCGCCACCTTTTCCTCTAACTCTAGGTTCATTTTTTGAAGCTTCTTCTCAGCTTCTTTAACCTTGGTAATATCAACATGGTGGGCTGCAAAATAGGAAGCATCGCCCTTCTCATCGAAAATGGTACTTATAGTCAGAATGACATCAATTAACTTTCCATTCTTCTTTTTGTTTGTAATTTCTCCACTCCAGTATCCCTTTTTTGGATTGAGCAAATCAGACCACATCTGCTTGTAAAAGGATTTATCTTGCAAGCCGGAACTCAGCATTTTTGGACTCTTGCCCATGATGTCACCAGATTTGTAGCCATACATCCTAGAAAACCCCCTATTGGCCTGAACAACACAGGGGTTACCATTATCATAGGAAACAACGATCATTGAATTTGGCGAAGTATCAAACCCTCGCTTATAAAGGGCGAGTTCGTTCTCAGATTTTTTACGCTCTGACAAATCCCTCAAAATAATCAATGTAGCATTGAGCTTACCCCTGTGCTTAATGACAGTTATATTCGCCTCAAAAGGAATGATAACACCATCCTTACGCACTCCATCAACTTCAAAAGCAGCCACCTTTTCACCCCTTAGCAAACGGCGCTGAATCTTAAGGACTTCCTTTAAGCTTTTTTTTGTCAACAATGGAGTTAAAAAAACATTTTTTCCAACAAGATCCTTCCTTGAATAGCGACTAATTCTTACGAATTTCCTATTAACGGCTAAAAACTTTCCTATCCGATCAAGAACTATGATTGGATCATTAGCTTCGTCAAAGAAAGTTCTGCAGTTCTTTAACTCCTCTTTAATTGAGAGAAGATGAGTTTCTTTTGAAATGTTTTTTTTATTTTTTGTCACAACAAACAGTGGACTATATATGAATTCTATCAATTTATTAAATCATCTCCAAACTTGCTTTCTATTTTAATAATTTATTGAACTCCTCCTTAAATTCATCGACATCCTTAAAGCTCCTATAAACGCTAGCAAAGCGAATGTAGGCAATGTGATCTAGTTTTTTGAGAGCATTGGTTACATCATTTCCAATCGTCTGTGAAGCCACTGTTTTTTTGTTACTAGCCCACTTATCTTCAAGATCATTGATCATTTCATCAATCTGCTCCTTAGTCACAGGGCGCTTGCCACAGGCAATCCAAATTCCTTGCTCCAGCTTGTTGCGGCTGTAAATTTCGTAAGTACCATCCTTCTTTTTAACCATCAAATTACCCATGGCGGGTCTTTCAAAAGTAGTAAAGCGATTTTCACACTTCTCACATTCACGGCGACGCCGAATCACACGGCCCCCTTCAGTAACACGGGAGTCAACAACACGTGTTTCCGTTGCTTTACATTTTGGACAGTGCATGATTTAAGATATTTTTTTGTATAAGTCTATGGCAAAACTATCGGTCATACCGGCAATGTAGTCTTTAACAACAATGTGCTTTTCTTCTGCCTGAAGCTTAGATTGATATTTTTTGGGCAAGTGCTCAGGCTTATCATAAAGCTTCCTGAAAAGACCTGTAATAACCTCCTTCCCTTTCAGATTATACTTCATGACCTCCTCAGCGTTATAAAAATTCTCGTAAAGGTAGTCTTTAAGCTCGGTAGCCATCTTAGAAACCTCAGGTGAGAACTGGGCTAGCTGGTCTTTGTAGTTGTAAATATCATTCACCGAAGAAACACCTGATTCAGTAACAAGTGAATCAGTGTATTTAGCCAAATCATTTACGAATAATGACATAACACTGGTTACCCAGTGATAACGCTGGATTTCGGGTATATTTGAGGCATCACTTTTGTCGACTGCCACTTTCCAAATCGCCAATGAAGACATTTCATCTAGATTCAGAATACCTGAGCGAAGACCGTCATCTATGTCGTGAGACTGGTAGGCGATCTCATCAGCAATATTGACAATCTGAGCCTCCAGAGATGGCATGAAGTGATCAAATGACTTGGGTCTGTCATAGCGTGTGCGATGCTTAAGAAGGCCATCAAGAACCTCAAAACTCAAATTAAGTCCATCATACTCATCACTTTTTTGCGCTAACTCATTAACGACCCGGAAACTCTGTTCGTTATGCTCAAAACGAGAACCATACCCTTCCATCACTTCATTCATGGCATCTTGGCCTGCATGACCAAAAGGTGTATGCCCTAAATCGTGAGCCAGAGCAATGGCTTCAGCTAAGTCCTGGTTAAGATTCAGCTGACGGGCAATATCCCGGCTAAACTGAGCCACTTCCATGCTATGCGTCATCCGAGAGCGATAATGATCTCCGTATCCAGCTATAAAAACCTGTGTTTTTCCGTTGAGCCGACGAAATGGCTTAGAGTGGATAATGCGATCTCGGTCTCGCTGAAAACAGGTGCGAAATAGATCCTCTTTTTCGTGAAATTTTCTCCCCTTACTCTCGGCACTTCTGACGGCGTAAGGGGCCAGAAGCTCGAGTTCCTGACCCTCCAAATCCTCTCGCTTGATGATCATAATAACTAGTAAAATAAGCTATTCTAAGGTAGCATAAGCTCATCATCTCATCAATTCAACGAAACTAAAACGGCTATGCACAGACTTGAATTCCGTCGGCAAATTCTACATGTATTATACGGCTTTGCATTACTGTTTCTATATCACCACAACTACCTGGACAATCGGATCCTACTTGGGATGATTATTGGAGGAGCACTGACCTCATTAATGGTTAAAAGGGAGAAGTTAAGTCCGGTTAGGCGATTTTTGAGCCTTTTTGAGCGAGATCATCACCTCGAACAATTCCCTGGAAGAGGGGTGCTTTTCTTCACAATTGGCTCCTATATAACCTTGTTGCTTTTTGAACAGAATATTGCCTATGCCGGCATACTGATTTTGAGTGTCGGTGATGCCATTTCTAATATTGTGGGGAGACGCTGGGGAAAAATCAGCACTAAACTGAATCCTCAAAAGAATATTGAAGGCAATATTGCCGGAATTCTGGCTTCATTGCCCTTTGCCTACTACTTTTTCCCCAACATCTATGCCGTGATTGCCGCCAGTACTGTTGGTATGTTTTTGGAAATTCCTGCTATACGGATTTTTGGCATTGATATTGATGACAACTTGCTCATTCCAATCGGAGCAGCCTTCACACTAACGCTTTTTATTTAGTTGTATAAACAAAAACTTGGTCAGCAAGGGGAAGCATTCATTGAGAAGTACTTGATCAAAGAGGGATATCAAGTTCTGAAAAAGAACTATCGAAAAAAGACAGGAGAAATTGATCTCATTGTCAGAAGCCCTGAGAATGAGATTGTTTTTATTGAAGTAAAAACCAGGCGATCGTCAAAATACGGAAAACCGGAAGAAGCCGTTGACTCTCGAAAGATAGAAAAAATCAGAAAAACAGCAGAACACTGGATATTGGAAAACAAGTATTCTAATCAGCACTGGAGAATTGATATCATAGCCCTGGAACTGGGAACTGAAGAAAAAATCACTCACCTTAAAAATGTCACCCTTTAAGAAATTCATACTCATCGTTTTGTTGCTGGGCGTCACACTAATGACAATTTACGTGTATTTCATTTTCTTGAATACGGGCCAACTCATGATACGTACAGACGGGGTGGGTAACTATGGCATTTTTTTGGATGACGTTGCTTATCCCTGCTTTTCAGATCCGTGTAGCCTGAAGTTAAAATCGGGGAAGTATGAGCTGACGATAGATAAGGCTGGCTTCTACAGATACAGTGGTGACGTGGAGGTTGCTCGGGGCGGAGAAACAGAAATCAGCCCGGCACTAGAAGAAATTCCCGCACTCAAAGAAAGTAATTTTTCGAAGGAATTAAGTTCAGACCCAGGCTTACCCAGTAGCCCTGAAGGAACGCTAGGAGGTGTTTGGAATGCGTCACAGAATCGCTATCTTTTTTTGGATGCTATGGATGAAAAGCTCAAGATTCGAACTGGAACAGGTGAACCTAGAGTCGTTACCACCCTCAAGAATCTTAGTGAACCAATTGAGTTTTTCTGGTCACCAAATGAAAGAGAGGCCATCGTAGCCAGCGAAAATGAAATCTACTTTATTAGAACAGAGCTAGGATCGCGAAACAAATTCATCGCGGACTTCAGTCCAACCCAAGCCTTATGGACTCCCGCATTCATATTGCTGAGCAGCGAAGATGAAATTATTTATAAAGTAGCCCCTGACACATTCAACGAAGCCGAAAGAGCCAACCTAAAGTTTAATCTTGGAAGCAGCCTTGATATAGGAGGCAAACAGCTAATTGCCTACAGGGCCACTGGAAATGCAACTCAAATCCTTCTAATTGACCTGGAAAAAGAAGTGGAAGAAATCATCGCGGAAAAATTAGACTTCCTGGTTGATGACATCTATTATGATTCTGCTTTATCTATAGCCTATTTCCGAGAATCGGAGTCACAAACTTGGTATGAAATCAAAATCAAAAAATAGGTGCTGCTATCTCAATCAGATTTTCATATTTCTGGCTTTTTTTGCGATCGGTTGGGCAGTGACTTCTACAACTTCTGAGTATGCAGCCAAGAAACACCTTTGGCTCGAGAATGCTATTCAGGATGTACAGGCCATTGATGACAGCCAGCTTTACATCAAGCCTGCTTATCTTTCGGCCAACCAACTAAAGAGCGAACTCAGCAACATCCTCTTTAAGGAGGAAAAAGTTGAGCACGACAGCATTCGCGGTATCTACATCACCGCACACACAGCTGCCTCAAAGCACTTTTGGGATATTATTGATGCTTTGATCGCCTCGGGCGGAAACGCAGTTGTCATTGATGTGGAAGTAAGCGGAGGGAAATTAGCATTCGTTCCGGAGGATCCATACCTGGCCAGCATTAATCCAGGCAGCACCGTACTTTCCAATCTAAAGTCACTCATTCGTGAGCTTCACAAGAAGGATATTTATGTAATCGCGAGGCAGGTGATTTTCAATGATCCCTACACAGCTGGCAAAAAACCTGAGTGGCGAATACGCTACAAGGATGGAAGTCTTTATGATGGTCGCTGGCTCGATGCCTCGCACCCGGAAGCTCAACGCTACAACCTGCTAATTAGTAAAGAAGTGGCTAAAATGGGCTTTGATGAGATTCAATATGATTACATTCGCTTCCCGGACGGCTATCACTACTATGAAGAGTTTTATTACGACGAAACGGCCAAAGAACGTTGGGAGGTAATCAATGATTTCCTCGCCGATGCTCACAAGCTGACCCAGGAACTTGATGTAAAACTAGGGGTAGATGTATTTGGGGCCACCATCTGGGGCGACATTGATTGGACCCTGGTTGGCCAGTACATTCCTGAAATCGCCAAAAATGTGGATGTTATTTATCCAATGACTTATCCATCGCATGTAGCACCAGGCTACTACGGTCACAACAATCCCTATGGTGATCCATATTCATTTATATACAACAGCATAGAGCGCTTTATTGAAGCTGCTGACGGACACGCTGAAATTCGTACCTGGGTTCAGGGTTTCCCACTTAGAATACCGAATTTTGGAGACTGGTTCGTGCAGGAGCAAGTTCAGGCAACTTACGATGCAGGTGCTAGAGGGTGGGTTGTCTGGAGTCCGGGCAATAAATATGCAGTTACCTGGAGCAGTCTGGGCATACTACCGCCTGAATTACCAGAACCTGAAACTGAAGAAGAAACTAACCCCGAAGTAGAATGAAATATCTGATCCCCTATCTTGCATCACTCGCCACCCTGCTTATTCTCGATTTCCTATGGCTGGGAGTTGTAGCTAAGAACTTCTTCAAAGGCCATTTAGATCATCTATTTAGAGCCGACATGCTATGGGGTCCAGTTGCCGTTTTCTATCTCTTATATAGTGCTGCAATCATTTATTTTGCCGTTCTTCCTGCTGGTGACTCATGGCAAAAAGCCATGTTGGCCGGGGCTTTATTGGGTGCCACCGCCTACATGACATACGAATTGGTAAACTATGCCACGCTTAAAGACTGGCCCTTCGCGGTTATCCTGGTTGACATTGCCTGGGGAGCCCTACTCACCAGCTGCGCCGCAGCCGTTGCTGCACTTGCTAACAAACTCTAATGGCTTACGATGAGCATTTAGCAGACAGGGTCGCCCGAATTCTGAACGACAAGATGGTCAAATTCGAAGAAAAGAAGATGATGGGAGGACTTTGTTTCATGGTGGATGACAAAATGTGCATCGGGATTGCCAAAGACGAACTCATGGCCCGCATTGGACCGAATGCCTATGAAGAGGCTTTAAAAAAAACTGGTTGCAAGGAAATGAGGTTCACCGGCAGACCGATGAAAGGCTTTGTTTTCATTGAACCGGAAGCCATTGATAAAAAAGAGGAGCTCGAATACTGGGTTCAGCTCTGCCTGGACTTCAATCCGCTCGCAAAATCGAGCAAGAAAAAGAAGTAACAAAAAACCCCGCCAAGGCGGGGTTTCGAATTTCAAACTAACGTTTAGCCCACTGAGGTGCTCTACGTGCTCTTTTAAGGCCGTATTTCTTACGTTCCTTAACACGTGAGTCACGAGTGAGGAATCCAGCCTTCTTGAGCTCAGAACGAAGTTCTGGGTCATATTCGAGAAGGGCCTTACTAATACCATGTCGAAGGGCATCAGCCTGAGAAGCAATACCACCACCTTTAATCAGGGCAGTGATATCAAAAAGCTTGAGGGCATTAGCCATTTTAAGAGGAGCCTTAATGCTTCCGATAAGCTCTCCGAAGAAATATTCGTCAACGGGCTTGTTATTCACAATAATTTCCCCTTTACCATTCTCATAAAGACGTACACGAGCCACGGAAGTTTTGCGCTTTCCGTTGGCATAGAAATAGTGTCCATCTTTCTTCATCTTATCCATTTCCTTTTTTTCAGTCTTTTCTTCAGCCATGAGTTATATTAAACGTTAAGGGGTTCAGGGTTCTGACCTGCATGAGGATGTTCAGAACCAGCATATACATGAAGCTTAGCCATTACGTGCTTGCGTAAACGGTTTTTTGGGAGCATTCCGGAAACCGCTTCAGTCAAAATTCTTTTAGGATTCTTTTCTTTAACAGTAGCAAATGGCTTGCGGCGCAGGTGCCCCAGGTAACCAGTATGGTGGATATATTCCTTTTGAGACTCCTTGTTACCGGTCAAACGGACCTTTTCGCAGTTGATCACAACAACATAGTCTCCCATATCTACATGAGGAGCAAAACTGGGCTTATTTTTACCACGCAAAACAACAGCGATTTCAGTCGCAAGTCGTCCTACGACCTTATCGGTCGCATCGACGATATACCATTTTTTGTCGGCTTTAGACGGTGCTTTAGGAGAAAATGTCTTCTGAGTCATAATAGGGGCAATTATACCAATTCAATCTGTACCATTGGAGCAGCATCACCGGAGCGGAATCCAAGAGGAGTGATGCGGAGGAAGCCGGAGCTTCTTTCTTTGTAACGATCCACAAGCTCACGAGTCAGCTTTTTGGTAGCATTCTTATCAAGTAGGTAGGCATTCAAGGTACGAGTGGCAAGAGCCATATTCTTACCTTTTGCCTTGCTGATAAGCTTTTCGACCACTGGCTTTACAAGCTTGGCCTTACTTTCAGTTGTCTTAACTTTTTCATAAAGGATAATGCTGGTGGCCAGGTTTCTGGTCATTGCATCCAAATGAGCTTCGTTTCGATTCAGCCTCTTTGATTTAACTCTGTGTCTCATGGAATATTAAGGATAGATTGCTTAAGATAGTTCAACGTCACTTCCATCATCCTGGATAGCCAGACCGCGGGAGGCCAAAGCATCGGCTACTTCAGTCATTGCCTTCTTACCGAATCCTCGGAAGTTAGCAAGCTTACTAGGAGTGCATTTAACGAGCTGTTCAATAGAGCCGATGCCACCGTTGATCAATGCGTTGAGAGTACGTGGTGAGAAGTTAAGAATCTCAATCGGAGTGTAGGTTTCCTTCTTTGATTCTTCTTCCTGCTCTTCAACCTCTTTTTCTTTAACAGTATCAACATCTGAGCGGAAGTCAGGCTCTACATCGTCACCAGCAGTAAGGAAGAGGTCAAAGTAAGACTTGAGAACACTGGCAGAGAATTTTAGCGCATCTTCCGGAGTAATGGAACCATTGGTTTCCATTTCAATCATCAGATTGTCCAGGTTAGTCATCTTACCGACACGAGCACTGGTCACGTCGTAGCGGACCTTGATAACCGGAGAATAGATAGCGTCAATCTGAATCAGACCTATGTCTTTCTTGTCTTTCTTGCGAAGAGTAGCTGGCAGATAGCCAACACCCTTTTCTACAACGAGCTCCATATTCAGTTTCACACCCTTCTTATTGATATGAGTGATCACCAAGTCAGGATTCAGAATTTCAATATCGCTAGAGTGCTCAATGCTCTTGGCTGTAACAGCACCTTCTTTATTAGCTGAGAGCTTGATTGTCTCAGGATCCTTAGAGTGCTTTTTGATCTGAACAAGTTTCAGATTAAGAAGAATATCAAGGACACTATCCTGTACACCAGTAATAGTGGAATACTCGTGGGAAACTCCATCAATCTTGACACCAGTAATGGCAGCGCCAGGAAGTGATGAAAGTAGGACTCTTCTGAAAGCATTTCCCAGAGTCATTCCGTAACCGGAAGGCAGTGGGCTGATGCTGAAGACCGCGCGATTCTTATCACTTGATTCGATCTTCATTTTAGGTAGACCGATCTCTTCTTGGATAATATGCATAGCACAATAAGATTAAAAAATTAGCGGGAGTAGTACTCCACAATGAGCTGGCTATCAATGCTCTTTTCAAGATCGTCCTGCTCTGGAAGCGCCAGTACTTCCAAAGATAATTTTTTCAAATCAACTTTCAGCCACTTAGGAGAGTAATCCTTGACTGAATCCAAATCTGCATAAAGCGGAGATTTTTTGAATTTCTCCACAATTTCGATCTTATCACCAGGACGAACCATAATAGAAGGAATGTCCACGCGACGACCGTTCAACTTAAAGTGACCGTGAGATACCATCTGACGTGCCTGAGGGCGGGTCACAGCAAGCTGAGAGACATAAATAACATTATCAAGACGTCTTTCAAAAAGACGCAGGAAGTTCTGACCTGTATCACCAGGCTGGGCAACTGCCTTTTTCATGTAAGAAGCAGTCTGCTTCTCAGAAACACCAAAGAGATATCGAGCCTTCTGCTTTTCTTCTAGCTGACGACCGTATTCGCTCTTTTTAGAGAACTTAGCGCCATGCATTCCAGGCTTACTTTGACGATTGCGGAGAATCTTAGTGTACTTTTCAGTGCCAAAGAGATTCACTCCCAATCGACGACATAACTTTGCTTTAGGTCCGGTATATCTCATAAATGATTAATTAAACTCGACGTGCTTTTTTCTTGCGGCAGCCATTGTGTGGCTTCGGAGTCGTGTCAAAAATAGCGATAAGCTCAAGACCTGCTGCCTGCAGACCTCGAACAGCTTGTTCTCGACCGGTCCCAACCCCCTTGATGAAAACCTGAACCTTCTCTACTCCGTAAGGAGATGCTTTTTCCATCAGCTTTTCAGCTGTAACAGTAGCAGCATATGGGGTGGATTTTCTTGAACCCTTGAATCCACTAGCGCCAGCACTTGCCTGACACAGAACATTCCCATCGCCATCAGTCAGAGACATGATGGTATTGTTGTAAGAAGCGGTGACATACACCTTTGCCTCAGGAACACTTCTCCTGATCTTCTTAGGATTCTTTTTTGCGACTTTATCGGCCATTATATCGTGGGAATTACGTTACTATTTCTTGGTAATCTTCAACTTACCGCTACCCATTGTCTTCTTCTTACCTCTCTTGGTTCGGGCATTGGTCTTAGTTCGCTGTCCGCGAACCGGAAGGTGACGTCTATGGCGGAATCCTCGGTAAGTACCGATTTCCTGGAGACGCTTAATATCATCGCCAGTCTGTCTACGAAGGTCACCCTCAGTAACAAACTTACCGACAGCATCACGAATCTTCTGTTCCTGATCAGGAGTTAGGTTTTCCACCTTGGTGTCCAAATCAATCTTGAGCTGAGTGAGAAGCTTCTTGCTGGTAGTACGCCCGATTCCATAAACATAAGTAAGAGCGACTTCGATACGTTTTCCTTTCGGCAGGTTAACTCCGGCTATTCTCGCCATGACAATTAAAATTAGGTAAAACTACTAAAAATCTTTAGCCTTGTCTTTGTTTATGTTTTTTTGAACGTGGACAGATAACACGAACCACGCCTTTTCGCTTAATTACTCGGCAATATTCACACATTTTCTTGACTGATGCTCGGACTTTCATAGGTTCTTGAGTATTTGACTAGCTTATTGATCTCTTCTAACAGTTGGCTGTCTGTAAATGATACGCCCTTTCGTTAGATCGTAGGGGGTCATTTCAACCGTAACGACATCTCCAGGTAAAATTCGGATATAATTCATGCGGATCTTACCGGAAATGTGTGCAGTAATAGTATGGCCTTTATAATTTTCACCGATTAGCTCAACTTTGAAATTCGCATTAGAAAGGGCTTCAATTACCTTTCCTTCAACCTCGATGACTTCCTTGGCCATAGATAAATAAAATTTACGTTACCACAAGCTTGCATAGTTTACATAATCGAAACAGCGATATCAAGCGAATTTTACCCTTTTTTCATTTTTTATGGACAAAGTGTCCATATATTTTAGTTTGCTAAAATTTCATGCCCTTTTTCTGTGACCAAAACCGTCTGCTCGAAGTGAGCTGAAAGGCTTCTGTCTGCGGTAAAAAGGGTCCAACCGTCTTTTGACTGCCTGATTTCACCACTTTTGAGAGCAGAAATAGGCTCAATAGCTAGTACCATGCCGGGCTTCATAATGGGCCCAGTGCCTTTCTTTCCGGCGTTCATAATCTCGGGTGCTTCGTGAAGATTGTGCCCCACTCCATGACCAGTGCATTCAATCACGGGTTCGAAATCGAAACGCTCCAAAGTATCTTGAATCACCGCTGAAATATCGCCAATATGTCCACCGGGACGCACCTGCTTCACTCCTTTTTGAAGAGCTTCTTTGGTTACTTTCATCAGTTGCTTAGCCTCGTGGGATACATTTCCAACACCAAATGTTCGACAAGCATCCGTGTGAAGGCCTTTATACATCACACCACAGTCTAAGCCGACAATATCCCCCTCTTTAAGAACGCGCTCTGAGGAGGGAATACCATGTACCGCCTCTTCATTAATGGAGGAACAAATAGAACCCGTGAAGCCATGATAGCCCAAAAATCCGGGCGTGCATCCTTCATGACTCCGAATAAAGTCTTCAGCAATCTGATCAAGCTCTTTTGTTGAAATACCCACTCGCACCGATTGTTCAAGTAAATCAAGAGTTTTCGTCAAAATCTCACCCGCATGACGCATAGCCTCGATTTCTTCCAATGTTTTAATGATGATATCTCCCATTAAGAGAACAAGTAACCTGCTTTTTCAATCATTTCTTCCGTAACATCCGGAATAGATTGTTCGCCATCTACTTCAATCAACCTGTCTCTCTTGGCAAAGCTATCGATGACTGGAATGGTTTCCTTTTCAAAGTTATGAAGGCGCTTCTTAATACTATCAAGATTACTATCATCACTACGAGAAATCAGCTCACCGCCACACTTAGTACAGGCGTCGCCCTTAAAAAAGGCAGGATAAACCTCCTTACAGTTAGCGCAAATGCGTCTTTTAGTCAGCCGTTCTATAGCTTCTTTCTCGGTAATCTTAATATTGAGCGCAAAGGCATCTCGGCCGTGAGAACTCAAAACACCTTGCAACTTTTCTGACTGTCCAATGGTTCGGGGTATGCCATCAAATAGGACATTGTGGCCCTCATGGGCTGCCAGAAACTTTTCAACCACCTGCATGATCACATCATCGCTCACGAGGTCACCTGCTTCAACAATTGTCTTTATCTGATTCCCAAGCTCTGAGCCAGAAGCAATCATTTGACGAAGCACTCCTCCCATCTCAAAAATAGTCAAACCATATTGCTCAGCCAAAATCTTGCCTTGAGTTCCTTTCCCGGACCCCTGCATTCCGAATAAAATAATATCCATGGAGGTTCTTACTTATATATAGGTGTAGATATCTTAGTACAGCTTGTCATAGTCATGCATGACGAGCTGTGAGTCTATTTGTCTGATAAGTTCTAGCACCACACCTACCACGATAATCAAACCAGAACCGGTAATAATGAGGTCACTAGATGAAAGAGTTGTATATTTAGTAAACAGAATCGGAATCACCGCTACAACAGCCAGGAAAGTTCCTCCGAAGAGGTTCATGCGGCTGGAAACCTTAGCTAGGAAGTCAGCTGTTTGAGAACCAGGGCGAATGCCAGGAATAAACCCACCACGCTTCTGGATGTTTTCAGCCACTTGGTCAGGGTTAAAGGTGACACTTACATAGAAGTAAGAGAAAGCGACGATCAAAATGAAGTAGACCACTAGGTAAGTGTAAGTCGGATTGGTGGCATCGAAGTATCGGAGAATGAAATCAGCCACGCCCTGAAGTCTTGGCGAAGTAGAAGCGCGGAAGAACTGAGCCATGACCGATGGAAAAGTCATCATAGAGATAGCGAAAATGATTGGAATCATCCCAGCCTGGTTCACACGAATTGGAAGTCCAGCTTTCTCGCCCTTACCACCTGTGGCACGAGTCGCATAGGTAATAGGAATGTTGCGCTGACCTTCAGTAATAATCACCACGAACATGAGCATGAGAATGGTCAGAATCACAAATCCAATGAAGAATCCAAGCTTGGTTGTATCACCCCCTTGAGCAATTCCAAGCATTCGGCCCACGATGGTTGGCATACCGGAAATGATACTGGCGAAGATCAGAAGACTAATACCGTTACCGATTCCGTTTTCTGTGATGAGCTCACCCAGCCACATGAGGAAAACTGTACCAGCCGTGACAATGATCATGATCGGAATAACAACCGTCGGATCAGTCACATCAGAAATAAGAGGTGCACCTGTTCCAGCAGAACTTTGGTTGAGCAAAATAATCATTCCGTAAGACTGAAGTAGAGCAAAAGGCACAGTTAGGAGGCGGGTATACTGATTGATCTTCCTTCGTCCTTCCATCCCCTCTTTGGAGAGGGCTTCAAGCTTTGGAATAACCACCGTCATAAGCTGAAGAATGATAGAAGCATTGATGTATGGAGAAAGACCCATCAGTACAATGGAAAAGCTTTCCATAGAACCACCGGTCAAAGCAGAAAAGACACCCAGCAGGTCGTTCTGCTGGAAGATATTATCGAGCGCAGCAAGGTTAACTCCTGGAACTGTGATATGAGCCGCTAGGCGAAAAACAACAAGTACAAACAAGGTGAAGAGGATTTTATTCCTCAGCGTTTTCGACTGCCAGATTTGATGGAAATATTTAAACAAGATTCAGGAGATTAGAGTACCTTACCGCCAGCAGCAATGACTTTATCTTTGGCGGCCTTTGATGCTTTTTGCACCTTAAGCACAACCTTCTTAGTTAACTTGCCGTCACCAAGAATTTTAACCGGAACATCCTTCTTGGAAACTAGGTTTTTCTCGAGGAGGGTCTGAATATTCACTTCTTCACCATCCTTGAAATCATTAAGGCTGCCTACATTAACAACCTGGAAAATTACTTTATTAGGATTCTTGAAACCACGGAGTTTAGGCAGTCGACTAATCAAAGGTGTCTGACCCCCTTCAAAACCTGGGCGGACATTTCCGCTCTTTCGCTGGCCTTGTCCTTTACTACCACGGCCAGAATAAGTTCCATGACCGGAAGCGTTACCTCGGCCAACTCTTCGTCGGGACTTCACAGCACCAGCCTTTGGTTTCATTTCATTTAGCTTCATCGTGATTATTTCTTAGTTGTCTTCTTAGCGTTATCAGTTTTTTTAGCGTCCTTCTTTTCTACCTTTTCAGCTTTATCAGAAGCCTTCTCGGTTTCAGTCTCTTTCTTTACTTCCTTCTTTGGCTCTTCTTTCTTAGCCTGAGATTCCTTTACTGGACGAAGCTGCTGAAGAGCTTTGATAGAAGCTTGAGCAGTCACCAGAGTATTGCGAGAACCGATATTCTTACTGAGAACATTCTTAACACCTGCCAAGTGAAGTACTTTACGAAGACTTCCTCCGGCAATCACACCCGTACCAGGAGAGGCAGGAAGGATGATCATCTCGGCAGCCTTATACTTAACTTTCACAGCATGAGGAATGGTGTCCCCCTTGGTAATTGGAACCTTGATAAGGTTTGCCTTCGCTCTGGAAACAGCCTTTTGGATTCCGGTAACAACTTCTGAGGCCTTTCCAACACCAACACCAACTCGCCCCTTCTTGTCGCCAATGGCTACGGTTGCACGGAAACGGAGACGACGTCCACCTTTAACCACGCGAGTTACGCGGTCAATCTGTAGCACTTCTTCTTCGAATTCTTTCTGTTCTTGGACTCGTGCGCCTGCTTTTCTTGCATTCTTTTTAGCCATTCAGATTTACAATTTAGAATTTAAACTTAAAATTTTAGTCCTCCGTCACGAGCGCCATCGGCCAAAGCCTTAACACGTCCGTGGTATAGGAAGCCAGAGCGATCAAAAACGCATGTTTCAATCTTCTTAGCTTTGGCTTTCTTAGCCAGGTCAGCACCAACTTTCTTAGCGGCCTCAACGGTTGACCCTTTCTTATCCTTCAGACTTGAGCTGGAGGCCAAGACGGCTCCAGTGCTGTCATCAATAAGCTGCGCATAAATGCTTGTCAGACTACGATGAACAGAAAGTCTTGGTCGAGCAGCAGTACCGACTACGCGGGAGCGAATTCGGTTCTGTCTTCGTTTTCGTTGCTGTAATTTAGTTGGTTTCATCAGAGTTAATTTACTTACTTGGCACCAGCGGCAGATTTACCAGCCTTTCTGGCAACATATTCATCAGAGTAGCGAATACCTTTACCTTTATATGGTTCTGGTGGTCGGTAGCTGCGAATGTTAGCCGCAAATTGGCCGACAAGCTGCTTATCGATACCAGAGATAACAAGGGTATTCTTCTGTTCCTTATCCATTTCAGCAGTTAGACCATCCGGAACGGTGAGCTCAACGGGATGTGAAAAGCCTAGATTAAGGGTTAGCTTTTTACCGGATGTCTGAGCGCGGTAACCCACACCAATGATTTCCAGTCTTTTTTCAAACCCTTCAGAAACTCCCTTAACCATGTTGGCCATAAGAGCACGGGTTAGACCATGAAGGCTTCGAACATTAGGCTCGTCAGATTTTCTCTTAACAGAGAGTGAGGATTCTTCCTTAGTAATGATCATTGATGGATCAAAGTCCATTTCGAGCTCACCTTTAGATCCTTTCACCTTCACATGAGTACCATCGACTGTAACGTCGACCCCGGAAGGAATGTTGATGATTTGCTTACCAATTCTGGACATAGGGCTTGTTAATTTATTCTTACCAAATTTCACATAATAGCTCCCCGCCAAGACCGCTCTTACGCGCATCAGCAGTTGTCATAACACCCTTAGGGGTAGAAATAACACCGATGCCATAACCATTCAAAACGGGCTTAATTTCACCTTTCTTAACGTAAATGCGTTGACCAGGCTTACTGACTCGCTTCAGATGAAGCTGCTGGAACTCCTGATTCAGCATGATTTCAATATGATCAAATTTTCCTATCTTGACGACCTTAAAGTCTTCAACGAATTTGTTCTTCTTAAGAACTTCAAGTATGGCAACTTTAAGCTTGGAGTAAGTCACTACCGTCTTGGCGTGTTTTGCTTTTACAGCATTCCGAATTCTTGTGAGTAGATCTGCGATCGGATCAGTAACCATAACTAAGGAATTAAATTGAAAATTAAATTAAATCTCTTTACCAGCTGGACTTCTTTACACCCATAAGCTCACCTTTTGCTGCCAGTTCGCGGAAACAAATGCGGCAGATTTCGAAGTATCTGATGTAACCTCTTGGACGTCCACAAAGCTTACAACGGTTGTAAGTGCGAACCCACTTGGCAGGCTTTTTGCCATTTGCCAAATTGTTCTTCATCTTTCGCTGTCTGCGGGCCGTTTTTACAATCAGTGCTTTTCGAGCCATTTAAAGAGTTGATTAAATTATTATTGATTCGCTTTCTTAAACGGGAATCCTACTTGCTTGAGTAGGGCGCGACCTTCTTCAGCAGTATTGGCTGTCGTGCTGACAGTCACCTGAATACCATGAATGTTCAGAACATCATCAGGATTAATCTCAGGGAAAACCAGAGCCTCCTTAAAACCAACAGAATAGTTACCTTGGTCGTCAAAGGAGCGCGGGTTCAAGCCTCGGAAGTCACGCACACGAGGGAAAACAACGTTTACGAGACGGTAAATGAACTCGTACATTCTCTTTCCTCGAAGCGTCACAGTGATTCCGGTAGGCATACCCTGTCGAAGCTTAAAATTAGAAATAGCCAGCTTCGCATTTGTAACCACAGGCTTCTGACCAGCAATCTTAGTTACATTTGCAATCACATCAGAAAAATCCTTTGTGTTTTTGGTCAGTGAACCAATTCCAACGTTCAACTTAACCTTGGTAATCTTTGGGACTGCCATTCGGTTCTTGATCCCCAGTTCTTTCTGGAGTGCAGGGATCACCTCTTTGTTGAAGGTTTCGTAGTAGGACATAATTGCTTAATATTACTTCTTCTTTTCGACTTTAGATTTTGCCTGCTCAACTGATTCTTTGCATTTTCGGCAGACACGTTGCTTCTTACCCTTAGCCGGAACGTTATAAGCAACACGAGTTGCTTTGTTACAGCTTGGGCAGACGAGCATCACGTTCGAGACATCAAAAGGTGCCTCGTACTGGAGCTTCTGACCGGCTTGGGTAGCAGTCTTTTTGATATGACGGGTTCGGATGTTCACCTTTTCAACAGTGACCTTACCCTGCTTATCAAAGACACGCATTACAGTTCCGGTTTTACCCTTATACTTTCCAGCGGTCACCAATACTTTATCTTTTACCTTAATCTTCATAGCTTTATAGTACTTCTGGAGCTTGTGAAATAATTTTTTGATAGCCTCTTCCGCGGAGTTCACGGGCAATCGGTCCGAAGACGCGAGTTCCTTTAGGCATTCCATCGTTACCAACAATCACCACAGCGTTGTCATCAAAGCGAAGGTAGGAACCGTCTTTGCGGCGAATGTTGTTTTTAGTGCGTACAACCACAGCACGTTGGACTGTGTGATTCTTAACCACACCTCTTACAGCTGCGCTCTTGATCGCAACAACAATCACGTCTCCAACTCCGGCATACTTCCTCTTAGAACCTCCCAGTACTTTGATACACATCACTTTCTTCGCCCCGGTGTTGTCTGCAACATTAAGTAATGTTTGTGGTTGAATCATTTCTAACTAGTAATTATTGAACGACTTTCCATCTTTTAAGCTTACTAACAGGCTTAGTTTCCGCAATAGTAACTTCGTCACCAATACTGAACTTTGCAGCATCCTCTACATGAGCGTAAAACTTCTTAGACACCTTGTATTTTTTCTTGTACTTCGGGTGGTTCTTGTAGGAGTGTACAGTCACAACAAGGGTTTTATTCATTTTGTTACTGCTGATGATTCCTGTCTTAGTTCGCATAAGAAATTATTAAGTCTTTAGTCAATTTTTGATGAGTTCTCAACCATCTCTTCGAGTTCAAGTTCCTTGAGAGAAGTCATAACACGAGCAATGTATCTCTTCTGTTTCTGAACCCCACTGGTATCCTTATCGTGCTTAGTTTTAACGGTGATACGCTTTTTCATGAGCGCCTCACGAGCTTCACTAAGCTCTTTTTGGAGTTCTTTCTTGGTTGATGATTTGAGTTCTTGATTGCTAAGCATAATGATAATTAGTGGTGTTTCAGAACAACCTTGGTTTTAATCGGTAGTTTTGAATCAGCAAGTTTGAGAGCCTTTCGTGCAAGTTCTTCTGGGATACCGTCCATTTCGAAGATGATTTTTCCAGGCTTCACACGAGAGACATAGAATTCAACAGAACCTTTACCGGATCCCATTGGCACCTCAGAAGCTTTTCGAGTGATCGGAGTATGAGGGAAGACACGAATCCAGATCTTACCGCCACGCTTGATCGCACGAGTCATCGCACGACGAGCGGCTTCAATCTGCCTGGAGGTCAACTCACCGGCCGTCATGGCCTTAAGGCCAATGGAGCCAAAGCTAACCGCGTTACCACCCTTAGACAGTCCTTTGAGAGCTGATCTGGAGCGATGTAACTTCCTGTATTTTTGCTTCTTAGGTTGGAGCATTTATCAGTTATTAGTTTTCTTCTTCTTGAGTCATTTCAACTTCCTCCACCTTCACCTTCTGAACCTTTCCGGCCTTGAAGACAAGACCCCTATAGATCCAAACCTTTACTCCAATCACACCATAAGTGGTGTTGGCTGGCATATGAATGTAATCAATGTCAGCACGGAGTGTATGTAGAGGAATGTTTCCTTCTTTGTAGATTTCACTTCTGGAAATTTCAACACCATTCAGGCGGCCGGAAATCTGGATTTTCACCCCTTTTGCACCGGCTTCCATAGCTTTGCGGATACCCATCTTCACAGCACGGCGGTAAGCCACACGCTTTTCAATCTGCTGAACAACCATTTCGGCAATCAGAGGTGCAGAGAGATCAGGATCACTCACTTCGTGAATGTTAACCTCAATGTTCTCGTTGAATTTTCGGGACAGAGCATCACGAAGGTCTTCGATAGCCACTCCCTGGCGACCAATGATGAGACCTGGCTTAGCAGCACTGATGTTAGCCACAACTTTTTTAGCAGAACGCTCAACCTCAATCTTTACAATGCCAGCATTTTTCAGCTTCTTTCTGAGGAACTTCTTCAGTTCCAAATCAGCATGAAGCTTCTTGGCATAATCTTTTCCGTCAGCGTACCACTTGGATGGCCAACTGTTGATGATACCGATGCGCAGTGATTTGGGATTGACTTTCTGACCCATAAAATTGGTTATTTAGCTTCTTTCTTAGTTGCCTTCTTGGCAGGAGCTTTCTTCTTTGGAGCGGCTTTTTTAGCCTCCTCTTTCTTTGGAGCTTCCTTAGCAGCCTTTTTCTCATCCTTCTTAACCTCTTCTTTCTTGGCAGTCTTCGCGGGTGCCTTCATTTCCTGACCAGTAGGTAGGCCAACTTCTACAGTGATGTGAGAAGTGCGTTTACGAATAGGATGCATGCGACCACGGGAGATCGGAAGGGAGCGCTTGTAAGTAGGCCCCTTAGTCACGAGGATCTTAGTGATATGAAGATCGTCGATCGACTGCTTGAAGTTATTCTTTGCATTTGAAGCAGCCGAATGAACGACTTTATAAAGGATCTTAGCACCCTTCTTAGGCATGAATTTTAGAATAGCCAGGGCTTCTTCAACCTTTTTTCCACGTACAGTCCCAGCCACCAAATTGGCTTTCTTAGGGGAAATCCGAATTGTTCTAAGGTGTGCTTTCATTATTTAGCTTGTTTACCGCCGTGAGCTTTAAATTTACGAGTGGGTGAGAATTCACCGAGTTTATGACCAACCATGTTCTCGGTGACATAAACAGAGATATGAGTCTTACCATTGTGAACACCGAAGGTGTGACCAACGAATTCCGGTGAAATAGTGCATTTACGAGACCAGGTCTTGATAACCTTCTTCTGACCGGATGCTTCCATCATCTGAACCTTCTTCAGGAGCTTTGGGTCAATGTAGATGCCTTTTTTTAAACTTCGACTCATATTTTATAAATTATCTCTTCTTCTTACGTCGCCCCTTAATAATAAGGTGATCATTGTATTTACGACGCCTTGTCTTCACACCAAGTGCTGGTGCACCCCATGGAGTTTTAGGCGTTTTAGGGCTGATAGCTGTATGTCCTTCACCACCACCATGTGGATGATCCGCCGCGTTCATAGACTTACCGAGTACTTGCGGGCGGCGACCCATCTTGCGCATACGACCAGCCTTACCAATTGTCACGTTACCGTGATCAAGGTTAGAAACCTGACCAATGGTGGCATAACAATCCTTAGAAATGTATCGCACGCTTCCGGACGGAAGAGTGATCTGAGCCAGTTCACCATCCTGAGAGGAAACCTGACCGGAAGATCCAGCACTCTTAATCATCTGAGCGCCACGACCCGGCTGCATTTCAACATCATGGATGTTGAAGCCAACAGGAATATTACGAATCTGAACACAGTTTCCAGTCTTGATCTTAGCCTTAGGGCTGCAGATGACTTTGTCATTTACCTTCAGACCGTCCGGAGCAAGAATGTAGCGTCTTTCACCGTCAGCGTAAAGCACAAGAGCAATAAAGGCAGTGCGGTTCGGATCGTATTCAATCTTTTCAACCTTGGCTGGAATATCGAGCTTCTCAAAGCGCTTGTTATCAATTTTGCGATATAGGCGCTTAACACCTCCACCACGATGGCGAACAGTAATGCGGCCCTGATTGTTGCGCCCAGCCTTCTTAGTAACAGCTTTGGTAAGCCTTTTCTGGCGCTTGGCAGGAGACAGTTCACTGTAATCAACAGTGCTCATGTTTCTTCGTCCCGGCGTTGTAGGCTTGTACTTCTTAATCGCCATTACTTGGAGGTTTTTACTTTATTGAAATCAATATTTTGCTTGGCCTTCACCGTTACCACTGCTTTTTTAGAAGCAGGGCGCTTGGTGATAGTTCGGCCGCGGCCAACCAGACGTTCTTTCTTGCGGACTGGAATGATGTTCACAGAGACCACATCAACGCCGTAGGCTTTTTTGACAGCCTGGGCCACTTCAACTTTGGTCGCCTGAGCGTCCACTCGAAAGGTATATTTAGACTGTGTCTGAGCACTTGCGCTCTTTTCAGTGACCACCGGTGCTATGAGAACATTGGTTAACTGCATACTATTTGAGGAATAATTCTTCTGCCTTCTTTAGAGAAGGTTCCATGAACATAATGTTGTCGTAACTGAGGAGATCATGTGGATTGAGATAATCGACCAAAATCGTTTTTACGTTTGGCATATTGCTGGCAGACTTTTCAAGGACTTCATCTTTCTTGTCTAGAACGATGAGCAAGCTTCGTCCAGCGGGAAGCTTCTCAACCATGGCAGCAAAATCCTTAGTCTTGGGGGCTTTAGCTTTATAAGCATCAAGCGCAAAGACCTTGCTGTCAGCGGCTTTTTGGGAGAGACATGAAAATAGAGCACTACGACGAGCCTTCTTAGGCATGTCGAGGCTGAAGTTACGAACATTGCGAGGACCAAAAGCAATACCACCACCTCTCCAGATCGGGTTTCGGGAAGATCCGAAACGAGCACGACCTGTTCCCTTTTGTCTCCATGGCTTCTTTCCACCACCACGGACTTCGGCACGGGTTTTAACATGAGCACCAGCCTGACGACGATTGGCCAGCTGTCGAATCACAGACAAACGAATGAGCTCATCATTTACCACGACTTTAAACATAGCATCGGAAACATCAACGCTTCCTTTTTTGCTGCCTGATTGTTCGTAGAGATCGATTTTCATTTAGAACTTGATATATACATAGGAGTTGTTGGCACCTGGCACGCAGCCTTTGATACCGAGTACATTCTTATCAGTAACGACTGAAACGACGGGACGGCTCTTAAGAGTGACCTGGGCATTACCCATCTGTCCCGGAAGCTTCTTCCCCTTCATCACACGTCCTGGCTTAGCACACATACCAACTGAACCCGGTTCACGATGGTGATGAGAGCCATGGGTTTCAGGACCGCGAGCAAACTTATGACGCTTGATCACACCCTGGTAACCTTTACCCTTGGACTTAGAAGTGACAGTTACCTTTTCTACTTCCTTGAGCATTTCGACAGAAATCTTCTGTCCTTTCTTGAAGTCATCAGTATTCTCGACACGGAACTCCTTCATCGCTTTATATTTCTTGTTCTTGGAAGGATTCTTATACGCGTCAAAGCCTAGGACTATCGCCGGATATCCGTCTGTCTGCTCGGTCTTAACTTGGACAACCTCATTGGGTTCGCAAGCAAGATAGGTGACTGGGATCACACGACCATCGTCTTGAATGACTTGGCTCATTCCTAATTTTTTGCCGATTATACCTGGCATACTTTTAGAGGTTAAGGAGGCTTTTGGCTTTACCTAGGCCTCGCGTCTAACATATGTGCACAAAATGCCTGTCCATTTTACCCATCAAATGTCTAAAGTCAAGGAAAATCAGGACTTTTTTAGACAAGCTGTCTAAAGCTAATTGACAAACAATCAAAATCCTTATAAAATATATAGGTATTGCCCTTTAAAATCATAGACACACTAAGGACACCGATGTCCAACAAGTTGTTCTGCAGCTTTAGGACTTGGATTTTGGTTCCCCTTAGTGTGAAAGGAATTCGATATGAAGAAATTGATGTTGGTTTTTGCTCTGCTCATGATGGCCTGTTCCCCGAAGAGAGCACAGGATCCACCAAGTATGACGGCACCCCAGCCCAAAGCTTCGAAATCGACACAAATGCCGGAGCAGGTCTGGTCAAAGGGATTGAAGAAAGGGCCAAGCCTATCCCTGGTAGACTACGAGAAGAGGTGGCTCAAGGAGCTGGGTCAAAATCTTTATGGTCCCGACTATCAAAACTGGGTCAAAAAAGGCATGCCGCCGGAGGAATGGCCCGAGCTCCTGAAAGGTGCTTACCTTAAGGTGTCAGAAGAAGTGAAGACAGCACATACCTTCTACAACATTCGGCTACCTCAGCTGGTAGTGGAAGTTGTTAAGCTTAGAGGATGCGAGGCCGAGCTATCCGATCCGAGCTTCGATGTATTCCTGTATCATCAAAGGAAGCATGGTAGCAACTACCGCGAGATCACAGCCTTTGGCGACGGCCCAAACGGCCTACGCCAAATTGCAATAACTTCAAGCTCTTCGGGCTTTTTTAAACTCTGGGGGCGTTCCTACAAGGAACCCCTACTTGTGATCGACAAAATGGGTCACATCCTCACCAAGCAAGCCGACGGCACCTGGCAAAGGTATCCTGAGTGCTCAAAAAGAAAGGACTGATTGTGAAATACGGATACGTCATAATTTGCATCGCCCTTCTGGCCCTGGCCTGCGGACCTGAAAAGCCCGCTGAGGAGCCCAAGGCTCCAAAGGCAGAATCATCTGCCTCGCCAACCGAGAAGAAGGACCAGGGTGAGTTCGGCCAGCCCGAACCCAGCCCTAGCGAGAAGGCAGCTGCCTTCAAGAAGAAGGTCGAGGACAAGTGCATGGCCAAGTACCCGGGCGACAAGAAGCTCCGGCGAAAAGCTTGCAAAATCCTTTTGATGGGTGCCGCCCGAAAAGCCTGCAAAATGGCTGGAAACGGCAAAGTCGAAGGGCTCTGCAAAGAGCACAAAAAGTACTGCACTCCCGAAGTAAAGGAAGTGGTCGAAGAAGGACTAGCCTTCTGCCACGCCCTGAACAAGGTCGAGTAGAGTACGGGGAACCACAAAATGGGCCGAACCAAATAATCGGCCCTTTTCTCTATACAAAAAAAGCCACCGCAGTGGGTGGCTTAATAGTTTTTAGATGGTCTTAGAGCATCTTGATTTCGATGTCGACACCGGCAGGCAGAGAAAGATTCGTGAGGGCCTCAATCGTTGCAGAAGTGGTCTCTCGAAGGTCGATGAGTCTTTTGTGGATCCTCATCTCAAATTGCTCACGAGAGTCCTTAGAAACGAACGTAGAACGATTCACAGTAAACTTCTTGATCTTGGTTGGCAGAGGAATTGGACCAGCCACAATAGCCCCAGTGCGTTCAGAGGTCTGAATAATCGTTTCAACAGCCTTATCAATGATCGTATGATCAAATGCTTTAAGCGTGATACGAATACGCTGGGTTGTCTTTTTCTTGGATTCCTTAGCCATGGGAGAGTAATTAACTAATTGTAGGAGACGTGCCCCGAGGGGCATTGGTCTTAATAAACTTTACAACACGCCCCACCGGAGTGGGGCGGGCTAAAAACTTATTTCTTGATGGCGGTAACAACACCGGCACCAACAGTGCGTCCTCCTTCACGAATCGCGAAGCGAGTACCTGCATCCAGAGCGATAGCTTTACCAAGGCTAATATCAAGCTTGATATTGTCACCAGGCATAACCATTTCTGTTCCTGCAGGAAGATGTACTTCACCGGTTACATCAGTTGTACGGATGTAGAACTGAGGCTTGTAACCCTTGAAGAATGGAGTATGACGTCCACCTTCTTCTTTAGTAAGAACGTAGATTTCAGCTTCGAACTCAGTGTGAGGAGTGATGAAACCTGGCTTGGCGATAACCTGACCACGTTCAATGTCATCACGTTCTACACCACGAAGGAGAAGACCAACATTATCACCGGCTTCACCACGGTCTAGAAGCTTGCGGAACATTTCAACACCAGTTACTACAACCTTCTTGGTGTCACGAAGACCAACGATTTCAACTTCGTCGTTCACGTTAACAACACCCTGTTCAATACGACCGGTAGCAACAGTACCACGACCCTTAATAGAGAAGATGTCCTCTACAGGCATTAGCATTTCCTTATCAAGAGCACGTTCTGGCTGAGGAATGTATTCATCAAGCTTGTTAAGAAGTGCAACAACAGGTTCAGCATCTGGTCCAGATGGGTTTTCAAGAGCCTTAAGAGCAGAACCACGGATGATTGGAATATCATCACCTGGGAATTCGTACTTAGAAAGAAGCTCACGAACTTCCATTTCAACAAGGTCAAGAAGTTCAGGATCATCAACCATGTCGCACTTATTTAGGAAAACGACAATGTAAGGTACTTCTACCTGGCGAGCCAGGAGGATGTGTTCACGAGTTTGTGGCATAGGACCATCAGCAGCAGATACTACCAAGATCGCACCGTCCATCTGAGCGGCACCAGTAATCATGTTCTTTACGTAGTCGGCATGTCCAGGACAGTCAACGTGAGCGTAGTGACGCTTGTCAGTTTCGTATTCCTGATGAGAGGTAGCAATAGTAATACCACGTTCTCTTTCTTCCGGCGCATTATCGATCTGATCGAATGCGATGGACTTGTTAGTGCCGCCAAATTTAGCAGCAGCAACAGCAGTAATAGCAGCAGTTGTGGTGGTCTTACCATGGTCAACGTGACCAATAGTACCTACGTTCACATGTGGCTTACTGCGATCAAAAGTACCTTCAGCCATAATTCATTTATTAATTATAAAATTAAGCAGGAGGATTCTAG
>CBDUQG010000005.1:0-27754 GCA_965369305.1 uncultured bacterium
ATCTCGAGAAAGTTACGTCTGAGAATCCTGACCCTGAGGCCTACTTTGAGCCTTTCAAAGTAATGGAGGATACCGATGAACTCGAAAAAATCTGCCAGGAAGTCATCGACCGGAATCCAAATATTGTGGCTGATTTTAAGGGCGGAAAAGAAAAAGCCATTGGCGGTTTAGTTGGCCAAGTGATGGGCGCCACCAAAGGCACGGCCAACCCCAAATCAGTCAATGAGATTTTGCGTAAATTACTGGCTTAGTCAAGCCTGCCTGCTCGCCTGATTAAGCCAAAAATGCTATAATAACTGAGAATTAACAAAAACAAATATGCCAATCATTCCAACAGTTATCGACAAAACCCCGCAAGGTGGAGAAAGAGCTTATGACATCTACTCCCGCCTGCTTGAAGAACGTATTGTTTTTCTTGGAACAGGAATCAATGATGAAGTTGCTAATACCGTGGTGGCTCAGCTCCTTTTTCTTGAAAAAATGGATCCGAATAAAGACATCACCATCTATGTGAATTCTCCAGGTGGTTCTGTTTCGGCAACCTTGGCTATGTATGACACCATGCAGCTGGTTAAATGTGATGTTTCAACGGTTTGTATGGGTATCGCTGCTTCGGGTGGCTCTATCATCCTGATGGGTGGCACCAAAGGAAAGCGCTTCATCCTGCCTCATTCTGAGGTCATGATTCATCAGCCGCTGGGTGGCGCCGAAGGTCAGGCAACTGACATCGCCATTCACGCAGACCACATCATTCAGACCAAAAAGCTGCTCAACCAAATGATTGCCAAGCATACCGGCCAGGATCTCAAGAAAGTTGAGGACGACACCGAGCGTGATTACTTCATGCGTGCCAAGGATGCCCTGGATTACGGAATCGTCGACAAGATCATCACGCCAAAGGGCTAGTTTAAAAGGTCCGAGTTTTGCTATACTCGGGGCATGTTTGAACTTAAAACAAAGTCAGGTAATGCCAGACGAGGTGTTTTGAAAACGGCCCACGGAGACATCCAAACTCCTTTTTTTATGACGATTGGCACGGCGGGGGCCATTAAAGGGCTTGTTCCCTCCGAGATCCGAGAGCTGGGTGGGCAGGTTATTTTGAGTAATACCTACCATTTGCACCTTAGGCCCGGGGAAGACTTGATAAAAAAAGCAGGTGGCCTCCATAAGTTCATGAACTGGGATGGGCCGATTTTAACAGATAGTGGGGGCTATCAGGTCTTTTCACTCGCCAAGATACGCAAGCTTAAAGAAAATGGCGTAGAATTCCAATCTCACTTGGATGGTTCTAAGGTTTTTCTGACACCCGAAAAGGCCATTCAAATTCAGCAAACACTGGGGGCTGACATCATCATGTGCCTGGATGAGTGTCCGGGTGCGAATGAGAATCGTAAATACGTGGAAGATTCCCTTGGGCTGACCACACGCTGGGCCCAGCGCTGCAAGGATTATCACGAAGCAAACAAGGATAAATCCTTGTTATTTGGAATCGTGCAAGGGGGTATGCATGGGGATCTTCGCAAAGAATCGGCCCGCCAGCTCATTGAAGTTGGCTTTGATGGCTATGCCATTGGGGGCCTTTCAGTGGGTGAGCCAAACGAGATCATGTACGAGATGCTCGATGAAACCGTGCCCGTGCTTCCAGAAGAAAAGCCGCGCTATTTAATGGGGGTTGGTACGCCTCAAGACATTCTCGAGGCGGTAGAGCGGGGGATTGATATGTTTGATTGTGTACTGCCTACCCGCAACGCCCGACATGGTCATTTGTATACCTCGCAGGGCATCGTTCGTATCAAGAACGAGAAATACAAAGAAGATCTTACACCGCTCGATCCTAATTGCAGCTGCTACACTTGTCAGAACTACACAAGGGCTTACCTCAGGCATCTGTTTATGGCGAATGAGCCACTCAGTCTAAGGCTGAACACCTTGCATAATGTAGCCTATTATCTGAATTTAATGAGGAGTGTCCGCCAGGCTATTGAAGATGACAGCTTTGCAGACCTAAAGGCGAACTTCAATATGGCCTAGTCCTATTCACCCCAATCTCTGACACTTCCAGCGCTATCGTCCCATGGATAACTAAGATAGTTAGCGGCTAGCCTTCCATCAACGACCTTTATCTTGAGGTCGAAGTCAACACCAAAGGTGAGTTTTTGGTTGTTCCATTTAAGAGCACTTTGGTAAGTTTTGGAGTACTCCTTCGGAAGCCCAGCAACATGTTTGTTAAGCGATTGAAGCTCTTTATCTAGCTGATCAGTAGCCTTCTTGACTTTTGCTTCAGCGTCATCAAAGTCTTTTGCCCCCCTGACTGCTTCACTGTACTTCTTCACAATTTTATCCTTAGCCTGATCAAAGGCTTTTTCAGCTTTTTCCCGGGTCTTTTCACCACCCTCTTTAAGTGGCATAAATTCACCCATTTTTTTGGAGGCATCTGGTTTTTGTGATGCGGCTTCGTGTTGTTCAGTTCCCATTAAGTTCTTTGTTAGTTTCGTCTTATTATAACAAAAAAACTTGCATAAATCAATAAAATGTTGTACATTTAGCTCGAGTTACCCTTAATCCAAACAGAATGTCCAAGTTTGAAGTTAACTTCTTTGTGGACTTTAACGTTGATAGTCCTCAAAAAGAAGAAATAGAAACAAGTGAAGAGCCTCACAAAGGAGACTCCATTCCGCCTCATTACGAGGGGCCTGGACTTCGAATTGTTCCACCAACAGATCAAGGGACGCCTGAAGTTGTTAATGAAGAACGTCAGATTATTGACAGTATTCTGAATAATGACATTCCTCTACATTGGATCGAATCCCCTAAAGCACCCGAGAAAGGGCAGAATTAAATGACTGAAAGCAATCCTGACCAAGTTAGGAGAATAGATCTAAACGAGCCGCAGGGTGACCTGGGGATCCCGCCACCTCCACCCGAAAGTTTTTTGGCAAGTCAAATCGAGGAATATCTTGAGTCAGCACCCGAAGATCAACAAAAAGCCCTGAGTAGCCCTGAAGCACGCAAGGATATTTTGCGTGAGCTCGCTAAGCTAGAAGACATGCTGGCGCTTGTAGATCGTATGTCTGCTGTAGCTACCCACAAAGCCGAGCAAATGGGACTCACCGAAGCTAGAGATCTTAAAGATAGTTTTCTGAGGAGGCACATTGCCTCTGCCTGTAGAATGGTAGCCCTCGAAAGAAAGAATATAACTCTTCGTGATGAGAACGAAGTGCTTATTCAAACGGTTCAAGAGCTTCAAGAAGAAAATGGTGAACTAAAAATTCGCGCCGGCGTTGTTGAGCCAGCAGGAATCCCGGAGGTCGTTGTCGATAAAGAAGCTTCACTTCTAAACACTGGTGGGCACAAGATCTCTATTGCAGAAAGTTCTTAAGATTATCAATGCCGCCTAAGTCGGTTAGAGACTTAACGCGTTTTAAGGTATCTCCAATTTCAGTCAGGCTTAGGCCAATGGTCTCAGTCAGGTGGTTGGCCAGATAATAAACACCCACAACCGGCAAAACGACTAGAATCAAAAAGGTGAGCCCACTAAAAACCGTTTTTAGAATAGCCATATGATGAATCTTCCTCTGGTAAACCAGAAGTTCATCCACCTTTTCCTCAAGGGTCATTTGCTCAATCTTCGGCATTGATGATTTTTACGTTAGCTTCAGCCACATCCTTCTCCGGCATCACACTTGGTGCTCCCAGAGTGAGGTCTTTGGCTTTTTGGTCTTTCGGGAAGGCGATTACTTCACGGATGTTTGGTTCTCCAGCAAAGATCATAACCAGGCGATCAAGGCCCCAGGCAATTCCACCATGAGGCGGAGCTCCATAGCTGAAAGCCTCAAGCATGTGTCCAAAGCGAATTTCGGCATCTTCCGGAGTGATGTTCAGGATATCAAAGATCTTCTGTTGCAGAGCATGCTCGTGAATCCTAATACTTCCTCCACCAATTTCATTCCCGTTTAATACAATATCATAGGCAATGGCCACCGCTTCTTCAGGGCTCTCTAAATCCTTATCTTTATCACTTGGGCGAGTGAACGGGTGGTGCATGGCAGCCAGTTGCCCACTCTCCTTATCCTTTTCGAACATCGGAAAGTCATTCACCCATAGGTAGGCGAGTAAGTTATGGTCAATCAACCCTAGCTTGTTGCCGCAGGCCAGACGAACCTGGCCGAGGGCTTCACAGGCTGTGTTGAACTGATCAGCACCAAAGAAAACAATGTCACCTGTTTTGGCACCCGTTTTTTCGGTGATGGCCTGAATCTCTTCCTCCTTCATGAACTTGGTGATGGGGGACTTGATCTCACCCTCTTTGTATACAAAGTAGGCAAGACCCTTGGCACCATGAATCTTGGCCAGTTCTTCGAGTTTATCGATTTCGCTACGTGGCCACTCCGCCGCATTCTCAACGCGAAGCGCCTTAACCACGCCACCGTTTTTGACGGCACCCGCAAAAACACCAAACTCAGAATCTTTCACAATATCCGAAACATCCACCATCTTCATTTCAAAGCGAATGTCCGGTTTGTCACTGCCGTAATTCTCCATAGCCTCCTTCCAACTCATGATCGGAAAAGGGGTGTTCATGATCTTCTTTTCAGGGGCAAACTTCCTGCTGATTTCCATCAGTAGTTCTTCGTTGATTTTCATAACATCTTTCTCTTCCACGAAGCTCATTTCCACATCAAGCTGAGTAAATTCCGGTTGGCGATCTCCGCGCTGGTCCTCGTCGCGGAAACAGCGGGCAATCTGAAAATAGCGATCAAACCCACTGATCATCAGGAGCTGCTTGAGTTGTTGAGGACTCTGAGGGAGCACAAAGAATTTGCCCGGGTAAAGTCTGGATGGAACCAGGTATTCGCGGCTACCTTCAGGCGTTCCTTTGATCAGAATTGGCGTTTCGATTTCCAAAAAGCCTTCGCCATCCATGAAGTCCCTAATGGTTTTAATGATCTGGTGCCTTAGAATCATGTTCTTTTGGAGTCGCTCGTGGCGCAGATCAAGGTAACGGTACTTCAGGCGAAGCTCCTCGTTCACATTCTTCTCAATATCGATTTCAAAAGGTGGGGTTTCAGCGCTATTCAGTACCTCAATTTCACTGATGTAAATCTCAATTTCACCCGTTTCCATATTGGGGTTGTTTTGACCTTCTAGCCTTTTTCGGACTTCACCAGTGACTTTCAGAACATACTCACTGCGCACTTTTTCAGCCACCTCTAAAGCCCCTTTATCAAAATCAGGATCGAAAACAATCTGAGTCAGGCCGTAGCGGTCTCTAAGATCAATAAAAATAATCCCTCCGTGGTCGCGTCTGCGGTGAACCCAGCCGCTGAGGGTGACTTTCTGGCCAATGTCCTTGGCTGTCAGCTGATTACAGGTGTGTGATCGGTACATGTTTAAATGGCGTTAGCTGAAAAAAAGACTACCACAGATGGGCCAAATCTAAAATGTCTTATTCGAATACACTACCACTTTTGAGCTTGAATTTATTCCAGCCCTTTTCCTCACAATCGAGGACCGTTTTTTTGTTGCGATCCCAGGCGCTGTAAGCGCAAGGGAGTTCACCATGCTTCATGCCAGAAACCCTGACCACCTCCAAACCCTTTGGCCGCTGGTCAATCAGCGCCGTGGTGTCCGGGCTGCTGGTTGTGGTGACTGCCTGCTCATCCGGAATGATGAATAGGTTCATTTCCAGGTTGGGATTTGACTGGGCCCCATGCTGATAAGCACTACTTGCCCAGTTGGCGTAACTGGCATCCAGAAAATCCATGCGGTCTACTTTGAAGCCACTGCCCGGAAGACCCTTGCTTAGATTGGCGATGGCTCGGCCACCGGAACTATGACCTCGGACTGTCACACGGGCATTCTCAGCTTTGATGCCAAAATCACCCTCCAAAACAGACTGAACCATCCGATGCAGCAGCTGAATGTCATCGCGTCCTTTGGTCACTTTTTTGTTCATCCAGTACATGTCACGGGACTGGCTGTGTCCACGTTTCCCACCACTAAGTGGATAAACAATCACTGCGTTTCGATCGGTGATAAACCGCGAAGAATCAATGACTTGCTCCAGTCGATTACGGGAATTACTGCGACGTTTTAGTTGCTGCCCCTTGCTGCCATGAAAGTGATAAATGAATTCAGTTGCCCTCTCTGTCATGTGGGCATGAGGCATGTAGATAGCAACATCTCTTTTTCCATTGCCCTCCAGTTTGCCACACCAGCGATTGCCGGGGGCCTTTTTTAGAATGCCCTGCATGGTTTCGCTTGCGGGAGTGTCACCAACGCTATACACGTCGAATTTACCCACTCGCTTTGGCTCGGCAGATTTGGCTTTGGGGGTCGCCTGCACCTTCTCCTCTTCGTCTTGGGTTGGCGGCAGGTCGATTTTTTTGTCACTAGCGCTCTCAGCTTCCGATGAGTCAGGAAAAATGGGCTGAAACGAATTCTCAGCCGCACATCGCACGTTCAATGCGGCACTGAGAAGTAGCGCCGAATAAAGCTCCGGACGGGCCAATTTTGAAAGCTTCGATGAAGACCTTTCAGCATCAAGCATAGCGCTTATTATACTGAAAATAATATTTTTGTAAAGGTCTAAATACTGATGCCCAAAATGGCCTCAATCTGCTCTTTTTTAAGCGGTCCTTCACGAAGAATGTTGATCTGATCGCCCACAATACTCAGTACTGTTGAAGGCATGCAATGATTCTGTACCTCACCCTTCAGGAGTAATTCCGGCTGCTTCTCCTGCCCTTCAAATGTCTCAAGTACCTCCTTGGCATCACAGCAGACGGGCTGACTCGATAGATTGGCACTGGTAGTGATCAGCGGCCCCTGAAACTTAGTCAGAAGATCATTGGTCTGACGGTCATAAGGGATGCGGATGCCAATGGTTTCCAGCTCCGGGAAAAAGTAATCCGGAAGACCGGGTCCTTTGGGCATTACAATAGTGACAGGCCCGGGCAGAAGTTTTTCACAAACCATTTCAGCAAAATCACTCAGCTCAGCGTATTGCCCAAGCTTAGGCTTCATATAAGCCGGCAGCATAATACTTAGTGGCTTCCCTGAATCACGCCCCTTAATATCCTGAACTTTTTTAAGGGCATCAGGATTCATTAAATCAGCTGCCAGTCCGTAGCAGGTATCGGCCGGATGAGCGACGATGCCACCCTCCTTCAAAACACGGACGGCAGCGGGGATATTCTCTGAAATGTTTTCGAGGCGTTTCATAGCCTCAGCTTATCTCTCCTGATCCTCAAGATCAACCTCACGCTCCCAGGTCCAAAAATTGCGCATCAGTTTACCATGGACAACCCCATGACCCTCTTCGTCCTGCCTTTTAACCGTTTTCGTAAAAACTCTCTCCACCCCCTCCTTGCCATCTATGCGTCGGCTATGTCGATCCGTCTTCTTTCCTCGTTTAACGATAAAAACATTGATCTCCATGTTGGGATTTGCCTCCATGGCTTTACGGTAGGCATTCGGGGTTCCCTTGTAACCAATGCTCCAGTAGGTAGCATCCAAAAAGTCAACACGGTCAGCCGGAAAGCCTGAGCCAAGAATGTTGCCAAGTGGGGCTCCGCCCGCGCTGTGACCCTTAAGGGTAATCTGCTGAACGTCGGCTTTTACGTCCAATTCCCATTCTAGAATGCCACGTGCTTCTTTGTTGAGTACAAACATACTGTCATCTGTATCAGTTGGCCTCATCCATTTCAAATCCTGTCTTTTATAACTACCATCAGGCAGCTGAGCTGTTCCACGAGAGACTTCACTGAGCGGGTAAACAACTACCTGGTTGCGGCCCTCATCTTGAGCGCGTTCAGCCGCTCCGAGTACTTGATTCATAGCCCTCACCCCCACGCACGGTTCTCTGAGTTCCTTGTTCTTGTACCATGCACCAGAGTTCTTTCCAGGTAGATATTGTCCGAAATTCTCACCAGACAGATCTACCTCAGGCTTATCAATGACCATGGCACCAGTCCCATGAAAAAAATAGATCAGCTCGTACGGTTTTTCATAATCAAAATTCTCGGGAACGTAGATCATCACATCACGTCCACCGTTTCCTTCTAGTTTACCAACCCACGATCGGCCTGGGGCAAGTTCAGCCATGGTCTGCACGCCTTCAGAAGCATTCTCATTGGCAATAAGCACTTTCTGCTTTTCTTCAGGCTTTGCAGGGTAAACTTCATTTACAACTTCGCCTAGGCCCGCATATGAATTATCGGCTTGGATCGTGCGGTAGGTGTCGGCTCGGGTGTCTTGGCATGCAGCACTGCTCATGCCCAAAATCCCGGACAAAGCGAGGCGCTGCAGCCTATTTGGAGCAGATTCATTTGTCGGTCTTTCAAGATTGTTGGGGGGCATCTAGATTAGGAAGAGGGGCTAAAGTTGGCGATATAATGACACAAATAATATATTTTGTCAATATTATGCTCAACTAACAATAGTGATCTAAGTCGCCTGTGTCAACGGTCTTAGGGTGTGCGAAGAAAAACATTTGATAAGCATCCAATATTTATTTAGACTGCATAGGAATGCCACAAAAAAAATTTAAGAAAATCGTGCTGCTTGGGTCAGGCGCCTTGAAAATAGGCGAGGCTGGAGAGTTCGATTATTCTGGGTCTCAGGCCATCAAGGCCTTCAAGGAAGAAGGACTTGAGGTGGTTTTGATCAATCCCAATATTGCCACCAATCAAACCAGCAAAGGACTGGCTGACAAAATCTACTTCCTACCCGTCACGCCCTATTTTGTAGAGCAGGTGATCAAAAAGGAAAAGCCGGATGCCATTGCGCTTAGCTTCGGAGGACAGACCGCGCTCAACTGTGGTGTTGCTCTTTTTGAAAGCGGCATTCTTAAAAAATACAAGCTTCAGGTGCTCGGTACCCCGGTCAAAGCGATTCAGCTCACAGAAGACCGTGACCTCTTTAAAAAATCTTTGGCAACCATCGGCATCAAGTCACCTCGCAGCTACGCCTGTCACAACATGGCAGAGGCCAAGAAGGCAGCCGAAAAAATTGGTTTCCCGCTCATGATCCGCGCGGCCTTTGCCCTTGGTGGACTTGGGTCTGGTTTTGCGCACAATAAAAAAGAACTAGACGCTATTTTAAGCAAGGCTTTCTCCACCTCACCTCAGGTATTGGTCGAAGAAAATCTGCGTGGCTGGAAAGAGATCGAATACGAAGTGGTTCGCGATGCGGCCGACAACTGTATCACGGTTTGCAATATGGAGAACCTTGATCCACTGGGAATTCACACAGGGGAATCCATTGTCATTGCGCCATCTCAGACCCTGAATAATCACGAGTATCAGAAGCTCCGAAATATCGCCCTTAAAACGATTCGCCATCTGGGGATTGTAGGGGAGTGCAACATTCAGTATGCCCTCGATCCAAAATCCGACGACTACCGCGTGATCGAAGTAAACGCCCGCTTGTCACGCTCATCCGCCCTGGCATCCAAGGCCACTGGTTATCCGCTGGCTTACATCGCAGCCAAGCTGGGGCTGGGCTACAACCTTCCCGAGCTTAAAAACAATGTAACTGGTAGTACCTCAGCCTGCTTTGAGCCGGCCCTCGATTACGTGGCCCTCAAGATTCCACGCTGGGACCTTAACAAGTTCCGCAAAGTTTCTGACGAGATTTCCACCGAAATGAAATCAGTTGGAGAAGTTATGGCGCTAGGGCGTAACTTTGAAGAAGTGGTTCAAAAAGGGCTACGCATGATTCAGATTGGCGCATACGGTTTGACCCATCATCCGTTTGAATTCAAGGATGTAAAAGAAGGAGTGACCACACCAACGCCACGTCGTATTTTTGCCCTGGCCGAAGCACTGGCAAAGGGGTATGACGTCAAAAAGCTCTACAGAATGACTGGCGTGGATCCTTGGTTCCTCTCAAAGATTGAGAAAATCGCCAAGCTCAACAAAAAAATGAAGCGCCAGAAGTCCCTGGCTAACATCAGCCCGGCAGACATGAAGGTCTATAAGCAGTCCGGCTTCTCCGATCGTCAGATTGGTCTGAATGTAGGAACTGATGAGCTAGCTGTTAGGGCTCAGCGTAAAAAGCTAGGAATTACCCCTGTCGTGAAGCAGATCGACACAATGGGGGCTGAATTTCCTGCCAAAACCAATTATCTGTACATGAGCTATTGGGGCAGTAAAGACGATGTCAGCTTCAAGAGTAAAAAGAAGAAAGCTGTGGTACTCGGAAGTGGGCCTTACTGCATTGGTTCCTCCGTGGAATTCGACTGGTGCTGCGTGAATGCCATCAAAACGCTGCATAAATCCGGCTACGAATCCATCATGATCAACTACAATCCCGAAACGGTGAGTACGGATTACGATGAATGTGACAAGCTCTACTTTGATGAACTTAGCTTGGAGCGCGTGCTTGATGTGCACGACAAAGAAAAGCCTAATGGAACCGTGATTTCGACCGGTGGTCAGATCCCCAACAATCTTGCTTTAAAACTCGACAAAGAGGGGGTGAAGATTATGGGGACCAGTGTGAAAGACATTGACCGTGCTGAGAGCCGCGACAAATTCTCAGCCCTGCTTGATGAGCTGGGGGTTGATCAACCAGAGTGGAAGGCATTCACTAAGATTTCAGATGCCTACAAGTTTGCTGATAAAGTCGGCTATCCGGTACTGGTTCGCCCAAGTTACGTGCTTTCGGGCGCAGCCATGAGGGTTTCTCACAATCATGAAGAGCTGGAAAACTTCCTGGGTAAGGCCGTTAAAATCAGTACAGAGGCACCTGTAGTCATCAGTAAATTCGAAGTGGGCGCTCGCGAGATTGAAATGGATGCCGTGGCAGATAAAGGAAAGGTGCTCATCTATGCCATCTCTGAACACGTTGAGGATGCCGGAGTGCACTCTGGGGATGCGACGATCGTTCTGCCACCTCAAAAAACCTACCTCGAAACCCTGCGTCGCGTGAAAAAAATCGGGAAGCAGATTGCCAAGAGTCTGAATATCACCGGCCCATTCAATATTCAATTCCTGGCTAAAGAAAATGAGGTAAAGGTGATTGAATGCAACCTTCGCTCATCCCGCAGTTTCCCTTTTGTATCGAAGGTAACCGGCTACAACTTCATCGAAATTGCCACCAAGGCCATGCTCGGCGAAGCTGACAAGAGTAAACGCTACCAAACCGTCGACTTGGATTACGTTGGTGTGAAATTTCCTCAGTTCTCTTTCCCACGCTTGAAGGGCGCCGACCCCGTTCTTGGTGTAGAAATGGCCAGTACGGGTGAAGTGGCTTGCTTCGGCGAAGATCTTGAAGAAGCCTTCCTCAAATCCTATCTGGCTGTAGGCCACAAGGCACCTAAGAAGAAAGGGGGTATCCTGCTTTCCATCGGTCGCATGAAAGACAAGATCAGCATGCTCGAAACCTGCGCCAAGATGGCCGACATGGGCTATGAACTATATGCCACCAAAAACACAGCCGCCTTCCTGAAGGAAAATAAGGTGAAAGTCACCATGCTCAACAAGGTTTCCAGCAAGAAGAAGCCCAATATTTCCGATCATGTGATGGGCGGAAAGATCAGCATGGCGATTGTGATTCCGACTAAATACGCTCATGACGAAATCACCGATGGCTACAAGATCCGCCGTATGTGTGTAGACAAGCACATTCCACTCTTCACCAATGTGCAGTTCAGCAAAACGCTGATCCGTAGCCTCGCCAAATATAATCCTGAAGATTTACAGATAAAAGACTGGGCGGAGTATAAAAATTGAGTATAATGAGCTCTAATTAATCATTACTAATTGCCTTTATGCAGTCTAAATCTCAATTCTCACTACTAAAAACAGGCCTTCTTTTTATGATGGCTTCGTTTTTCTTTGTATCTGCGCCAAGCGCTTCTGCTTTCCTGCCCACACCCTCATCAGGAGGAGATCCTATCTGTACCAATGACCCAAACACCTATGCCTGCCTACCTCCTGAATTCTGTGAAGAGAATCCGGATCACATTCGTTGCGTGGACATTTACTGGTGTGAGTCACATCCGGACGACCCACTTTGTATCACGCCCGAATTCTGTGAGGCTATGCCGGATCACGAGAAATGTGTTCATGGCGCACCTGAAGACTGTATAAAAGGCTCAGGAGAAACAGTTAGCTGCGAGCCGGATGCTGACCCCTCCAATGACCCCGATATTTGCTGGGATGCTTTTGGAGCTGTTGTGCAGTGCCCCGATGACTTGATGGATTTTTGCCGTGAGAATCCCGATTCCGCTGAGTGTAAGGAGCTTGAATTCTGCCCAGACGGCAGTATTAAAGATGTTCTGGGAAGATGCCCTGAGCCTGCTCACAACAAATTTCCCGAAGACAGTGATCGCGAATGCTACGACAAAGTTCCGGGGACCGGGGAAGTAGTTGAAGTTCCCTGTGGCAACTCTGATGATGAAATCTGCGGTCACCCTGATCACGTGAATGACCCTGACTGCTGTGAAAAATGGGATTCCACCGGTCAGCGCTGTCTCGATCCAAATGATGATGGGGATAGTGAAGATGATGGGCTTTGCATGAAGGATGTACCAGGTACAAGCTTCAGTTCTCTGGCCTTCTGCCCAGGTCAAGAGCAGCCCAAGGATGAATGTGTTGCCGGTATTGGAGGTGCAACGCTTTCGGTGCCTTGCGACGATGAAGAGGTGGCCTACGAAAAATGCGTCCAAAAATATGATCAGAAAATGTGTGATGGCGATCCCTACAATGATTTCACCGACCTGCCCGATGATTATGAGCAGAAAGCAGCCATCATCAAGTTGGGCGAATACTGCCCTGATTACCTCAAAATCTTCCAAGGTTATCGTGATACCGAAGGCAACCTGCTTCATGTTGGTGGCTGGGCAGATCCAATCATCCGCTACGATGTAGTGCTGGTGGTGCAGCGCTTTGAAGAATGTAAGGATTTAGCTGAATTTACAGGGAAGTTTCCTTTTACTGATGTCCCTACTGATCATTATGCATATGACGCAGTAGGGGAGTCCTTTGCCGAAGGAAAGACTGAAGGGTATACCGAAAACGGCGTAAAGCTCTTCAAAGGGGCCAACCAGGTTCTAACAACAGAAGCCTTAAAATGGATCATGCTGGTAAGAACCACCGAAGAAGCTGTAGATGCGGTGGTTGATAAGGGTATGCTCGATCCTGATGTGTTCGCTCAGGTGCAGTGGGCTATCAAGTGGTGGTTGGCTGCCATTGAATGGAATGTAGATAAAGCTCAAATAGCAGGCAGCTACTATGACGTGGACCCTATTCGTCCGGCTACCCGTGCTGACATTGCTGTATGGCTGGCTAATACGCTAGGCCTTTAGCCCAGAAGCTCTTTCACTAGCTTGTTCACGACGCCGCCGTCAGCCTGGCCTTTGACTTTGCCCATGACCGCTCCCATGACCTTACCAAAGTCGCCAGGTCCGGCGCTCATTTGGTCGATGGTTTCCTGAACGATCTTCTTCACGTCATCTTCGCTCATCTGCTCAGGCATGTATTTTTCGAAGAACTTGATTTCATCCCGTTCTTTTTGAGCTGCCTCAGTGTTGCCGCCTTTATCAAAACCTTCAGCAGCTTCTTTTCGCTGCTTAATAGAACGCTTCAGAATATCAATAACCACCTCATCATCGGCCACCTTATCAGCGCCGCTAACTTCATATTTCATAATATCCGCCTTGAGCATTCTCAGGGTATCTAGTTCAGGCGCCCGGGCCTTCATGGCAGCGGTCATGTCGGCAATGATTTGATCTTTGAGCATGGGGTAGGTGGGTTATCTAGAAAAGAGTGTCACACTTAGTACGACTTTTGTCATACTTTTTATGACATGCTGATTTTAGCACACCTCTATCCTCGGACTAAGCGAACGATTGCCCCTCTGGTTTGGCGCGCTTCTTGAACTTCTTCTTCAAAGTATGGTCTCATTCTTGAGATAATGGCTTGAGCCTTTTTTTGAGTTAGCTTCTTTAAGGAAGATCTATTTCTTCTGGCAGGGTTTCCAATCCCAGCATGAATTGGGCTTTCTTCAAGTGCATGAACCTTTTCACGTCGAACATACTCAAGGGCTAGTGCCTGCCTGGCGTCCGGACTGAGTTTTTCAAGGTGCTCAGCTCCCTCTGCCCCAAGCAGATCATTGTGAATATGGAAAGCCTGCTCCCACCGACCCCGACGTACGGCATCATGGAAGGATTCTGCAATCACTCCATTAAAATCGATATCAGGATTTTCTTTAACTATGTGATCAACCAAGTTGGAGGCATCACGACCGCTTGAGCTTGCCCAATCAGACGCCAGAAAATGGGCTGATATACCCTTGATGAGTCGCTTCTTGTAGGCAGGATCTTTAGCCAGGTCAATGGCGCGCTCAAAACCCGTCGCTTCAGATTGAAAAAGTAGTTTTACAAGCATCTTTGTGTCGGTCATTTTTTTGCTGCGGGAAGCGTCCAAAAAGTCCCTGGCATCCTGGTCATGTAGCTCTACACTGGTCGTAAATGAATTTTTAGGTCGTGGTCTTGAGTTTTCCGATTCCTCGCCAAAGTCAGCAAAAATCCTTTCACGAGTTTGGAAAATACGGTTTGCTCGTTTCAAAGCTACTACTGGAACCTTCTCTGATCGCATCACGGCGACCTTAATCATAGCGTCATCGCCAGACTCTTCGAGCTCATCGAATAATCCGGCCAAAGTTTCTAAGTCTTTGTGCATTGGTTTAAATCAAAAATAAGGAGGGAATAATAGCATTCTTCCTTTGTTTCCGCAAATAGAGGCTAAATCAGACGCCTCGGAATGCGTTCATTGATGCGGGTCGTCACCTCGTAGTTGATGGTCGAAGACAGGCTGGCTAGATCCTCCGCGCTCACACGCTCCTTGCCCTGCGAACCAATTAAAACCACCTCGTCTTCCAGCTTGGCTTCAGGAATCTTGCTGATATCGACCATGATCATATTCATGCATACACGGCCGATTACAGGGGCTTTTTTACCGCGAATTAGTACATGGCCTTTGCTGCTTAGTAAGCGCACATAGCCATCGTAATAACCTACAGGCAAAACGGCAATACGCCCTTTTTGGGACATTTCGTAAGTGCAACCGTAACCAATCAGGGCGCCACGCTCAACCTCCTTCACCTGAGCCACCACTGTCTTCCACGAAAGGGCAGGGGATAGCTCAATATCAATCCCTGCATGCTCGGCTGCTCGCAGAGTCTTTTCACTGGGCCAAAGGCCATAGCTCCCAATTCCCACTCGCACAAAGTTGAAGTGGGCTTCAGGCAGCAGGATAGCTGCCGCCGTATTAGCGCAGTGTCTGTAGCGGGGCGCATGGCCATCTTCTTCCAACATGCGATAGGCCTTTTTAAACTCCTTAAGCTGATAAAGAGCGTATTTGTGGTTAATCCGATCTTCCAGATTGGCAAAATGAGTTGAAAGGCCTTCTATTCGAAGGTTTTTATGCTTCCTGAATTCAGCCAGTACTTTCGGCAAATCTTCTAGTTTTATCCCCTGACGATGATTACCGGTTTCAATTTTCAGATGCAGGTTGGCCGGCTTACCCAGCTTCCCCAGGGCCCGAATGGTTTCGAGATTGTAAACCGTCAGGTCGCATTTGAGGCTCACCGCCTTTTTAAGGTCATCTAGGGCTGTATAGCCAATCAGTAGTATGGGCGCCTTAATGCCGGCTTTCCGAAGAGCTTCTGCCTCATAAAGGGCATTTACACACAAAAAATCAGCCCCGGCCTTTAGTAGCACCTTCGACGTTTTCACCAGGCCATGGCCGTAGGCATTAGCCTTCACAGCTGGAGCAAGTTGAATATCCTTGCCGACCAATTTTCGGAAAGTCTTAATATTCGAGGCCAGGGCCTCACGAGAGATTTCTACCCAGGTTAAATCCATGGAAACTACTTAGCAGCGATTGCGGTATCACCTCTAACAAAAAGCGGCTGGTCAGCTTTGACCATACGCTTGATCTTTGGATCATTTTGAAGAGCCTGAAGCGATTTAACTTGAGAAATCTGCATATCCCACACTTCATTTTCCGTAATGAGCTGAGAACGTTTGAGTTCAAGGCTCTTAAGGGCATAACCCTTAGTAGCGTTACGGTTTGCATGAGCGAGATACACAAGGCTAATGATGGCGACGAGAATGATCGTAAAGAAGGTCAGAGACGTCATGCCAAATTCAATTTTCTGGGACAGGGTCCTTTTACGCACGTTTTCGGAATGCTTACTTTCTATAAATAAAGCTGAAGACATGTATTTGTGTGTTTGTATTGGGCTGTTGAGGTTGATCATAAGCGCTCCGCGGCCCTCAGTTTCGCACTACGCGACCGAGGGTTTCGAGAGACCTCAATACCAGTAGGTATTATAGGCTTTCTCGTTAAGATATAAAGTGTTTTCTCGAAATTACATTGACAGATTGGCAATTCCTTGGGGCAAATACAGTTCCTGGTTTGGTCTCGAAAGAAGTTTTTGACGATACGGTCTTCGAGTGAATGGTAAGAAATGACGACCAGGCGACCATCCTTTTTGAGTAGTCTCAGGGCGTCTTCCAGTACTTTCTCGAGCACCTCCAGCTCCCGGTTCACATAAATGCGCAAGGCCTGAAAGGTTTGAGTGGCTGGATGAATTTTTGATTTTCCTTTCACGGTTTTTCTGATGATGTCCGCCAGCTGAGTGGTGATTTTAATCGGAGCTTCTTTTCGGGCCTGAACAATGGCGCGAGCAATAGGACGACTTCTTCGTTCCTCGCCGTAATGAAAAATGACATCAGCCAAATCCTTTTCGGAGTAGCTGTTGACGACTTTTTCTGCAGTCAGTGTTTGACGTTTGTCAAAGCGCATATCCAGCGGACCCTCTTTTTGAAAAGAGAAGCCACGCTGGGGATCGTCAATATGCGGCGAAGATAGACCGAGGTCTAGTAAGATAGCATCTGGCTGAAAGTGGTTCACAGACGCATTTTCAGCCAGATGCTCAAAGTTCGAATGAACAAAGGTGATCTGCTTTTCGTATTTCGCGAGTCTCTTTTTGGCCTCCTCCAAATTCCGTTCATCCTGGTCAAAGGCCATAAGCCTTCCCTCGGGTCCTATTTTCTCTAGGATTGCTTCCGAGTGGCCGCCAAGTCCCAGGGTGCCATCGATCACCTGTTTATTTGCCTCAAGATTTAAAAGATCAAGTGTCTCTTCTAGGAGTACGGGAGTGTGGGTGAGTTTCGTCATAAATTCAGGAGCAAAATGCAAAAAAAGTCCGGAAACGCTTTAAACAGCTATTTTCCGAACCAAAAATGTGTACAGGGGGTATTTTTTTTGCATTTTGTTTTCGCTCTTTTTTGTTTTACATACTTAATTTAAAGTGTATACAAATTTTGGTCAATAACAATTTTTGTGTTCAGCTATAAAACTACTTGCATGAACTCAAAAAGGTTACATCTTTTTAGTTTTTTGCCTGGCGCTTGTAAGTCGGGCTTTTTTACTGTAAGCTTCGCAAGCGTAAAAATATAATAAAGTATGCATAAACTCACCACCCTTCCAAACGGTTTAAAGATCATCCTCACACCCATCGAGGGAACCAAATCAGTGACGGTTCTTTGTCTTGTGGGAGCCGGATCCCGTTACGAGGTCAAAGAGATCAACGGGATCTCTCACTACCTAGAGCACATGTTTTTTAAGGGCGCGCAGCGCTACAAGAATGCGGCCGAGGTGTCCACTGCCATCGACGGAGTAGGAGGGGATTTTAATGCCTTTACCGCTAAAGAATACGCTGGTTACTACGTGAAGCTAGCATCTCATCAAAAAGAAATCGCCTTTGACGTGATTGGCGACATGATGACGGGTGCCACCTTCCTCGAAGAGGAAATCGAAAAGGAGCGAAACGTGATCATGGAGGAGTACAACATGTACCAGGACACACCGATGTACCAGGTTGGCTGGGACTTTGAACGCCTGCTATTCGGTGACCAACCGATGGGCTGGGACCAAATCGGAACCAAGGAAACCATCCATGCCCTTCATCGTGATCAGTTTGTAAAGTACAAGGAAGAGCTCTACACCCCTGACAACACGGTGATCTCTATATCTGGCCAAATCGAAGAAGGGGAGGTGATGCAGCTCATCGAAAAGTACTTCCCGATCCCGGATGGTAAGCGTGCTTATGATTTCAAGTCTTTTGACACGTCTGTACCTGTAAGTGATAAAAAAGTCATTCTTCAGCACAAGAAAACCGAACAGGGTCACATCATTGTTGGTTTTCCGGGGCTGCCGGCCCGTCACGAGGATGAGTATGCCGAGAAGATCCTCAGTGTGATTCTGGGCGGAAACATGAGCTCCCGCATGTTCATGAGTGTGCGTGAAGAAAAAGGACTTTGCTACTATGTGCGAACCAGTACCGACAACTACACCGACATCGGTGCCATCAGTACCTCAGCTGGGGTAGATAACACTCGTGTGGACATGGCGATTGAAGCTATCATGCTCGAGTACAAAAAGATTCAGGAAGAGGAAGTCGGCGAGGCTGAGCTAACCAAAGCCAAGGAGTTCATGAAAGGAAAGATCATCCTGCGCCTGGAAGACTCTGAAGAATATGCTCACATGATGGGGAAGCAAGCCCTGCTTTACCCGGAGGTGAATTCTGTGGATGAAATTCTTAAGAAAATTGACGCCGTCACCGCAGCTGACGTGAAGCGCGTGGCTCAAGCTCTATTCGTCGAAGAAAAAGTCAAGCTGGCCTTGATCGGACCATTCGAAAATGAAGATCATTTTGCCGGTCTGCTAAAGTACAAATAAATCTAACCTAATATCTAGAAATGGAACGAACTCTCATTATCATCAAACCAGACGCCCTGCAGCGCGGCCTCGTAGGCCAGGTAACCGATCGCTTCGAAAAGAAGGGTCTCAAACTTGTAGGCAATAAAATGGTTAAACTCTCTGAAGAAATTCTTCTGGAGCACTACGCTCACATTGCCGATAAGCCCTTCTTTCCCGGTGTCAAAAAGTTCATGACCTCCACCCCGGTCATCATTCAGTGTTGGGAAGGGGTTGAAGTCGTTGAAACCGTTCGTCTGATTACCGGCGTGACTAATGCTCGCCAGGCCCAACCTGGATCTATTCGGGGTGACCTGGCCATGAGCCTTCAGTCAAATATTGTTCATGCTTCTGATTCGGTTGAAACAGCCAAGGTCGAAGTGGCCCGCTTCTTTAAAGAAGATGAGCTCTTTGATTGGGATATGGCTAAGGCTGAGTTTGTTTACGGAGAAGGGGAGGCTTAGGCCTACTCAGTGTAAGTAATAAAGAAGTGGATGATCCCAAGGTCGTCCTGCTTGATTCCGATACCGATTTTCTTCCAGCGGCTATCAAGGAGGGCAGCGTTTTTAATGACGGCATCCTTGGCACTGTCAAAGCTACTGTCACCGCGGTAATAAGCCCCCAGAGTTTCCAGAACTTCATTATCTCTCAGAGAATCAGTGAAGCTTCCATCAGGAGCAGTCAGTGGGTTGCAAGCAGGATCGGCTAAATCGCACCAGAGTTCATTCGTCCATTTATCAGCCCACGCTTGGCTGAGGCTACTTAGATTATCCTGTAGTTGAATGGCGCTGCCCCGCTTGGCATTGAGGGCTGAAACGATTTCAGAGCGAAGGTCCGGCACATCAGCCAGGTTGATCGGATCATCCGAGAAAATTTGCACAAAAATAGTCCCTTTATCCCCATCCTGAGCGAGGCCAAAGCCGGCCCGCTGCCATTCGCTGTTCAGAATATTGCCACGATGAGATGCACTCCGCATCAAGCCATACTGAGCTAGTGACACATTTACATCTCGCGCGATATTCTCTGAAACATACTGTGTAATGGCATAGTTCTTTCGAAGATCATTAGCCGTGAGGCCGTCGGGGTTCCAGTGGCCGAAATAGTCGCGAGTCACCATGTCTTCAGCTTTGGATTGGGCGAGTTGACTCAGGCTTGAATCAAGTGAAACAGCTGACATTCCGTGCGCTTCGCGGTCCTGATTGACCAGCTGAAGCATTTCATTCTTAAGGCCGCCTAAATCACTGCTTAAAACTTCCGGTTTCAAGCTGGCCAGGTCAACCGGGTTGGGAATAAGCGGGTAAACATTCTTCGGATAAACCGGGATATTGACGACCGCCAGCCCCTGCTCGTCATTGATTTCAAAAAAATGAAGCTGGCCGTTTTGCGGAGTGTAGTTCAAGCGAACATCAGCTGCAGAGCTAGGATAAACATCCGTCCCCAGGCTGTTAGTAATAACGTTGTGACTAGGGCTCTCCAGCAAGATTTCTTCTACGAGACCACTTGGCAAAATGACCTGACCTCGCTCATCCACATTCACTTTTGGGTCAACTTTTAGGGTGAGCTTGCTGCTGGAGGTAAGTGATGAAGGCAGGCTAAGCGGCACAACTTTATCGGGATCGACAACGTATTGATGATGCATATCCGCTTTAAAGCCCATATTGGTGGCACTGCTCCAAGTAATACTGCCTGTTTCGAGAAAGCTATTTGATTCCAAATGTGCGCCCTGAACCTTGAGCTCTACATCACCAGCTTGCCAACCTTCAAAATCCCTGTAGTGAGGGCGAAGTTCAGTTGATCCTTTGATCAAATAAGACTGCTGGCGACTGCCTTGGATGAAAGTGACTTTAAAGGCGCTGTAACCATCTGAATTATCCCAACTGATCAGACTATCTCCTTCATCCAGAGATATCTTAAAGCCAGTTGGTGCCGGAAGGATGCCATCGCTGAGCTGCTCTAAACAGCTGATAGGCAGGACATGAATGGTTTCCACAATGCTGGAGCCGGACTGCCCCGGAAGGATGCCTAGTTTATATTCACCGGGTTCAGGGAAGACAAAGCCAACCTTAAAACCTCCGTCATCCTCAGTCCTCGTGGCGAAGGCAAGTTGTTCATCGCTTTCATCAGCCAGAAAGGCGCTGACATAGTCATTATCACTTGAAGAAGTGCCCTCAATAAAAAGTACCTCATCTGCCAGGTGGAGGTTGGGCAGTGAGGCAGCTAAGGTAATGTTCTCGAAGGTGTTTTCTGAGTAGTAAGAAAGGTCTGGAGAATCAGGGCAGGAAGCTGAAGCTTGGAGCTTGTCCCCAGGTGGTCCGTCCACCGGAGTAATAGATACTTGAATCACACCCCTTGAAAGTGGTGAGATGGCCTCGAAGGCTGCCTTGGAAAGATCAATGATACGGTTATCGCCGGCATAAGGCCCACGATCATTCACGCGTACATAAACTTCCTCATTGTTTTCGAGATTTCGGACCCGTAGCCAGGTACCAAAAGGCAGGGTGCGGTGAGCCGCAGTAAGGCCTGATGCGTCAAACACCTCGCCGCTGGCAGTGCCCTTACCGTGAAATTTTTCACCATAGTAACTGGCTTCACCTTCCTGGTAGCCCTCCGGCTTCATCTGAATCTGGTGCATGAGCTGGGCCATGAGCCCGCGAGTCACTTCTGTGGCAGGGAATACGTTATAATCTTCGTCCTCCTCCAATAAGGTAATAGAATCCGCGTAATCAAAATAAGGGGCGAACCAGGCATCAGTTGGTACATCAGCATAAGGCCTACGCTCCATGTCGTCCTCAGTTCGTAGTTCTATATCGTTTGTCTCAATCAGAATCTTCAGAATTTCCGCCAAGTTAATGGTGTCGCCCGGGCGGAACATACCAGTATCACTGTCGCCACTCACAATCCCAAGGTTCTTACCTTTGGCTGCATACTTGGCATACCAGGTCCCGTGAAGGACATCCGGAAAAATATCCTGATCAGCAATCTCCGGCACCAGAACTTCAGATCCAAGCAAAATAATCTTGAGCGCCTCAGCGCGGTTTACCTTAGTATCAGGGCGATAGCTACCATCTTCGTAGCCTTCGACAATACCATTTTGCTGCAGGTAGTTAATGGCCTCGAAGTATTTATGATCACTGGCCACATCGGTGAAGACGGCCTGAGTTGCCTGGCTAAAAAGGAGAAATGCGGCAACAAAAAAAGAGAGTCGGCTGATTTTTTTCATGGTTCATTTTAGATCGGGAGAATTATATCAAATTATTCACAAAAAATCTTGCATGTAGTAGACTTGCTTCGTGATTCACAATAGCTACCTCACCGGCATCCTGATCGCTACCTTTTTTAGCTGGGCTTCCTGGTTTGTGGTGGTTTACAAATTAAGTCCCTTTTCGCAACCAGGTCTGTCGTTGACCTTATTTTACTCCAGCCTGTTCATTGCCCTGGCCGGCACTTCTGCCCTGCTTTTCTACTTCCTGCGTGTCTGGGCTAACAAAAAAGAAATCTACAATGTTCACCTAAATACGTCGCTGCGTCAGGGAGTCCTGCTCTCAGCGATGATCATTATAGGGCTGGCCTTCCAAAGGCTTCGCGTCCTCACTTGGTGGGACGGCCTTCTACTTCTAGCCATCGTGCTGCTCATTGAATTCTACTTCCACAGCCGCGATTAGCAGTGTTTGTATTCAGTCTTCATGTGCTTGTAGGCCTCTTTCACGATCTCTTCCAGCACTTTTAGATCCACATCGGCCAGCTTATTAATGTATAAACAGGCGACAGCGGTCTTGTGTTTGCCGAGCTTCTTGAGTTTATTTTCGAATTTTACTGTTCCGGGCATCAAATAAAGGCTCAAATTCGCTTTTCTGGGACTGAATCCGATCATTGGCCAATCTCCTTCCTGCTTGCTACGCGTAGACTTGTAATGATACTGATCAAAGCCAATGATACTGGTACCCCACATCACCGGTTTTTTGCCGGTCACGCGCTCAAACATTTCTAAAAGCACGTAGGCATCCTTGCGGCGCGTTTCATTGTCGACCGATTCGATGAACTTCTTCACAGAGTTCTTATTTTTGAGGGTTTTAAGTTCAGCCATACTAAATATATTAATACTCTCTGCTTACACGTCCAAGTATAGTCTTTATGCAGCCTTGACGCCACTCATCGACTTCTTTCTTCAAATGAGTTTCGGCCGACTTAATTAGCTCAGCAGGATCTGATTTGTCCACTTTATCGGCAAATACATCCCCCTCTTTCACAAAACCGGGTAAAAAAGTACTCAAAAGAGCAAAGTCCCGTCTTTCATTTTGATCCAAGTCTCCAATCGTCTTCATTCGCTCACTCATTACTTGGCTAACTTCTCAATTAAATAAGCCTGAAGCTCATCAATCTTCACCCGCTCTTGTTCCATGCTATCTCGGTCGCGAACGGTCACTGACTCGTCTTCAAGGGTGTCAAAGTCCACGGTCACGCAAAATGGCGTGCCAACTTCGTCTTGTCTGCGGTAGCGCTTACCGACGTTCCCATTGTCATCCCACTCACTCCTAAAGTGAGGTTTGAGCTTCTGATGTACCGTTTTGGCTTTCTTGACCAATTCTTCCTTATTTTTCAAAAGTGGGAAGACCGCCACCTGAACCGGGGCAATGCTAGGTTTGAACTTCATGACCACTCGCTCAGACCCATCTTCCAGCTTTTCTTCATTGTAAGCATCAATTAAAACGGTCAGCACGGTGCGGTCCAGCCCGAAACTCGGCTCAATCACATGAGGTAGGTACACTTCGTTGGTGTATGGATCACGGTACTTTAAATCTTTACTGCTGAATTTTTCGTGTTGAGCTAAATCAAAGTCCCCTCGATCGGCTAGCCCCTGAAGTTCACCCCAGGTTTCACTACCGTCTTTAATGCCTCCAAAAGGGAATCGGTATTCCACATCGAAGGTTAGGCTGGAATAATGAGAAAGCTCTTCAGAATCATGCTCTCTAAAGCGCAGGTTCTCTTCCTGAATGCCCAAAGTTCCGGTAAAAAAGTCTTTACTCTGCTGCTTCCACTCCTCAAAGCTAGTTTTTTTGTCATCGGGGTGCACAAAGTACTCGATTTCCATTTGCTCGAATTCTCGCGTGCGATAGGTGAAGTTCCCAGGAGTGATCTCATTTCGGAAGGCTTTTCCGATCTGCCCTATCCCAAATGGCACTCTTACGCGGCAGGTGTCCAGGACATTCTTAAAGTTCACAAAGATTCCCTGAGCGGTTTCAGGCCTTAAGTAAATATCATCCTGATCACCTTCAACCACGCCCTGTTTGGTTTTAAACATCAGATTAAAGGTCTTGGCGTCTGTCCAGTTCATCTTGCCGCAGTCAGGACAAGGGATTTCCTCCTTCATCAAACGGTCTTTGATATCTTCCAGCTTCACTGCAGCAGCTTCACCATTCCCAATTTTATCCTCAAGAAGCTTGTCTCCCCGATGTCTGTTGTTGCACTCCTTGCAATCAATCAGTGGATCAGAAAAGCTGGCGATATGGCCACTGGCTTCCCAGGTTTTGGGGTTCATCAAAATGGCGGCATCTAGACCCACCATGTCATCCCGGTCTTCCACAAAGGTTTTCCACCAAATATCTTTCACATTCTTTTTGAGGGCAGAGCCATAAGGGCCATAGTCCCAGGTATTGGCAAGACCTCCATAAATCTCGGAGCCTGGGTAAACAAAACCACGGCGCTTACAGAGTGAAACTACTTTTTCCATCAGGTTATCTTCGGGCATACGTTTATTTAGAAATTACGTGATCGGGGAGGCTGACAATATCAAGCAGATAGCCATTGGTCCAGTCAGCGCTACCGCTATTATCGGTGACAAGACCAGCAGCCACGGTTGGATAAAGGTGGCTTTCAGCCGATTTGTCAGACCAAATGATGTTCTTAGCGGTGCCAAGCCATTGGCTCAGGTCGGTATCAGCGTTTGTGAAGATGCCAGCCGTGGCATCTCCATCAACATAAATCTTACCAGTGTTTTCCTGGTTTACAGCAGTTAGGCCAGAAAGGGGAGCTTGCTCATCACCAAGGGCTAGGCGAGTGCTTACACTATCATTGGTTTCAGAGCCGCTAATGCTGGCTCTAAGTGAATAATTCTCTGTATCGCCGGAGCTGATGGTTTCTTCCTGGTCAAAGCTCACGATAACGTGAGAGGTTCCGTCAGCCAGCGTGTTTCCACTCCCTAGGCCGACATCCTGGCCGCCGGTGCCATCATAAATCGTCACATCGCTTAGATAGCTAGAACCTCGATAGAGCTTAAAATCACCCAGTTCAAGGCCAGCCGCATTGCTATCGGAAGCCACGACCTCAAAAACCAGTCGGGCTATTCCAACGCTTCCACCTGAGCTAGCGGCAATGCTGTAATCAAGAAGTGTGTTCTCACCATTCTTCATGCTTTCAGAAGCGCTATTAATGCTGAAACCAGGAACTGTTTTACGAACCGTGAAAGGCTCGGCTGTTGCATTCTCCACCGAAAAGTTCCCAGTATTCCCGTAGCCCACTACAAATCCGGAAATATCACCCACAGCGCGGAAAGAATCACTGGTATTGCCGGTATCTTGGATCCCAAGCCGGAAGGTTTCACCGCTGAGTGACTCACCAACATCAGAAACCTTGTTTAGATCAACATAAACTTCAAAGAAGGTGGTGTCATCGCGCTTGGCGAAGAAATCTAGATCTGCAAAGCGGGCTTTACCACTAGAATCCAGGCTACGAGTAGATGTTCTTAGTATGCCGTCTTTATCAGGGTACTTCAGCACAACGTTTTTAATAGCAGGAGTGCTTTCAGCCTCGTCGCCCAGATCATCACCGGTGATGTCGTTAACAATGGTCACGGTTTCCACATGAAAGCCCTCGTTGTTGGCTTTAAAGGAATAACGAGCCACAAAGGCTTCGCTTGTTCCGGCACTCACCGTGCCTTCTTCGATCACCATCAGGTTTGGTTCAGCTAGCGGGCCACTAACTTCTTCTTCCTCCTCTTTCTCCTCCATTTCTTCTTCCTCCTCAATAACGGTTTCCTCAGTTTCTTCAGCGAGCTCAGGTTCTTCCATGATTCCGGCAGCTTGAGCTCCAAGAACCAGCATCTTGGCAATCTGGGCGCGGGTCACCGGGTCAGCAGGGCCAAAATACCCGGTGCTATAACCTTCAACAAACCCGTGCTGCTGGGCGATAGCCACATAATCGTGGAACCAGTCACCCTCACGCACATCTGCCAGACCGGATTCTTCATCCGAAAGCTGCTCCAGATCAAAGGCTTCAACCAAAATCTTAGTGGCAGCCGCCCGCGTTACAGTATCAGCTGGTCCAAACTGGCCGGTCAGGTTTCCTTCGGCATCCATATAACCCATCACAATGCCTCTGGTGGCTGCCCCTTCAACATAATTAGCAAACCAGGCAGTGGAAGGCACATCATCAAAGGTTGGATTAAAAGGTGGCGTGTAGCCTTCAAGGCCACCTGTAGCGGTGATCACCATTTTAACCAGTTCGGCCCGGTTTAGGCTGTCTGCGGGGCGAAAAAAATCCCCGGCATCAATGATGCCGTCACCTTTTAATTGCTCAACGTAGCCCCTATACCAGGCGCTGGAAGGCACATCTGAGAAGGTTGCCAGGGCGCTTGGCGCCAAAAAAGCAAAAGAAATGAGTATAGAAAGTAGTTTTTTATTCATTTTAAAGTTTTTTGAAATTATTTAGATTCTATCATTAAGGTGACGGGTCCGTCATTAATGAGTTCCACCTGCATGTTGGCACCGAACTCGCCAGTGGCGACCTTAATACCGGTCTCACGCATCTTTTCAACAAATTTCTCATAAAGCGGCTCAGCCTGTTCCGGTCTGGCAGCATTATTAAAATCCGGACGCCGCCCCTTATTGCAGCTGCCATATAAGGTAAACTGAGAAATCACCAAAGCTTCACCTTTTTCATCCAGAAGCGATGTGTCGAAGCCCGACTTATCACTGGCAAAAACCCGCAGGTTGATGATTTTTTGAACTAGGTAATCAATGTCTTTTTCCGAATCTTCCTGAGTGATGCCCAGCAAAATGACCAATCCCGAATCGATCTGGCCAACCACCTTTCCATCAATCTTTACACTGGCACCTTTGCTGCGTTGAATGAGTGCTTTCATGGCCTAGATTTTAAAGTTTTTTAGCCAAAAAGAAAACCCCCAGAAGGGGGCTTTCTTGTAAGCATTCAACCGTTTACAAATTAGAAGGGCCTCAGGGCAGCCTTTTTAAGGGCTACGTAGCGGCGCTGACCAGTGCGTGTGTACGCAAGGTAAGCAAGGATTGAGGCCAGAAGCATCACGAAGGTCGGTAGACCGGTCTGAGCGAGCTTCACAGGTCCAGGACCAACACCGGCGATGATGGTAAGGAAGTGTTCAACCGCAGCTGGGTTCTCTAGTTCGTTGACTAGGCCACGAGCAGTGGTTCGAACGTTGCCTCCAATCGGAGCTCCGTCACCAACTTGGGTGCGTACCTGGTACTTAACAGTCTGACCTGGCTTAAGGGTTCCTTGGTTCCAGTGGATTTCAGTACCAGTATCACGTCCACCGAATGGATTAAGGATGTTAAGCGCACCTTCGTCGTAATCCCAAGTGATGGTGAGGCCAGTGAAGTCAAAGTCAGCATTGTTCTTGGCAGTGATCGTGTAGGTCACTTCTTCACCGATCTTGGCAGCAGCTTTATCAGTCTGGATGCTGAGTTCAAGCAAGCTTCCGTCGCTGGTTACTGTCGTAGGTGTTCCGGCAGTGATCCAACTTGGGTAGTGGTCACCGATACCGAACTTGGTAAGACCATCCTGAGCACTGTTTAGAGTAGTGCTGAAGCCTTCAAGGACCAGGTATTCTTCGGCTAGTTCACCCTGAGATCCGTTTTCGTGGAGGATCTGCTCGTAAGAGAAGTCTTTTTCTCCACCAACGATGATCTTGTCGATGGTGATAAGGCCAGTCACGTCGTTGATCTCAACAC
>CBDUQG010000006.1:0-27394 GCA_965369305.1 uncultured bacterium
ATTTCGTAGAAGTATTAAGGGGTTGACTAATATTGTCTATCTTTGGAAGTAATTTTTCAACTGGTTTTTCCTTTATAGATAAGCAATGGCTCAATCCTGAATAAAATAGTTGTTAATTGATGATTTCATTCATATTTGTCTAACTTCAGCTGAATGTTCGACATGTCTGAATACATAAATTCGACATCTCAATTTGGACAATTTTGTGGATAACTTGTGCAAAACCTGTGGATAACTTGTGGATAAAATCGGCTGGATGGCTGAATTAAAAGGTCATTAGAATTCCTTTATTTTAAGCCATTTTTTCAATCTTATGTGTGAAATTTTGATTTTTTTTCAAAGTTTTTCTCAAGATTTCAACAGTTATACGGGTTTTCCATAGACGACATATCTTTGTGCAATGCTGTTTGGTGGCCAACAAGTATAGAGGGCTAATTCGTGGTGATCTTCATTTTCTACAAGCGTGTGATCTTGGGAGGCAGAAATGATATTTGAATTGTAGATCTCGTATACGTAGCCCTTTTCTTTGTAGTTGATGTAGACCCGGTCACCATTATTAAGTCGGTTGATCTCTTTGAGAATGGTCTTGTAATCAGAACTGTCCCAAGAATACCCGGAAGAGTGACCAAATAGCACTGTCTTTTTCCCCGCGTCTGGTGGGCTGAGATAGTTGCCGAGACCGTATTTCAAAATGCCCAACGCAGAGTTTGGGTCATACACACTGGCAAAATTCACATCCACATTCACAATGTTCAGCGCCGGGACTGTAATAGTGTATTCATCGGAAGTGCTACTTCTGTTCTCCACAAATTCCGATTGGCGGTTTTTGAGGACCTCTTCAAGTCGATAAATAATCTCCACAAACTCCCCTCGGGTGATGAGCTGGCCCGGATGGTAGAACTTATTGCGATTGATCAGGTTCTTGTCTTGGGCGTAGGTGAAATACTTTTCAAACCACTCCCCCTGATGCACATAAAGCAGCTTATTAGGCTGATAGCTGTTTTGGCTGAAGTCCACTTTATAACTCTCTAGAATCACTTTAAGAGCTTCAGCAAAGTTGATGTTGTTGCCCGGTCTGAACTGCCCATCAGGATAACCTTGAACGATATTGTTCTGATAAGACATCTCCACGTACTTTCCAAACCACTCCCAAATGGGCACATCGGGGAAAATGATGTAGGAATGATTCGCCTGTTGGTGCCATTTCAGCGATTGGTCAATGACCACGGCTGGGTATTTGGATTTGATCAACACCTTAACTGCTTCTGCGCGGTTAATAAGCCCATCGGGATGGAATTCCCCGTTGGGATAACCCTTCACTGTTTCTCGGGTGCTCATAAAAGCGATCGCCTCATGGTGCTTGTGATTCACCGGAACGTCCGGATAAACCTTGGCGAAGGCCGGTTGGATTAGGCTTGTAAAAGCCAATAATACGATGGTGAAGCGCCTAAAAAATGACATAATCGCACAATGGGGCTTGAAATTATATCATTTGAACGCCTTTTGTCAATGTTTTTTGGCTTAAGAAAGCGCACAAGCTTGTAGCCTAGTTGACACAAGAATTTTTTCAACTATTATATGTTTACGTCTTTCCGCATGCCGTGGATTGACTTGCAATTTTGCAGAGAAAAAACAGAGGGATAACAATGACACGAACAATCGTAGTAGAGATGCTACCCCTTCCCGAGGGGATGCCGGCGATCACCGACGACGAGCTACATGATATCGTCGCTTTATGCATAGAGCTTCGTCCTGACGACAAGCTCAAAACCGTAACACGCGAGGCATTGACGCGCGAGGAGGCCTCCGTCGAAGAGCTCGAAGAACTTCGCAAGAAGCTCGGCCTCGGTGCCGACGACGAGTTGATGCTCATTTCGATGGGCATTCGCGCCTACCGGGTGCCGTTCATGCGCGGTGCACTCGCAGACCTTTCCGTCTTGCTGCTCCTTTCCGAGTTGATCGGCAATGGATGCGGCAATCCATACTGTCCGAATTGCGGGATCGGCAGTATTGTCGAGGACTTGACCGAATACTTTGGCTGTGGCAATCCCGATTGCCCAGACTGTGGCAAGGGCAAAGAGCCCAAGCCCTCCACTACGTCGTCACAAGCGACCCACTAGAACTTTGCAGTTGCCCTTCCCGGGCATCGTTGCCTTAATCTTCCTTGAGGATTGAGCGCACATGCTCAAGAAGCTTCCAGCCCCTCCTTTGTGAGGGGCTTTGCTTTATTTTTTCAATTGTTTCTTCATTGCCTCCCGATCTTCCATGCGGGCGGGGCTGTGGTTTTCAACGATCTTGAGTTTCTGGTTCAGCAGGACTAGTTTTCCGTTTTCCAAATCCTGTTCCACGAGCACATTGCCGCCAATAAAGCAGTCTTTGCCGATTTTCACTCCCGGATTAGTACTGGAGTTGATGCCGAAACGAACACCAGAACCGATAATGGCACCGAATTTATTACGACCCGTGTCCATCCGGTCTTTTTTGATATTCACTTTCACGTTCTTTTCATCAAATCGTAGGTTGCCCAGCACAGTGCCGGCACCGAACGACACGTTGTAATCGATGATGCTGTCACCGATGTAGTTGGAGTGCATCCATACGTCATGATTCAGGTAGCTGCGACCAATTTCTGTTGAATAGCCAACCACACAATTCTTTCCGATCATGCTGCTGCGCACGAGGGCATTGTTGGCAATGATTGAGCCTTCTCCAATGTAAGCAGGCCCTTTGATATGGGCGTTGTGAAGCACTTGTACATCTTTCTCGATTACCACGTTTCCTTCCACCACTGCAGACTTAGCGATTTTAGCAGTGCGATGAATCTTGGGTTCCTGGTTTTCCAGAAAATGATTCATCAAATCAATCACGTGCCACGGATACTTGATGGCGCGCCACTCACCCTTGTAGGTGTGAGCAAGGAGTTTGGCCTTCCCTTTCTTGATGTAATTATCTAGTGCCACCTCATACTTATCGTCTTTTTTTGACTTAGCTTCTTTCAGATATTTGGCAAAGGCGGGGAAGTCATTGAACACATGGCAAACCAAGTTCACCAGCTTGCTTGGCTCTTTTCCTTCACCTGGCTTTTCGATGATATCGGTCAAGAATCCTTTCTTATCAAGTTTCAGGTAGCCGCCCGGGAAATAAGAACTAACCTTTTTTCCAGCGATCACGCCATCCACATCTTTCTGTTTGGAAGCCGCGATCATGTCCTCAAATAACTTCACATCGAAAACATCGTTGGTACTCATAACCATGACGTTTTTGTGTTTTACGACAGCAGCTCCTGCTAACACACCGCCTTTCTGACCTTCCGGCAGATCCTTTTGCTCCGTGACAGCGACGTTCTTGTAGCCTTTCAGCACCTTTTCAATTCTTCCGATATTGAACTTATTCCCTACCACCACAATGTCGCGTAGCTTGGCCTGCTTAAGAGCGGTGATTTGGTGCTCGAGCAGTGTCTTACCGCCAAATTCCAAAAGATTCTTATCTTCAATTGGTTGAAGGCGTGTGCTCTGGCCGGCGGCAAGTAAAATAACCTGCATGGGGATAAATTAATTGTCCCTATTCTAGCACAAAAGTGATGCTGCCTTCCTCCGCGGTGGAACGAACGAGTTTCTGATCTAACTTCGCCATGACTTCCTCGTGAGGGTGGCCAAATTTGTTGTCTTTGCCGGCAGATACGACAAATACTTTCGCGTTGGCGGCTGAGAGTATGCCATCTGTGTTTGAGGTCTTGCTGCCATGGTGACCGAGCTTGAAAATAGGTGCCTGTAAATCCTGTCCACTGAGAAGCAGCTCTACTTCTTGGTCTCCTTCTCCGTCGCCAGTTAGCAGGGCGAGCGGTTTACCAGCACCATCTCTGATAATCAAACTGATGGAGGTGTCATTCTTATTTTTTACTTCCTGACCAATCAAGCTTTGACCCTCGAATGGGTAAAGGATGTCGAGGTAAGCACGTTGGCTTATCTGAATGTCCTTGGAACTTTCAGGATAAATGAGAGGAGCTTCACGCACTTTCAGCTCCCTAATGAAGGCTGAATAGATCTGACTTTTTCCTGCAATGCCTGTGATCATCAATTGCTCAATCGGATATTTCTGAAAAGCATCCATGATGCCTCCGTAGTGATCTAGGTCGGGATGAGTGAGGATGAAAAGATCGATTTTCTGGTTAAAAAACCCCAGTTTCTGACTGAGTTCTTCCACCACCTTCCCATCTGCTCCTGCGTCGATGAGGATATTCTTATATTCAGGTGTTTGAATCAGGATGGCATCCCCTTGTCCCACATCCAGGAAGCTAAGCGTGAGCTGGTTGCTGGTTATCTGAAAAAACTGATGCAGGCTGAGAGCCAGCAGCATTGCCAAGATGGTCAGGGAGAGCGCCCACTGTTTTGAAGACAGTTTTGGCGCCATAAGAGAAAACCATATGACATAAATTGACAAAAGTCAATTAAATCTTATAATGAATAAGTCTGGCCCTTCCCAATGGTGGGTGGGGGTTGGACATCATGAGGTTGTTCTCTACCATTCGTAGGTATCCAACCAACCTCGGCCGGCACTCTCACGGGTGTCGGCCACTTTTTCTTATAACAAAAATCCCCCTGTCCGGAATCGTCAGGGGGATCTTGGCAACTTTAGGTTTATCTATTTAGGACTAGAATACGTCCTTTTTCTTTTTACGTCTTAGAGCTGTATGAGCAGCACCGGCACTAGCAAGAACTAGTAGCCCGGCACCAAAACCGGTCTGAGGAAGTCTAATAGACTTCACAACACCGACTGATTCATTACCGGCAGCATCTTTGGTCGTTACCTTGAAGGTATATTCCTTACCACCTTCCAGATTTGGAACGGTGTGAGAAGTGGCTACAGGTCCAAGAGATTTACCGGCGTCGTAGCTCACACCGCGGTCCAAACTCATGTAAACCATCTGGTCTACTAGGTCTTTGGCAGTGTTGATACTGGCGCTCCAGTTCATGGCAATCACGAACTTTTCAGCCTGTTCAGTAAAGCTAAGAATCAAGTTGGTAATATCTTCAGGAGCAGTTACATCAGCTTCTTCAGCTGGAGTTTCGTTCAGAAGTTCTTCTGCAGGATCTTCCGCAGGAGTTTCTTCTACTGGTTGTTCGCTATCTTCACCTTCGCTTACAACGCTTTCACCAGCTTCAGACCCAAGGAAAATTCCTGAATCAGTGCTTCCGCTAACGATTGGGTTACCAGAAGTATCGGTAATGGCCACACTAGCAGTAAGAATGTAGTTCACATTCTTGGTCTGAGGAGCTGTTTCCAGAACGATAGTCTTGTTTTCAGGATCTTCGGCGTACTTCTGAGCGCTGAATACTTCCAGTACATTGGCTGGATTGATTTGTTCAGTGATCGTAAAGGCTGCTTCAGCCAGTAATTCAGGAAGAACTACTTCTTCGGTGAAACCAACCAGTACATGAGTACTGTCAGCAGCAATCACGTTAACGACTGCTGGTGGAGTTGTGTCGCTATCATTTTGGGCAGCTCCGGTTGGAGTACCGCTGGTTTCGACACTATACTCAAGGCTTTCGATGTCAGCACTATCAATCGCAGTGACTGAAAGGTAATAAGCTGTATCAGTGGTCAGACCACCCAGATCGTAGCTGGTGCTGTTGTCTGGCGTATCTACTTCAACTTCATAACTAGGAAGATCTCCTCCCTGTACAGATTGAGTCGCATAATAAATACGGTAGTTGTCGACAGGGTTTCCCTCAAAATCAAGGGCTGCATCCCAACTAACACTCAGCGTTGTAGCGTCTTTACTAACAGCACTTACGTTGCTGACGTTTGCTGGCTCATTTATAGCGAAGGCAAATGGGGTAGCCATTACACCTGCTAGAAGCAGAGCAACAATTGATTGTTTGGTATTTGTTTTCATAGTGATTTTTTAAATGAAATCATAACATTATATCAAATTTATGGCTTTCTTGCAAGTCTCAATCACCAAAAAACCCATCCTTTTGCGGATGGCAATGCTCAACAGTTACCCCTTTCTTTAGGGCTTAAGCGTTTTGTTCGTCGATATTTTCCCTTTCCTCTATGTCTCTTACATCTCTGAACTCATGAAGCACAAGCCCAGAAACCAAGAAAATAATGACCCCAATCGCGCCGGTGATTAGCAGGCCATATTCTAAGGCAATGGCTTCCCAAAGCGATCTTCCAGCCAGGTGAGCGCCAACGATGAAACCAAGTAGTGCTATAAAAGAGCGGTGCCCGATCAGAATTTCTTTAATACGGTAACCCTTATCCGGATGACCATGCTTGATGTGCAAACTGATCCCCTTCTTTTTAACATTCACTTTGTCTGCTTCCATTCTTCTTAATTAGATCGCTTCAATCTCTTTATAACAAAATCCTGCTCCAAAGCCGATAGAAACCAGCCAGCCTGTGGCCCGAAAGTCTTGCCCAAGAAGAGGGTGTAGATGGCTTGAAAACAAGCTTTGGGGCTAAATTCTTCATGTCCTTTTACTAGTTCATGAATGCCGCCATGAATTGTTTCGCCCTCCCATTCGCTAAGCCCTTCTAGTTTTTCGGCTAGCTTAGCAGCAAAGTCTTTTTGCAAATCAGTAAGCTCGTTTGCCGCTTCTGGAAGCGATTCTTGAAGCTCGTAACGGTATCGATCTGGGGCGTAGGTTTCGAGCCATTTTTTGGCATATTCCATACGCAGATCAATCTCTTCTTTATCCAACTCTGTTAGCGGTTCGCCCTTCATCTTTTCTACTTCTTTGTACACATCTAGTCTTGGGATCTGCATGATGAAAACAAGCTGAGAAAAGCGTGGTAAAAAGCGCTCTTCTGCTTTTCCTCCCTTCACTTGAGACAGCTCAAAGGCGCGGGCCATGTCGGTTTGAACCGTATCTTTCTCACCCTGATGAAAGTACCATTTGGCGGCTTCGTCGTGCTGATCAAAGAGCCTTGGAATGGTATCGCCTTCAGGATCGAATTCAATGCGGGATTTGGGTTGAGTTTTAACCATCAAATAACGCAGCATTTCCGGTGGAATGAGATTGGCAATGTCTCTGGCTGTTTGCCCGATTCCTTTACTGGAGCTCATTTTTTTACCGCCTACCAAAAAGAACTCATAGGGCACATTGTAGGGCACGCTGGTCTTAGATACTTCATCACAAATTGCTTCACCAATATCATGGCTTCCACCTGCGGCATTGTGGTCTTTTCCGCTTCCTTCAATATCCACGTTGTAGGCATCCCATTTGGCGGGCCATTCGACCTTCCACGTCAGTTCAGCATTGCCGTCATAAGGTGAAACTTCACCTTCATGCTCGCACCCCTCGGCCCATTTAACCTTGTCCTTTTTACAGACGTATTTCACTTTTTCACCGTCGAAAGAAAGCACATCCGTTGAGCCGACTTTCCCACATTTCTCACAAATCACCTGTACCGGAGACCAGTGCTCAGGTTTTTCAGACCCAGAGACGCGCCTGTAGATTTCTCGAATTTCATTGTTTTTAGTGAGAGCCATGGTGATCCAATCGTTCATTTTGCCCTTTTTGTAGGCTTCGCTGGCATGGGGTATTTCCGGATCAAAACCGATTTCCTTGATGACCCCCAAGAACTCTTCACCGTAATATTCAGCAAAATTCTTGGCTTTCCCGTCAGGTGCCGGGATGTTGCAAAGAGGCATTCCCATGTATTTATCAAACCCTTGGCCGTCCAGTTCTTTGGGCATGCCATCCATAGGATCGTAGTCGTTGAACTCAAATAAAAAGCGGGCTTTTCGACCCTTTTCATTCAGTACCTGAGCGATGATTCCGTGGATTACCACACCTCTAAGAGAGCCAATATGCACGCGCCCAGAAAGCGTTTTTTCGTCACGGATGATAAGTTCTTTATCCCCCGGGTAATCTTTGATAATGTCGTCGACAACTTCGTCTACCCAAAACATAGAATTTCGTTTAATGCAGGGCCTAGAATAACAGGGATCAAAAATAGCTGCAACAAGGGCTGTTCTGCATTGATTTCTCTTCTAAATTAAGGTATAATATAAAACTAGTTATAAATTCATGAAGAAGACTCTTCACATCACCCTCCTTCTTGTTTCAGTTCTGCTTTTAAGTGCCTGTAATGGGCAAGTGCAAGAAACCCCCCAAATCCCTGATCCTGTGGTCGGTGTTCTTGATTTGAGTGAAAAGCCGATCTATCAGATTAACGAAGTGGGGCAGATTAAGGCTGTGCAGGAAGTCGAACTGATAGCAAAGGCGAACGGAACCATTGGTCAACTCTCCAAAAAAGTCGGTGATCCTGTTGCCGTTGATGAAGTGCTGGCAGTCGTTGATTTCGATGAGGCCAACAACCCAGCACGGGTGAATTATGACAATGCTCAGATTCAGCTAGCCAATGCACGTCAGAATTACGATGAGGCCGTGGCTAATAGTCGAGCTGTCATCACTCAGGCTCAGCTGCGTACTCAAACTCTCGAAAGCACGCTAGCCCGTCTGCAAAGAAATCTCGACGAACTTGAAGTCACCAATGAGAGCACCAAGACCACGCTTGAGCTCCAGCTCGAGAATGCTGAGAAAAACGCAGATACTGCTGATGTGAATTACAACAACATCGTGGATCAGTTCGATCAGTCCTGGACGGATCTGATCAACAGCACTAAGACCAGCCTGGACGGGGTTTTCATTAATCTCGAAACTAACTTCTCTACCGCGGAGAGCATTATCAATCCCTTCAAGAGCCTCCACTTCAGTGCCAGTAACATGCCTGATGGTCTTGGAGATCGTGATTCTCTGCAAAGAACTTCCACGATAAACAACTACAACCGCCTGCGGGGCAATCTTGAAAGTTACCGTGCCTCTTACGAAAACAAGCTGCCCCTTTCTGAATATACTCTTGATGAAGCCATCTCAGATGCGCGCCGGGCGGCTGACGAAACCCGCCAGTTTGTCGGGCAGGTCAGATTACTTCTACAGAATTCCATTGTCCGAGGTGAAACGACCCAAACCCTTCTGGACTCCTACATCACTCAGGTGAGTACGGCAGAAACATCTGTTATTGCTCAGGTTTCCACCGTTGATGCACTGGAGCAGTCCTTGGCTTCTTTTAAACTCGATCGCACTAGTCAGGTAGCGACTGCTGATAACAATCGCATCATTGCCAGTAATCAATTAGCTGATGCTCAGAATGCTGTCATTCAGTTTCAAACCACCAGCTTTGGATCAGTTCAGGATTTAGAAACTCAGATTGCACAGACTTCAAATGACCTTCTTTCTGCTCAGGCAGATCTAAGTTCTGCTTATCGTTCTTCTGGTATTACCACTAGTGGTAAGGATCTTGAAATCAACACTCTGCAGAATCAACTTCGTTTGGCCGAGAAATCTCTGACCGACAACAAGGTCACCTCATCCATTGACGGTGTGCTGAGTGAGCTGGTTGTTGATGAAGGGGATTATGTTTCTGTGGGCACCTACCTTGGCAAGGTGATTCAGCATGAATCAGTGAAAGTTGTTTTCTATGTTTCCAAAGAAAACGCAGACCGTCTCGGTTTTGGGCAGGCTTTCCAATTTAGCCTGACTGATAATGGTTCCCGCGAATACACCGGTTTCATTAACAAAATTTCTCCAAGTGCTGATCCTCAGAATAAGAAGATCAAAATTGAAGGTGCGGTTCAAAACGAAGATTTTGAGCTCAAGCCTGAAACCTTCATCAACCTTAGCCTTGATTTAAGCTCCGAAACGTTTGACCTGACCAAGGTATATGTGCCGATGAACGCCATTATCTTTGCGCAGAATGATCAGTATGTTTACCTTCTGGAAGGTGAGCTAGCGGTTCGCCGTAACATAGAAGTAGGCAGAGTCTTTGGCATGTGGATTGAGGTCACCAGTGGCCTTAGTAAGCAGGATGTTCTGATTGTTGAAGGGCAGCGAAACTTACCCCCAAGTGGTAATGTGATTGTGCAAGTATCTCCTTAACCCCCTACCTGTGTCTGGATTAGATGGTGACATGAAGGTGGATAAGGATTTACAAGATGTAGCTGATTCATTTTGGGGCTACTTCATCAAGCATCGCCGTATGGCGATCGTGTTGGGGCTCATTTTCTTTGTTGCCGGCGCCTTTAGCTATACCCGAATCCCTCGTGAATCCAATCCGGAAGTTGAAGTGCCTGTGGGGATTGTAGTGACAACTTATCCCGGTGCCTCGCCACTCGAAGTGGCTGAGCAGGTGACCTTTGAAGTCGAGCAGAAGATTAAAACGTTGTCCGATGTGAAGGAGATGACCTCTTCTTCCTCCGAGGGTATCTCACAAGTGACCGTCGAATTTGAGGCTGATGCTGATCTGGACGACAGTATCCGCAAGCTCAAAGATAAAGTTGATGAAGCAAAAGTGAATCTGCCTTCTGATGCGGAAGACCCCTTTGTGCAGGAGCTTTCTTTTTCTGACACCCCCATTGTGACTTACAGCTTCTTTGGAGAAGTTCCTTATGCTCAGCTGCTCGACGTGGTTGAGGATGTACAGGATGAAATGGAAAAACTCCAGGGTGTGCAGAGTGCCAATATTGCGGGGAAGCGCGAAAAGCATATTCTCGTTTCTGTTCGCGAAGAAGACATGATCCAGTTTGGACTCAGTCTTCGGGCAATCAGTCAGGCAATCAGAAGCTACCACACCAATAGTCCTGTCGGGAATATCGAGATTGATGATCTTCAATACCGTGTTCGTATTTCTGCAGAGCAGGAAGATGCAGTTCGAATTGGTGACATTCCGGTGCTCAATAGCAACGGCGCTATTATTTACGTCAAAGACGTAGCAGATGTGTCAGAAGAATTCGAAGAACAGGTCACGGCGAGTAGGGTGTCTGTTAACGGCCAACCTTCCACGCCGGCTATTTCTATCAGTGTCATAAAAAAGACAGGAGAAAATATTCTCCAAACCGCTGATGCTATGCGGGAAGTAATTAGAACACTCCAGCTTAATGGCACGATCCCAGACGTCGTTCAGTACATCCCTGTTAGTGATCAGGCTGAGTTTGTGCGCAAAGACTTCAATCGCCTCATGGGTAATGCTTTGGCGACCGTTGTGCTTATCTTCGTCATGCTGCTTCTGGCGCTTGGACCCAAGGAGGCTTTGGTCGGTGGTATCGCGATTCCGTTCACCTTCCTGGTGACCTTTGTATTCCTCTACTGGACTGGCAACACCTTTAACTTCCTGGTGATGTTCAGTCTGATTCTAGGTCTTGGTCTTTTGGTGGACGCCACGATTGTGATGATGGAAGGAATTCATGAATACCTGTATACCGAGAAGTTATCGCCCGTGAACGCGGCCCTGAAGGCAGTGAAAACGTATCGTTATTCACTTATGTCGGGTATGTTGACCACCATTTCAGCCTTTGTTCCGATGCTTCTCATGTCGGGAATCATGGGTCAGTTCTTTAAGTTTATTCCCAATACAGTTAATACGGTTTTGATCAGCTCGTTCATCATTGGGCTTTTCATCATCCCTGCTTTTGCGGTGATTTTTATGCATAAGCCTAAAGGGAAAGAAAAGGAGTACGCCATTCTTAGAAAAACCCGCGTGACTCGTGAGAAGTGGATAAAAATCATTAATAAGCGCTATGTAAAACTACTTCGTGGTCTTGTTGAAAAAAAGCGTAACCGCGTTATGCTTGCCCTAATTACAGGTGTCGCTTTCGTTTCGGCCCTCATGATGCCTGTCATTGGTTTTGTGAAAATTGAAGGCTTCCCGCTGGTTGATAATGACTTCATGTTCATCAATGTCGAAGCTCCAGTGGGTGTCACACTCGACAAGCTTGATCCTATTGTCCGTGAAATTGAATCGGTTGTTCAGAATGATGCCAACGTTGAAAGTTATGTAGTCAGTCTTGGTGTAGGCGGTGTTGGCCAGTCCCTTGAAGGAGACCTAGCCGGTGGTACGTCCAGTAGTCACCTTGCTAACTTCACCCTAAACTTCGTTGAGGAGGAAGAGCGAACCGAAAAGAGTTTTGTGATTGCAGGCAACTACAAGGACAAGCTCAGCAGTATCACAGGTGCTAAGATCACTGTTCCGGAGCTTCGTTCAGGGCCTCCACAAGGATCAGCGATTCAGGTACTTGTTTTCGGAGATGACTATGCGGTGCTCCAAGCAATTTCTTCTGATGTTAAGAACAACTTGCAGTCTTACGGTGGCGAGCAGGTTGATGACGACATTGCCACCAGTACGGCTGAGTTTACTTTTGATTTTAGCAGCCCTTATGCCAAGGCGGTCCTTCGAAACCACGACCTCACTGTGGCTGACGTTGCCCAGGAGGTTCGTATGGCTGTGTTCCCGACAACTGCCACAACCATCAAGCGTGGTGAGGAAGAAATAGACGTGGATATCCAGCGCCAATGGGGAGGTTATAAGCCAAGTTCGATTGATGCCGTGGAACAAATCCACATTCAGAACGTGAAAGGGGAATATGTAACGCTTGGTGAGCTCATAACACCGAAAATAGGTGCTAGCCTTACCACCATTCGTCACTACGACAGTGAGCAGGCAATCACGGTGAGTGCCGATGTGGCCGAAGGTCTTGTGCCAGCTGATGTTCTTTCTAAGTTAATTCCCTACCTTGATTCTTATGACTGGCCGGATGGGTATCGCTACGAGCTGTCTGGGGGTAATGAAGATACTATTCAGTCCTTCAAAGACCTTCTCAATGCAATGGTGCTTGGGATCCTCCTGATCTTCTTGATTCTGGTCACTCAGTTTAATTCATTCAAGCAGCCTTTCGTGATTCTGATGGCGCTACCTCTCTCACTCATTGGAGTGATTTATGGTTTCATGTTCTTCGGACTCAAAATTGGTGTGGCCACCATGATCGGTATCGTGGCACTTTCGGGAATCGTGATCAATGACGCGATCATTCTGATTGACCGAATTAACTTCAATCGGCGTCACAGCAAGATGAGCCTTGAAAACGCCATCCTCGAAGCTGGCCCAGCCAGGCTTCAGCCGATTCTAATTACTTCGATTACAACTGTTTTGGGTATTTTGCCTATCAGTCTGACCGACGCTTTCTGGCTCACCCTGGGTATGGCTATCGTATTTGGAATGCTGTTCTCTACCGTTCTGACACTTATCATCATTCCTGTGTTCTACTACTCAGCTGAAGTAAAGGCTGAGCGAAAAAGAGCGGCAAAATAGATTTAGAGAACCATCAGCCTTCTTCTTTTTTCCTTATCCCGCATGCTAGCCTTCTCTCTTTTTGGTGAACCTGGGCCATCCGGATGTGGTGCCAAGTCCTCCACTTTTAAATGGCTACGATTTCGGGCAAAGTCAGACCTTAAATAATCAGGGTCTCTTCTTTTCCAGCCGGAATACATAGGATGATCCCCATTGCCGATGGAGTATTTATACCAAATCCATTGTCTTAGGGCTGAAGCGTGAGTATGTCCGCTTAGGCGTTCAGCCATTTTGGGCATGTTTCTGTAAGCGAAAAAATTCTGATAGAAGGAATCATATTCCTCCATCAACTGCTCAGGTGAAAGGCCATTGGGGAAGTGAATGAGTGGTTTAGAGTGGCTATCGTAAGAATTAAAGTCAGCATCAGTGATCAAGCCTTGTTCGTGCAATGTGTGATAGTCCACAGATCCGGGAAGTGGTGTGCGAACGTAGGCAGCTGCTACATCAACTCCCATTGTTAAGAGGGCTTCAGCTGATCTTTTCCCTACACCAGGTGTTTCCCCTTCGTTTCCAAGAATAAAGCCGCACTGGGTCATGATGTTAGCCTCGTGCCATGCATCAATCATGGGCTTGTAGCGTTCAGGCTTGTTTTGAGGCTTGTTCATTGTTTTGAGCACCTCAGGGTCTACGCTTTCAATTCCAAGGAATACAGAGTGCACTCCAGCTTCTTTACAGGCCTCTACAAATTCTTTGCCCTGGTTACCTATGGTGGCCATGGTATCGACCTGAATCATTTCATTGAACGGACGACCTTCTTCTTTCAGCTGTCTTAGGGCGGTCAGAATTTCGAATTTCGATTTACTCTTCGAAAAATTGTCATCGGTGATGAAAATAGTTCGAATTCCCTGCTCGTCATGGGCGTGACGTAGCCAGTCCTTCATGCTTTCAGGATCTCGGGCTCTTACGGTTGTTCCGCCAATAGTTCGAATCGTGCAAAAGCTGCAAGGTAGTGGACATCCTCTCGAGCTCTCCATGGTGGCCATGGCAGGATTGATCATGAGTTCTTGGTATTCTGGAATGACTCTAGAAATTCTTTCCTGTCCAATCACAGGATTCTCTTTTTGGCGATATTCAGCTTGTAAATTGTCGTTCCAAACGTCCTGCAAAATGGTGTCTAAGAATGGCTTTCCATCTATTAGTGATTCAGCTTCGCCAATTGCCAGAGAAATACCATATTCCTTTGCCTGTTCTTTAGTAATGGGCAAATCAGCTCGAACATGGTAGCCACCGGCCACCACTGGTATGCCTCTTTCCTGACACAGTGAGGCAAGATCAAGTGCCCGTTCCCATTGATTGGTTTGTACTCCGCTAAGCATTACCACTCCTTTCTCCTCCTCTCCATCCATTGAGGCCAGGATTTCTTCCGGATCGAAATCCTGGACTGTGTCCTCTAAAAAATTCACCTTTATCGGGATGCCTTCTTCCGTATCATCATCTAATTTGTCGGGCATCAAAGCTGTTAACTGACCAATAGCGTTAGTGGGGAGGATTTGCTTTTCCCATTTTCTTGGTGTTCCGTCTTGACGGTAATTGGTTGGGTGAACCAGCCATACCACAAGTTTTTTCCCTTCATCAAGCACTTCGATATTAACATCGGCTAGCACGTCAGAAGAGTTGAGCTCTTTCATTGCGGCGTCGACCTTCTTGCGCACGATGTCCATGCCAAGGCCGCCAAGGGCTTTGGCTGTTTTTCCAACATTCTTTGCCTGGGGCATTTTTTCAAAGCCTTGCTGCAAAAGACCCCGAGCGCCACTAAGGGCTTCACGTATAGAATTTGCGATCCTTTCCTTGTAACTACCTGAGGCAGGCGATTCACCGTAGGGTAGAGCATTTTTCATTACCATATTCAAAAAAGTTATAGCACTGCTAAGCCTAAGTACTACTAATGGTGATTTATTTTACCATATTTTCAGTTTTTGCAAGTCTGATTTTTTAGCTGAGGGCTTTGATCGTTTTTTCGACTTCTTTTTTGCTGCCTAGGTAAATTGGCGTTCGCTGATGCAGCTCCTCAATTTTAATATCCATTACGTCTATTTCTCCGTTACTAGCGGCTCCACCGGCTTGTTCAATCAAGAAGGAGAAAGGGTTACATTCGAATAAGAGGCGCAGCTTCCCGTTTGGATATTTGGGTGGGTTGGCTGGATAGGTAAAAATTCCTTCGCCTTTGTTTAGCATGTGATTGATGTCTGGCACCATGCCGCCTGAGTATCTGAGCGTGTATTCATCTTCAATGAATTGATTGATCAGATTCCGGTATTTCTCGTTGATGTTTCCGGCTCTTAGGTTTCCGGGTGCAAAGTGCTTTGAGGTTTCAGCCAGGGTCATGTTTTCTTTGCTCATGTGGAATTCTCCGACGTCGTTCAGTGTGAATTCATGCACTCCTTTGCCCACGGTGTACACCAGGCTGGTGCGTGGCCCATAAACCATATACAGGGCGGCTACCTGCTCTTTTCCGGTTCGACCGATGAACTCACTTCCTTCAAATATAGAGAAAATAGAACCAACGGCCAGATTCGTATCTACAAGAGAAGAGCCATCCAGCGGATCATAAGCGACTGAAAATTTGGCTAAACAATCATCCCCTTTACACCTGCATTCAACAGGCACTTCTTTTTCCTCTGAAATGGCTGTAGCTACAAGACGGCAAACCATTAGGTTCTCTTCAATGATTTTGTCTGCCAGCACATCCAGCGCCAGTTGGTCTTCACCGAAGAAATTACTGCTCCCGGCAAGGCCCAAGTCTCCTGTTTGCAGGCTGTAATTGATGTACTTACCCGCACGGGCGATGTACATGATCAGATGCCTCAGTTTGTCCGAGGTTCCTGCTTCGTAAAGGTGTGAATCGAGTAGTAGGCTCATTATTTGGTGTTATAAAACAGTTCCATCATATCAACCAGGCGATTAGCATATCCCCACTCATTATCATACCAGGCGACTAGTTTTAGATAGTTGCCTTCGGTCACCTGAGTCAGGCCGGTATCAACAATGCTGGAGTGCGGGTTGGTTTTAAAGTCGATTGATACAAGGGGCTCATCACAGGTATCAATGATGTCGTCGAATTTCGGATCTCTTGCAATCTTGCGGAAGAAGTCGTTGATTTCATCTTCACTGGTTTCTTTTTCGAGATGGCAAACAATGTCACAAACAGAACTGGTGGCAATGGGAACGCGGTAGGCCATTCCATCCAGCTTTCCCTTTAGCTCAGGGATAATCTGAGCAGTGGCTTTGACCGCGCCGGTAGTGGTTGGGATGACAGACTGTACGGCACTTCTGGCACGTCTTAAATCCCGCCCGGAATTATCCAGGAGGTTCTGAGAATGGGTAAAGGAATGAATGGATGAAACAGAAGCATTCTTTACTCCCCATTTTTCGTGAAGCAGCTTGATGACGGGTGCAATGCAGTTGGTGGTACAACTGGCGTTTGAAATGACTTTATACTCAGGCTTCAAATCCTGCTCATTTACGCCGATCACAAAGGTGGGTGTGTCGTCCTTCATCGGCGCAGAGACTAGTACTTTTTCTACACCTGCTTCTAAGTGTCTGGCAGCAATGTCGTGAGTCTTTGCCTTACCGGTGCACTCCAGAACCATATCCACTTCTTTCTCCTTCCAAGGCACTTCGCTGGCATCTTTTACGGCAAAGCAGCGAACTTCATCACCGTCAATCATGATATTGCTATCTTTGCTGCTGATTTCGTTAGGCATTTTGCCGTGCAAAGAATCGTACTTTAAAAGATGAGCTCGCATCTTCGTGTCTTCACTGCGGGCGTTGATGGCAACGACCTTAATACCGTTATTCCTTTGCAAAAGAATTCGGTGGACGATACGTCCGATGCGACCATAGCCATTGAGTCCGACTTTGATCATGGGAGTGGAGGGTTAAAATTAAATCCTGTTCACATTACCCAGGATGTCCAGCTTGTGCATGACCATTTGCTTAACAGCTTCACGAGCTGGCCCGAGGTATTTTCTTGGGTCGAAGTTTTCCGGTTTTTCATTGAAAGCCTTACGTATGGTCCCTGTCATGGCCAGGCGAATGTCTGAATCAATGTTTACCTTGCAAACGCCTAGCTTGGCAGCACGACTAATCATTTCTTCCGGTACGCCTTTGGCGTTGGGTAGATGCCCGCCAAATTCATTACACATTTCAACATACTCTGGAATCACGCTCGAAGCGCCGTGCAGAACAAGTGGATAGCCTTTGAGCTTCTCAGTGATTCTTTCCAGCCGGTCAAAATCTAGCTGAGGCTCTCCTTTCGTGAATTTGTAAGCTCCATGGCTGGTTCCGATAGCGATAGCAAGTGAGTCACAGCCAGTGCGTTCTACAAACTCCACTGCCTGATCGGGATCGGTATAGATGCCGTCGCCCATGGCTCCACCTTCACCAGAATCAAATTGTTCACCAATGAGCTGACCCAGCTCTGCTTCAACGACGACTCCTTTGGAATGAGCATAGTCCACAACCTCCTTGGTGCGACGCACGTTATCTTCATAAGGATCGTGAGAGGCATCGATCATGACGGAAGAATAACCTCCGTCGACAGCCGCTTTGGCGAGCTCAAAATCAGGCCCATGGTCCAGGTGAATGGCCACAGGAATATCCGGATATTCCTCCATCGCAGCTTCGATCAGCTTGGTCAGGTACATGGGGTTCGCGTATTCACGGGCACCCTTCGAAATTTGCAGAATGACGGGGCTTCTCTTTTCGTTACAGGCTGCCATAATCCCCTGCACAATTTCCATATTGTTTACATTGAAGGCTCCGATGGCGTAGCCACCTTCGTATGCTTTCTTAAACATTTCTTTAGTATCGACGAGCATGATCTTTTAGGTTAGAGGGATTATTCAGCTTTCTTTTCTTCACCTTCTGCGGGAGTTTCAGCCGGTGCTTCCTCAGTCTTATTCTCATCTGGAGCGGCTGGAGTTTCAGTTGCTTCTGCTACAGGTGCTTCTTCCTTCTTCTCTTCAGCAGGAGCCTCGGCAGGAGCTTCACTACCTTCAGCCATTCCATCTAGAGTTGGTTGTTCAGGAGCTGCCGGGGCCTCTGGGGCTGGCGCTTCAGGTTCAGCAGGCTTGGCTTCTTCTGCAGGTGCAGATGGAGCAGCTTCTTCGGCAGGAGTTTCGGCGGCGGTAGTCTCTTCAGCCTTGGGCTCTTCTGCAGGAGCTTCAGTTGGGGCAGCTTCAGGTGTAGGAGCTGGTGCTTCTTCCTTTTTCTCCTCAGCCGGAGCCTCAGGTGCGGCTTCCGCCGGCTTTTCTTCTGCTGGTGCCTCGCTGGCTTCAGCAGCAGGAGTTTCAGTTGGGGCAGCATCTTCCTTCTTATCTTTGTCAAAGCTGACTTCAACATTTTCACGTTGTTCTTCGTCTTCAACTTCAAAGAATTCCTTATCTTCAAATTTGAACATCTTGGCCACCATGCTGTTCGGGAATTGTTGTAACTTGGTATTGAAATCCCGAACCGTGCTGTTGTAGAAACGACGAGCAGCTTGGATTTTATCTTCGGTATCCACCAATTCGTTCTGAAGTTGCATGAAGTTTTCATTGGCCTTCAAATCAGGATAATTCTCGGCAACGGCGAACAAGGATTTCAAGGCACCGCTCAACATGTTTTCGGCTTGTGCCTGTTCTTTCATGCCACCAGCGTTGATGGCCATGTTGCGAGCTTCGGTTACTTTGGTAAGAACACCTTCTTCGTGAGCAGCGTAACCCTTAACGGTTTCAACGATGTTCGGAATTAGGTTATATCGGCGCTTGAGCTGTACATCAATATCGGACCAGGCTTCGTCAGCGTGGTTCCGCATCTTGATCATTTTGTTGTAGGTTACGATCACAAAAGCAATGATCACAACGACAACGAGGACTAAGATCATGAATGGAGACATGGTTTTTTGTTTAGAAAAATAGATAGCTCCAATTTAGCAAAAAAACCTATGCTGTGAAAGGGGCATGACTAGTTGATACTTCTTTTTTCTGCGGTGAATTCTACCCCCATTTGCTCCGCTATGAGAGTGCAGTTTGTGTGTATATCTTCCATCATAGCTCTTATTTTTTCGATAAGCTCTTCTTCTCCCCTTGCTTCCATGTCCTCTAAGACTTTAACTGGATCCAGTTTAGACCCGCGCGTTAGTTGTCTTAGTAGGCGCCTGTTTTTGTGATCGACTTTCTGATCATTACCATTTTCTGTTGCTTCGGACTCAGGCCAACTTCTTCGTAGGCAAAAAAGCGTTACAACGCTCCGAGTTTGAGCTCGATAAAGATCTGCCAAACATTCAGACAGCTCCTCTTTAGCTCTTGGTTCACTGTGACCTATATCCCTGAACCTTTTGGCCCAGGTTTCCATATACTTTATTCCTTTCGGGATTGACTGCTCAAGAGCAGATTCGGGGTTGGAGGACATGTTCATTATGTATTATCTATCGAAGCGAATCCGAGCTGGTTTGCCTGATTCGATCCAGTCTTACATTTTCGACCTGCTCCTTGATGCCATCTTCCAGTTTCACCTTCGGCTCATAACCGAGCACATTCTTTATTTTGGCGATGTCGGCCCACTGACCTTTTACATAGCCTTCTTTTACAGGGTTTTCGATGTACTTCGCTTTAACTCCGTTATCAAAGGCTGCCTCTAGAGCTTCGATGATTTCATTAAGACTAGTTGCTTTTCCGGTGCCGATGTTAAATACATCTGCGCCTAATTTCTTGTCGGTTTCAATAGCCAGGGTGATGCCCTGTACAACATCCCTTACATTCGTGAAATCGCGAGTTTGACTTCCATCTCCGTAGATCACAGGTTCCAGCCCACGGGCCATGTCCCAGCAAAACTGAGATACCAGATTGGCGTACTGCCCCTTAGCTTCTTCATTTGGTCCGTACACGCTCATGAACCTGAAGCCAATGATGTCCATTTCGGGATAAACTTGGTTGTAGCAGGCGCCGGCATGCTCATAAACTTGTTTTGTTACGGCGTAGTGATTGAGCGGTGTTACATTTTGATCCTCAGTCAGTGGCAGAGGGTTGTTGCCATAAAGTGATGAAGTTGATGCATAAACGACCTTTTTGGTTCCGTTTTTGCGAGCCCACTCAAGGACGGTCATAAAAGATTCAACAGAGTTCACATAACCTTTTACCAGCCCGTCGCCCATGAACATGGGCGCACTTGAGGTTCCTGCTAAATGCACGACATAATCAACGGGTCCGACTTTATTTAAATCTTCCATCTTGCAGGCATCTCCTTCAATGAATCTAATATCCTCATCCAAATTTCGGGTGTCGCCCAAAAAAAGGTTATCAAGAGCAGTGATTTCATACTTGCCTTTGTTCAGGTTGCAGAAATTCGATCCGATGAATCCTGCACCTCCTGTCACTAGAATTTTTTTCATAATCAAGCTTAGAGCGTTGCTATTTTACAATAGTTCTTGGTAAATTGGTACCACGATGCCATTTAGAAAAAAAAGACCAAAACGGCTCTACTATCCTACCAAATCAAGTTGGTACAGGAAGCCCCGACGACGACCAAAAGTCAGGTCTTCGAAGAAGATTTTTTCGCATAGTATACGCACTCATTTCACCCGCTTTCTAAAGGATGCCTTTCTTTTTGTGGTGATTGGTGTGGTCTTTTTGGCCCTCATTATTTTTCTCCTTTTTTCCAGTCGCTTTGCCATTAGCAAGATTGAAGTAGCCCGTGATGATCTACACATAGACAGCTCCATGGTGACAGAGCTTCTGGCTGAATCGAAAGGCAAGAGTATTTTTGCCTTCTCTAAAAAGAAGGCCAAAAACCTTATCGAAGACACTTACCCAGAATTCTCACGGGTTGAAATCAGAAAACTGCTGCCTAACCGTATTAAGGTTGAACTGGAAACCCACGAAATCGTGGCCAACATTAAAGCTTATTATATTCTTCCAAAAGTCGAAGAACCTGAACCTTCTGAAGAGGAAAGGGAGGCATTAGAAATCAGTGAAGCTTTGAAGACGGCCTTTGATTTGGAGGCGGGAACTGAAACCGAAGATAAAGAAGAAATCACGCCCATCGAACAAAAGGCCCTGCTTAACCGCATTGGCCAGGCTATTTTTGACCGCGAAGAAGACCTTCAGCTCATGACAATTACGGTCGATGGTCTTTCTCAGCCCATTGAAGACCGCGAAGTCATTATTCCAACGGAATCTATGGATTACATTGTTAATTCTATTAAGTACTTCGTGAATCTCATGCAAAAAGAAGTTACATCTGTCCGTTTTCTGCCGATTGCCCGAGAGGTCCACTTAACCACTGAAGATACTTTGGTTTTGTGGCTCAGCACCATGAAGGACTACGAAGAGCAGCTTGATAAGCTTCATACTATTTACAAAGTGGCTGAACTCGACAAGGAAGACCTCGCTTATATTGACCTTCGTATCAAAGAGAAGATAATCTACTGCCCTCGAGGCACTGCGTGCCACTAGGCTGAAACCTTTTAATTTGAAGATTTAGTAACACATGCTAAGAAGTCTCATCAGTATCCTCATGCTCGCTAGTATCAATGCTCCCGAAGGGAGTAATGTTGGTGATATCTCTTCGCCCGAGGTTTTTGATGAAACGACGCTTCTGGAAGTCAGCCCGATCCCCACGCTAAAACAAGCAGCCCTGAAGCCTGATATTCAGGCTAAGGCGGCTTTGGTGATGGACTACGATACAGGTTTGGTACTTTACGAAAAAAACATCCATGAGCCGTTGGCTATGGCCAGCTTAACCAAAATCATGACAGCCATTCTGATTCTTGAAGATCATGAGCTTTCTGAAGTGGTGACAGTGCCTTCCAGCTACAGTGATCTTGAGGGCGTTCGTATTTGGCTGAGCCGAGGTGAAAAATTGACTGTTTACGACCTTTTGAAAGCCCTGCTCATTCGCAGTGCCGGAGATGCAGCCATGGCCCTTGCTGAACATCATAGTGGTAGTGTTGAAGCCTTTGTGGATGCCATGAATCACCGTGCTAAAGAGCTCAATCTCATTCATACGCAGTTTAAAAATCCAGTTGGTTTGGATGACGATGGTCATTACTCTTCGGCCTATGACTTGGCCATTCTTAGCAAGTATGCCCTTCGTTTTCCGGCTTTTCGCACCGTCGTCAAAATGGATGAAGCCACGATTACATCAGTTGATAACAATTTCTCTCATTCCTTTGATTCGACCAATTATCTGCTCAATAGCTATCTCGACATTCAGGGGGTTAAAACCGGAACCACTGATGCGGCTGGCCAGAGTCTGATCAACTTGGCGCGTAATGAGAATGGTCGGGAGGTCATTGCTGTACTTTTAAATAGCCCCAGCCGATTCCAGGAGAACAAAAGCATGATTGATTGGACGTTTAGGAGTTACAAGTGGTAACTCCTTCTGAAACCTTTAAAAAAGGTTCAATGCACTAGTGTCGTTTTCTCTAGCTTTACTAATGCGGGTGTACCCAATCAAGGGGTATATCCAAAATATCTGTCTTCGCTCGAACATTTTCTTCGCCCAGCTTCACAGCTTCCTTCAGGGCACATGTCCCCTCAGGGTCTGTTTCGCGGGCTCGCAAAAATTTCTCACTCAACTTTATCTAAGTGACTTCTGCTTAACTTAGGCAGCGCGGGGAGCTTCTGCAGCTGCGGCAGGATTTGCGCTGTCGTTGGCTGATGCGTTTTCGTCCGGGCCAAACAAGTTCAGTACTTTGTTGATGCCTCGGTCGGTTACATCGTAAGCTTTCAGAACGGTTTTTTTGGGTAGTGATACCACTGTTTGCCCTGCATTTTTGGCTACGTTATAACTTTGTCCGGCGGCTGCCAGAGCGACCGGTAAAGGGGCCGTGGCTACTTTGGCCAGGTTTTCACAAACACCTGTTAACCCTTTGGCAACGGTGGCTGTGGCTTTGATTGGCTGAAAGCTGAGCAGTTCCACGCAGGCTTTTAGTCCGCCGGCAGCGGCTTCAGCGGGTATGCCAAGGAGTGATTCAGCTGTTTTTTTGAGCTCGCCGGTTACTTCACCACTTCCACGTAGGTGCTCTTTGGCGCCGTTGATCCTGTTAATACAGGCGGCTTTAATCTCTTCGGCGCTTGGTGCGATGTTATCGGCATATTCCTGCGCTTCGGCGACGGTGTTGTAGATTTTGTTTGGAGTGACCATTAGCTTTTTAGTTTGCCATAAAGGGCCTGAATTTGAAGTTGTTCCTGCATTTTCTGAACGTTTTCTGCGTCCATAGAAACCGCCTTATCAAAAATAGCCAGATCTGCCTGCATAGCTTCATTGGCTTCTTCAGCAAGGGTATTAAGCTGCTTTAACTTCTCGATTTCTGTGTCTGGCGTTTTCTGAACCAGAGCCTCAAGAGCCAGGAAATAGCTTTCATATAGCGTGACAGTCGCTTCGTAAAGCGCTTGAATGTCACTAACCGTTTGTTGGACTGAGTTCAAATTCATCCCTATATTTTACCATATTATGTATTTTGGGTCAATGATAGTTCCTTGCAAGAACTCTTAAAAGCTGGCAAAATCCATATGATTTAAGAACTTCCAGTTTCGCAGGTTTATTCTTTGTCCTTCACGTATAAATAAGAACAAAGTCAACATTGAGGCCCGTCTAGCCAGACATGCCAAAATAGATTCAGACAGTACGACTAGCAACTCGGTTACTCCTGCTAAGTCACGAAAGTCTATTTTCTCGTGGCCGATTCAACGCCTGCAGCGTGCAATGGGTGTGGATTCAGAGAATTCAGCCATGTCCAAACTGGCAAGAAAAATAGTGGCTATCAGTGCTGCTTTTTTCCTTTTTAGCTCTTTCGGTCCGATGTATAACCTCACGGAAGGTTATCATGACTACTACGAAGAGGGTGTCAGCTACCTTGATTTGACCGGTCAGGAGGCGGACAGTATTTTGGCCGACATTATGACAGAAGATGGCTTCTTGCTTAAGCCAGCGCTTAATTCAACCGAAGGGGACCGTTCTACCGCCAACGAAATCTTTGCTTACGAAGTTGAATCAGGCGATACACTTTCGTCTCTGGCTCAACGTTTTGGCATCAAGAAGGAAACCATTATCATGGAGAACAACCTTTGGAATGCCAACAGTCTACGAACAGGAATGACCCTGAAGATTCTACCTGTTGATGGTATTTCTCATGTGGTGAAGAAGGGCGATACGATTGGTAAGATTGCTAAAAAGTACAACATTGATACTGAAGTGATTACTAGGCAGAACCAACTTGAAGACAGTGAAACGCTACTGGCAGATTCTGCCCTTATCATTCCCGGGGCCAAAAAGTCTGTTACACCTCCTAAAATCAATTATGGTGTGAGTGCACCTTCTAATCCAACAGTTTACAGCTACTCAGGAGGAGGTTCCGGCCGTCTCATCTGGCCAACTCTTGGTAGTGCTAAGCTCACTCAGGGTTTCCACCGAGGTCATTACGCACTCGATATTGGTAACCGTGCCAAAGGACCAATCTTTGCTGCTGCCGGTGGTCGCGTGGTGAAGGCTTCCTACGGATGGGGCGGTGGATATGGAAACCACATCATTGTTGACCATGGCAATGGCATGCAAACACTTTACGCTCACAATGAAAAGCTTTACGTGACCGAGGGGCAGTATGTTGATCAGGGGCAGACCATCGCCTGGATGGGTCGCTCTGGACGTGTGTACGGACCAACAGGAATCCATCTCCACTTCGAAGTGCGCATTAACGGCGTGAAGTACAACCCAATGACATTCTTCTAGCCCATGAAGACGCTATTTCTCTTCATCTGGCACATCCCACGAAATATCTTGATTGGGCTCATTTGGCTATACCAAAGAACCCTTTCACCCGATCACAGCTTCTGGGCAAAAGCCATCCATCTGAATGGCTATTGTAAGTACTATCCGACGTGTAGCAAGTACATGCAAGGATCTCTCAAAAAGTACGGTCTAATCCGAGGTTTACCCAAGGGTATTTACCGCATTTTTCGCTGTAATCCTTACTCAAAAGGGGGTATTGATAAGCCTTAACTAGGCACCTCCTACGGCAATAGGAAGGTCGTTTTGACTTTCCATTTCAGCTCTAAGTTCAGCTTCCATGGCCTGTGGATCGAGCTTTGTGGCAGTATTTTGAATTATGTCGCTAAGGTCAATTCCCTCGCTGATTGCTTCTTCCATACTTATGTAAGCGTGAAAAGAGTCATTCTTCTCCAGCGCCCATATCAGCCCGTTTTTGATGCTATTGATTCTGGCCTGCTCCCGTATTTCCTTTTGTTCTTCTGGGGATTTCCCTTTCATTAAATCCACTATTTTGGCTGGCTTTTTGACCTCCTTGGGCTCTAGTGCTGCGCGAAATGATTCGCGAGCCTTATCTACACTGGTTTTCAGTTCCTCAGACATTTCCAAATTGGATCCGCTGTGACCTTTGTCGCGTTCCTCAATGGCAATGGCTCTAGCCCAAAGACTGGCCATGTCATCACTCATGCCTTCATAGCGCCCTTTTAAATAATCAGCCGTTGCAGTTTCGGCTGCCGCATCTTCAGTGAGCGGTTTAGTTTTGTTTTCGGTGTTCATTTTTTGTTTTTTTAGTCCTCGCTACCAACGAGAATGCTTAGGATTTGATTAAACATTGTGTTTTAATTTAGGATTTTTTATTGCGGTTGTATGTCTTCTGGTGCAGGTGGAATTTCACCAGGCGCACTTGTTGGCTCAGAATTCTGAGGTGCTTCCTGCGGCGCTTCCGGTTGGGCCGGAACTTCAGCCCGAGGTTGATTCTGTGGCTGAGGTTGGCCCTGATTTTCGGCTTTTGGCTGTTCCTGCTGCTGTGGTCTTGGCTTCTTTTTAGGCCTCTTCTTTTTTGGTCTGGATTTGGGCTTATTGGCCTGATTATCTGATTGCTTTTCTTCGGGCTTTGGCTTAGGGGCTTCAGCCTTACGTTCGTCTTTGAAGTCAAGATACTGGGCACTTTCAGGTTCGCTTTTCTCTTCCTTTACTTCCACAGGAGCTACTTCTACGGCTGGCTTTTCCTCCTTTTTTACCTCGTTCAATTTTTCACTGATTTCTTTGGCATCTTCAGGATGAATATTCAGTCGGTTGCCTTGGTATTCACGGACTTTGGTCAGTGTTTCGTTGATGAGCTGCTCCAGAGTGGTTCCGTCACGCTTCTTGAAACCGGCGGCACGTACGTGTCCACCGCCACCCATATCCTGACAAATTTTACCCACATCCACGCTGTTGGTGGTTGAGCGCATACTCACTGAAACATAACCTTCATCATTGTATTTGAAGAGCATGATTAGCTCGGCTCCGGGAGCATTAGATAGCAGGTCGTCAATAATGCTTTCACTTTCTTCTGAAGAAGCTCCGGTTTCTTCCAGATCATGCTTACTGATGCTGGACCAAACCAGTCGATAAATCGGATCGGTTTCAACCTTAGAAAGCACAATTCCCCATAACTTGAGGGTGCTGAGCTTTTTGGTCTTGTAAATATTCTTAATGATCTCCTGTTGGCGAGCTCCTTTATCCAGTAACTTAGCAGCGGTTTCCATCGCGTGAGGCGATGTATTGGCGTGCTGGAAGCTTCCTGTATCGGTAATCAATCCGGCCAAAAGCAGTGTGGCAATATCTTCGCTAACGAATTTCTTTTCGTACTTCTTTTCCATTTCTTCCAGCAGTCCGAGCACTACCTCTGTTGTACTGGCAGCGACCATATCAACCAAGTTCACCTGACCGTAATCAGTGTTGCTGGCATGGTGATCAACGTTAATGACCGGTACCTTAAAGAAAAGTTCGGAATTCTGATCATAGATAGGTCCCAAATGCTCCAGGTTGCCCGTATCAAAGGTCATAATCAGGTCAAAGTTGCCTGCCTCATGGTTGAAGCCGACGTCTTCTGGCTTAAATCGGCCATCTGTGGGGGTTACCACAATATTTACACTCTGTTTGTCCTCAGAAAGCTTATATTTGATCTTATTAAGCGGTGTCTGGCTGATGTCTAACGTGATCACAAAGTTCTTAGAACTAATGGTGTTTTGCACCATATTAATAGATGGCAAAAAGCCCAGATTTTCGGGTGCTGGGTCGTTGGTTGCAGCCACCACATCTTTGCCTAAACTCTGAAGGGTCAGATACATAGAAATCATGGCTCCAAGCCCGTCACAATCGGCTTTAGCATGCGTCAAAAGGAGTATGTTCTGACTTTTGTCGATGAGGTTGAGGATTTGATCTCGGATGCTTGAGTCCATAGAGG
>CBDUQG010000007.1:0-25385 GCA_965369305.1 uncultured bacterium
AAATAAACCTAAAAAAGCCATGATGACTGCCCAGGAAATTCTCAAGAATCTAGATCCAAAGAACCAGAATCTACCCAAGTTAAGTGCTGATTCCTCTTCGAAGAAATATGATGAAATTTATATTCCGGTTTTTAAGGAAAATGTGAAGGATGTGGAAAAAATGTTCCCAAAGCTTAAGAAATTGAAACTTAAGGGGGGTAAGAAAGAGTCTCATGATGTGATTGACGGAGGCCAGATTCTGCGAGTGCGGGGCATGGGTGAGAAAAAGAAGATGAGCGTTCGCAAAGTGCGTCGCATGTTCGGAGCCATGTATTTGAAAGCGGAAAGCCTGAAGGTAAAGAAAATCGGAATTGTATGTGACGAGCTGGATTGGCTAAATGTGGCTGCAACTGCCATTCATGTGGCCGCCCTCAACCCGAATATCTTCAGACCAAACAGCAAAGCCGACAAGAAAAAGGCACCTGAGGTTGGCTTAATTAACGCCAAATTTAAGGCTAAATCTGCTGCTGCAAAAAAGGAAATCCGTAAGGGTGAAATCACTGCTGAAGCCAAGAACGTAATGCGTGTTCTAGGTGCCACTCCGCCAAATAGCCTAAGTACTGAAGTTTATGAAAAAGTTATCCTGAACGTTGCCAAACAGCTCAAGGTGAAGTGTAAGAGTATCCCTAAGAAAGACCTTAAGAAGTATGAGCTTCTGAATGCTGTATCACTTGGATCTTCTCATGATTCCAAACTTTTAATCATCACCATTCCTGTTGCCGGAAGTAAGAAAGCCAGCGTGGTTGTTGGTAAGGGAATCTGTTATGACTCAGGTGGAATGCAGGGGAAGGGTTCTTACATGAACTCCATGAAGGAAGATATGGCCGGTAGCGCCAGTGTTCTTGGAACTGTTGTAAACATCGTTAAAAACAAGATGAAGCTCAAGCAGACTACCTACTTCATGATGCCGCTTGCTGAGAATATGATGGGTAGTGGTGCAACTCGTGCGGATGATGTGTGGACTGCCGGTGACGGTCAGACTGTTGAAATTAAGCACACCGATGCAGAAGGGCGCCTCATTATGGGTGATGCCATTTGCTACGCCAAAAAGAACTTCAAGAATGTAGATGAGTACTACACCATCGCTACCCTCACGGGGAGCTGTGTGGTGGCTCTTGGAGAGGTCTACACCGGTAACCTGTGTAACGACGATAAGCTCAGAGCGGATGCTGTGAAGGCTGGAAAAGACTGTGGTGATCTGATCTTCCCAGGCCCATGGGATCTTGAATACGATGACAACAATTCGCCTGTCGCTGATGTGGCCAACCTGGGTGAAAAAGAGCGTGACGCTGGTTGGATTAAGGCTGGCTTCTACCTAGCCCGCTTTGTGCCAAAAGATAAAAAAACAGGTGAGCATACGGCTAAATTTTGCCACTTCGATATTGCCGGTTCGATTGATATGAAAGCTACTGGAAACGGACATCGTCGAAAAGGCTTTAGCTCGGGAGTTGGCGTTGGCTACCTAAGCCTGCTTCTCACCAAGTAAATCATTTGGTTTTGAACTGACCTAAAGGGCTTGAAATTCAGGCCCTTTTTTGGTATAATAATAAGATTATTTTTGAAAATAAAAACTGAATGTCCGACGGGGCTTTCCAAAAAAACAAACAGCCGTACGGGCAGAATCCTGATTTAGGGCCCGATGAATACGACATTGACCTGTCTGGTTTGGACATGGATGACGATGTGGAATCAGCACGTGAGGGCTCTGAGCAAGAATCTTACATCCGTGAACTTCGTCATCGTGAAGAAAAGGTTTTAGCCGGTGAGCTACAGGAACCCTACGGCGTGGATGAAATTCTGGAGACCGCTGGTTTGCAAGCTTCCGGTCAGATGCCCCCCTTGCCACAGACACCCAAAGCTGGGAAGGTCAGCACGCCTGTTCAGGGTGAATATGCGAAACAGGTGGATGAAGTTTTAGCCCGCATTGAAGCAGGCGTTGCCGAAGCCACTACTTCTGGCCGCGATGTTCAGGAAGTGGTCGATCATTTTACAGATGAACTAGGAGTTACACCCGATGTTGATGCACTCTACGACAGGACTGTTAGTGCTGCGGATGTTACGGTGCCGGTCATCGTTGATACGCCCAAAGAGGCAATGCAAACCCTGAGACTCATTGAGGATTCGCTTGAAAGTGAAACACTGAAACCAGATGAAATTCCAGGCCTTCACAAAATTCTTAGAGAAATCGCGGACAAATATTCAAACGACCTTGAGATCAAAAAGGTGGCTTTGGATTTGAGCAACTACGCACATGTTGTACGAACTGCCCATGCTGCTCAAGGTGAGATACCTGTCTACGAAACAGAGGCAAAGCACAAGGCTCGAACTGAGAAAGCCAAACGCGAAGCAACGGCAAAACAAGTTGCCTACTTTGCGCAAAAGGGTGATTTTGAACAAGCTTATGGCCTTGCCAGTGAAGCGGCTAAAGATGACCCGGAACATTTTCGTTATGCTCAGGCTGTCATGGCTAAGCTAGCCGGCAAGCACACCGAGGCAGAGAAAATTTTTGCCACCCTTACTGAAACACCAGATATCAAAAGGCACCTGAAAGAGCTTCAAAGAATTAATTCTTACAAAAAATTAATTGCTGCAGCCTATGAAGGTGGAGACCTAGCTACAGCAATGTATGCTGCTGAGCGTGGGAAAAAGCAATTCCCACTTCAGTTTGCTGAGGTCTATGACAAGCTAGCCAAAGAGCTTTCTGATTACAAGGTTCTTCGTCCTGATAAATCCTCTGACCAGGCTCGAACTGATTCAGCTTTGCGAAAAGTTCAGCTATTAAAGCGTAAGAATGAACTCGCAGCCGAAGAGAAAAAGCGTGAAGAGGAAGCCCGTCAGGATGAAGCCAGGAAGGCTGAGCTCGATGATCAGCGAAAAAAGCGTGAAGAAGAAAAGAGTAAGCTGGATGAAGAAGCAGAAGAATTAGAAAAAGAAGCCAAAAAACTCGATGAAATTGAACTACCTCTTTGGCAGACTATCGTCAAAGTTCCGATTACGAACCCTGAGTCAGCTAAAGAAGCCCTTCAGCGAGTGAAGGATGCACTACAGGTTCGGAAGCTAACTGAGCAGGAAGAAATTGAGCTCTACAAATTCCTTCAGGAAGTGGAGCGCCGCTTCCCGACCTCGACGGAGCTGGATGAAGACATCACTGACATCACCCGAATTCTTAAAGAAACTCAGGAAGAAGAGGATGACGAAGCACCTTATCGGGTTTTCCCTGAGGCACCGGAGGTTCCTGTGGAATACCGAAAGCCAAAGAAAGAAGCTGCTGAAGAAAAGGAAACCGAAGAGGAAGAAGATGTGGAAGAAAAAGAAACTGAGGAACCTGCTGTTGAACCGGTGAAAGCAACTGAGGAAAGTGAACCGGCTGCGCCGGAAGCCCCGGCAGAGCCGACAGCCCCTGCAAAGCCTGCTGAGGCAGCCCCATCCGAGGGTGAAACTGAGGAAAAAGGTGAAAGCAAAGAAAAACCTGTAGGTCTCGGAAGTATTTTTAGCTTTAGAAGTGTCGCCGAGCCTGAACCGCTTGAGCTCAGCAAGCATGAACCGGAAAAAAAATCGGAGTCAGAAGAAGAACTACCTCCGATTGCAGGCGCCTTTGATGTTCGGCCGGAAGAAGAGCCAAAGGCTGAAGAGCCGGAAGCTGAGGAAAAAGAGGGCCCGGATACAAAGCCTAGTGAAGAATTGCCAGACAAGACTGAAGAACCAGACATTCCTACAGTTTCTGTCGCCGAGCCTGAAGCAGAGCCAAGCGAGCTTGAATCAGAAGAAGAACTAGTGCCAATCAGAGGAGGTGTGTTCGATGTCCGACCTGAATCAGAAACACCCGAACCCGCCGCAGCTGAAGCCGAAGAAGTAGCCGAAGAGGTAGCTGAGGAAAAACCGGAGTCAGAAGAAGAACTACCTCCGATTGCAGGAGGTTTCAAAGTAACTGCCCAGCCTGAAGAAGCCGAGTTTGATGCCACCCTTGGTGAGCGACTTGGAGGCGCTCTTGGAAGCGTAAAAGTAGCTAAAGAAGCGACTCCGGAAGCGGAGGAAAAAGCTCCTGAGTCCATAGATGAGCTTTACGAAGCCATCAAGGAAAGTGGTGAGTTTAAGGAGCTTCTAGAACTGGTTGCAAAGCTGAAAGCCAATCCTGAGTTAGGAAAAGATATACCGTGGGTAGATCAACTTCGCAATATGCCTGAGATGCTACCGGCTGAAAATGGTCACAAGTACTTGATTGAGCAAATCCTCAAAGATCTTGACCAAAAGGATCCTGAGCATTTGAGACTGGGAATTGGCATTATTGTCGATGCTGCTAATGATCTTGAACAGCCTGCGAGTGAAGAGGAGGAAGCACCTCCAACCACGCCTAGCCCTTCACTTGAAACTGGTGAAACTGAGCCAGTAGCTGAATCTGAACCAGTGGAAGCACCTGTTGTTGAAGAAGCTGAAGAAGAGGCTCCAGTAACTGCAAAAAGTGCCGAGCCAGAATCTCAAGCTGCTGGAAGTGAAGCATCGAAAGAAGGAGTTGAGGATATCGATAAAACGGTCGAAGAACTTCTTGAAGCTGTGAAAGAGGATCCTAATTACCAGGAACTTGCTCGTATCATTAAAATTCTAAGAACCAGCCCACGCCGACTAGATGAGGCTGATAAAAATGTTCATGCCGCTGCCCTTCGCAGACTTTTTGGCACCGAAGATCAGACTAAAATTCGAGAAGCTATCAGCAAAGGTGATGATGAGGTCCTTAAAGCTATTATGGCCAAAGGCTACGCCGTATTTGATGGGGGAGAAATTGATGGAAAGAGGATCCTTAAGCCACTTCTTGAAGGACTAGAAGGAGAGAAAACGGTTGATGCCGGAAAGCGTACCTGCCTAGAGCTACTCAGTAGACTTCAGAATCTGAAAATTGAAGAAGGAACTGGTGAAGCTGAAGTAATTGAAGAAGAACCAGCTACTTTGAGTAGTGCTGAGCTATCGGCCCGAGGCATTGGCACTGAAGGGGCTGAAGAAACTCCTGAAGAAGTAAAAGCACCTGACGTTTCAGTTGTTGAGCCTAGTGTTGAAGCACCAAAAGCGGAAGAAGCTAAACCAGTGGAATCCGCTGAAGAAGCTCCTGCTTCTGAACCTAGTAAAGAACCAGAAAGTACTCCCGAATCTGCTCCGATTGAACTAAAATCCGCTGAATCAAGCGAAAAGAAGGAAGAGGTTAAAACTGAACTAGAACGTGCAGACATCCCACAGGCGATGATGGATGCCATTGAAGCCTGTGCTACTGGTGATGAAGCAAAGAAAAAGAGGCTTCTTGATCTTTGGGAAGCCGCTAAGGGTAAAGGTCAACTTCATGTTGATGGAAAGCGTGATAAGAAATTAGAAAGCCTGGTTAACGATGAGCTTGATCATATTGCCGGAGCACTGAAAGATCCTATGCACGCTTCACAAGCACCTCGTTGGCTGAGCTATCTACTTGAATCAACGAAAAAAGCGTCTGTTGAATTCCCTTCAAGTGAAGATATTGCCCTCGATAATTTGGCCACTGACGTGGTTGACCTACTTGAAGATGATAAGGAATTTGCCGTTCTAAAAAGCCGTCTGGAGAGCATTTTCGATATTCTGAAGATTGATCCTGAAGACTTCCCGCGGAATGCTCGAAAGTTGGAGGATATGCAGGAGGACATGAAAGAACTTCTTCTTAAAGAAATTCCAGCCAAAATTGGTATGAAAGAATGCAGCTCTGTGGAAGAGTTTTACGACAAATTCCGTAAGCTCCGTACCAGAGGACAAATGCAGGCCTTGGAAAAGCTGAATGACATGATTGCGAATGATAAAGGGATTGAAAAAGTGATTCGTCTTTTCCAAAGACTGACTAAATCTAAGCATCGTAAGAAGAGTGGAGGCGGAACGCCGCCTGCAGCACCACCAACTGGTGGAAGCACTGCCCCAGCAGCCACTCCGACTGGTGCAAGTAGCCCAGCTGCAGCACCGGTAGCTCCAAACGTTGGGCCTAGCGGCGCACCCCTTCCGTCTACACCTATGGGGATGGCACCGAGCGCAGCCGTAAGTACAGCCAGTGCGGCTCCGGCCATGAGGCTGTCAGCGGATGAGCAAAAAAGATATGGCTCTCCTGAAGTTCTTATGAAACATCTGGGCTTTGAGCTTGATAAAAGTAACCCTGCTTCGGTTGCCATCCGAACCCTACTGCGAAGTGAGTTTAACAAAGATTGGCCAGTTGCAGGCATGAGCATGCTTAAAGACCTTCACGTCTTTTTGAAGAGTGGTGAATATATGGATGAGATTGATGAGAAAAATAAAGGGAAGACTAAGGAGGATTTGAAGAGCGAACTTACTCAGATTGAAGCCGATTTAAATGCGTTAAACGTACGAATTCGGGCCGAAGACAAGGCCTATCGCAAGGGCTATGAAGCCCAGCAAAAGGCAAAACAGAAATTAAAATCCGAAAGTGAGGCTCTAAATGAAGAGTGGGAGAAGAAATACGAAAAGCTGACGCCAGAGCAAAAACAGGCTTTATCTAGGGAGGAACAAGAAAAGATGGAATCACTGGATAAACAAAGAACAGAAGTTGGTGCAGAATACCAAAAGCTGGTGGAAAACCCTTTCCACAGCAAAGTAAGCCAGCTTTATGCTGAAAAGAGCAAGCTGGAAAACCAGCGCATTGAGAAAACTGAAGGACTCAAGCGCCTCGCCCAGAAAAAAGGCAAAGAAACAGTTCACTATCGGACTCCGGAACAGCTATTGGGAATGATTAATCTCTACTTCAATAAAAAAGCACTTCCAGAAGGTGAAACACCGGATTATGCAAAGGTTATGGAAGACACTCAGCAAAGGATTGATAAGGCACGCGACGAACAGAATTCGACCGCTGGTAAATGGTATAACCGACTGGCCGTTTGGAATTACGTAAAACCGACCCTTACTCATACGCTTGAGACTGTTTTTGAAGAAGATAAGACCTTCAGCAAACTTGGCCCAGAAGAAGCTAAGTCACTTGCTAAAGCTGCCAGTAAAAAGGGTGGTGTGGAAGCCTGGCTGCGAGAATTGGAAGGCACTGAGAAGCATAAAATGGAAACGCTTGTACCAACTCTGATTGGTTACCTATCCACAGCTATTAACGCTGGTGGTAGTGCCGGCCTGAATACAGCATCGCTACCAAGTAGCCGTAAACTACTGAGCGCTCTGCGAAAAGTAGCTCATGAATACTCAATTGAGCAGGCTGAAAAGGTTGGCGGTACCAGCCTTCAAAAGATGAATGCCTACTTCGCTCAGTTAAATGGTATTAACAAGAAATCGTCTCAGATAAAGCAAAAAATCATCTGGGATAACGTGAATACGACTCTCGCCAAGCGACTCGGCATTCCTATAACTGCAGCTGGTGCTGGTGTGGGAGGCGCACTTGCGCTGAGCGCCGGAGCAACCGCTCTGGTTGCTATGGGACCGCTAGCCGTTGCCGCAGCCGGAGTTGGAGCTGTTGGAGTCGGGGCTGGTGCCTTAAGCACCAAGTTGAAAGACCCTGAAAAAAGAGCTAAAGCACTAAGTATCGCTAAACGAGGTATCGTGGCTGGCGCACTGGGAGCAGCCGCCATCGGCTCAGCCCCTATTGTGGGCATTGCGGCGTTGGGAGCAGGTCTATTACACCCTGAAATTTGGAAGAATAAGGGGAAAATTGCAAAAACTGGTGTTCGAGGTGCATGGGGCTATACAGGAGTTGTCCTTGGCCTAGCGACCATGGGACTCGCCTTTAGAAACCCACGTTTCACCCGATTCTTTGGTCTAACTCGTAATAAATAGCTATGGCTGAAAAAAGTACTGAACAATTCGACTTCAATGCCTATCTCGATCGCCTGATTGAGGACATGGGCCTAAAAGACAGCGACCCAATGCAGGTGGCTCAGCTGAAAGAGCAAATGGCTGACACACTGCGTCATGACATCTTTAGCGCAGCGGAAGAAAATATGGAACCTGAAATTGTTGATGCAGTAATGGAAGAATTGGCCGAGGAAACGGATCCTGCCTACATCTTAAGAGAACTGGTTCAAGCCAGTCCTGGAGCGCAAATCGCGATATTAGACGCCATTGATAACTTTCGAAAAAATACCTTAGAAGCCTTTAACAGATTTAAATAAAATGTTTACCTTTTGGAGAAATCACCAAGAATTTGAAATGTTTGCTGAGAAGCGACTGATTTATAACGGGCCCAAAAAAAGCCCTAAATCAACGCCTTCGGATGCCGATATTGCTAAAGGAACAGCTGATCTTCTGGGTATGCTGAGAGGCGATGTTGAGCATAAGAAAGCTGAGGAAAAGGCACCAACTTATCACACAGATAAGCGAAAAACGACGAGACCTCTTAAAGCTCCGAAACCTCGTCACACGAAATCTGTTGAAATCGCCAAAAAAGCGGTGAAGTTGAAGGGTGTCATGGACCCCATTGAGGTAAAACGTATGCAGGGAACACATGAAAAGATTTACGAACACTACATTAATCCGGCCTTTATCGCCTATGTAGAGCAGATGGGTAAGCCGGAAGGCCAGAAGAAGAGCAATGCTGACAAAATTTTTGCGGCACTGGATATCGCCATGAATAACCCTTACGGTCTTGAATATCGCTCGGCTGGAACCAATCGAGTTGAAGTGGTTAAAAGGAGTCCGTATACAGATGCCAACAAAGATGTTCCGAATGATTTTAGAATTGTACTTGAACGAAAGGGATACATTACTCATGTAGCAGGCATTAATCTAAAAACAGCGGAAGATGAGGTTCCTTGGGTGGATAGCGAGCAATACACCAAACAGATGCGCGATTACCGAGAGCGCTGGACAGCTGAGCACGTACGCTATTTGTATGGCGATTCTTACAAGCAGTGGATTGCAAAGGGTAGGCCGGAGGGTGAATGGCCAAAGATCTTCAAAAACTCTTTCGAGCCTATTTCGGAGGATATGAAGCGTCTTCATGTACTTCACAATATTGGCTTTCCAAAGCGCTTTGTTGCTATGGTAAAGGCTCGTGGGCTTCAGTTCGAACTAAACGATCCGCGTTTTAAGGACATTGAACTACATCAAGCAAAACAAGGTAAAACCTACAAAGAAATAACGGAAGAAGGGTATGGACCTGATGGAAAACTACAAATTATGGTCGTTGCTGACCCTGAATTGGATGGTGTGTACCAAATTTGGACGCGTGGCAACTTTGAAGACCCCGTCCGTGTAAACAAGGAGGGCTATATGCTGACACAGGATACGGATGGCCAGTGGAAGCCAGATCCTCGTTATGTGCAGTCGGTCCGTTACGGTTACTATGCACAGAATAAAGATGCCATGGACAACCTTGATGCAAAAGAAAAGGCTGAGGTTGAACAGGGTGCCAAGAATGCTGAGAAACAGGCTCAAGCCAGGGAAAAGGCCAAAGAAGCCAGGGAAAAGCGCAAAAAAGTAGATGAAAAAATAGACAAGGCGGATATTAATAAACTTAAAGAAGTCGCCATAACAGTGTGGCCTCAATACAAAGATGCTATAGAAAATAAAAAAGAGGGTGATGAAGCGTTCATGCGCAAGACCATTAAAGATCTGCTAGATAAAGACCCCTCAAAAATTGATGCTGTCTACAAGGAATTTGGCATTGAAGCTGAAAAAGAAAAGCCTGCTGAAGCTCCTAAACAGGAAGAAAAGAAAGAGGAAGTGGCTGAAAAAACCAAAGAGCAGTTGATCAAAGCATTGGATGAATTGAAGGACGCTGCAAAGGTAAAAATCATTTATGACGCCCTTCGTCCGGACGGTGAACCTGCTGAAGAAAGCATGGAAAAACAGAAAGAACAGCTTAAAAAATGGCTTGATGAAGGGAAATTGACCTTAAAAGCCCTTCAGGAGAATTTGGCTGAAGCTTTAAAGTAACGAGTTAAATTCCGATGCTGAATCAGAGCCTGAATGGCCTTTTTGCAATGCCATATTTTTAGTGTGCGTCAAGAGTTGTACTCTTCCATTTTAAGCCATTTTTTGGTATAATATATAGATAAATTTGGTGAGGAATGTAGCTGGAGGAGTCCAAAAAATAAAAATGAATTTGTTCCCGTCACATCAAAGAAACGAAAGTCCAAATCTTTTTGGCTTATTGGCTAGCCGTTTTTTGTTTAAGTCGCCTAGCAAAGCACCGCATAAAATTCCGGATGACGAAGTAACGTCCGCCAAGAAGGAAGCAAAGGAACAGTACGAGAAAGCTGTTACTGCTTTTAAGAAAAATATCACTGACTATAATGCCAAATACGGTGAGAAGCCTGACGATGGCGGTGAAGATGCTCACTACGAAAAGATCAAGTTTGACCTGAGTGACATTCCTGGAATGCGTGCTCAGATTGGAAGCATCAAACAGGCTATGAAAGATTCTGCCGGTGAGGCGTGGCCAACGATTCTTCCAAACAACCCACAATGGCAACATCTTGAAGGCTTCCTTCGAGTGCTACAGGAGATTCCTCAGTACAAGGCTAAACTTGCAGAGGGGGTTGAATATGCCCATCGCGGACGCCTGGCTGAACGCCATAAGCTAATGATTGAAGCTGGAGAAAAGAAGGAGCTATGGAAAAAGAAACCGGCTTACCAAACACTCAGTGGGACATTTGATACTTTGGCAAGTCATGAAGACTTTAAGAATGTCTGGGCTTCATCAGAAGGCCTAACAACCCAGAAGCAACGTGAAGCCAAAGAACTCTTCTTCGCCATGATGGCCGAGAAGACTAATGGCTTTAAAGATAGCTTTGTTTTAGGACCTGAAGAAGTTTTTAGCGAAAATTCCGAGGAAAATATTAGGAATTTTCCATTCATCTATCAGGAATTTTTGAAACATGAGGGAAATGCGATTGCCGGCGAGAATGTTTCAATCGATAAGATTCGAAATGCTCAAGCAGCTGCCAATGAAGCGGGTCGAAAGATCAAGGGAATTGGCACTGCCGAGGACATCATTAAGCGAAATGGTGCTGAAACGATTGCCAGCGAAAAGCTTGGTCCAGAGCCAAGTGTGCCCGATACACCAGCCTGGGTAAAACGCGCCGCAGTACTACGTAGCATGGTTCACAAGCTACGCGAAAAAGCGAAGCAGAATCCTGACTTGCCTCAGGCAAAGGGTTGGGAAAAGGCTGCTGATGATTTAGCCATTCATTTGGCTCATGCGGAAGCCCATTTGCTGCTTAGTCGCCTAAAGGATCGAGAAACATTAGTCCGCTCTAAGTTTAAGCGTACTTACTTGAGCCATCCGGCAAGACAAAAACTTGTTATGGAGTTGGCCATGCGCAAGTTCGTGAAGGCTATGGACATGATTGACAGCCCATTTGGGAATGCCAATTGGCATCAAACCCTTCATCCGACTGTGCGTCGTATGCTGATCGCTACTGTTTACGATGGTGGTGTTGCCACCTACGAAGAAGATGCTGCTGGCAACATTACCTACAACGATGATCTGAAAGGACACTACACCTGGATGGCTTCGTCTCTGGCTCTTTCTGATTACTTCAACTGGAAGGAAGTGGGAGAAAACATGGATGCTGACCATGAAGCAGTTTTGAAGGCTGCCTTTCTGGGTAGCAAGATTGCTGTTCTACTTGAAAACTTTAAGCCGACTGAAGAAGTTATTGATGATTGGATTAAAGTTAGAGAGGCAGATGACGCTAATCAGGAAAAGCTTATCGATGAGCTAATGGGCAAGCATGAGCCCGCTCTGGTTGAGCGTTTTAAGAAGTATAAGCTCTCTGAGCTTCAGGATCTTAAGAAAAAGGTGGGGGAGAACCGCAACAATCTACAAGACTTCCTAAACCGCACCAAGGAAGCAATTAAAGATCCTTACTCAAAGAAGTCCAAGGAATTCATTGCCATGATGAAGGCCGGTGACTATAAGAAAAAGCTAGCTGATGATGTAGATCACCTTGGTAAAATTGGAGTGATTGACGGGGCTTCTCTGCATGCTTATGAGCAGCAAATGTATAACCTTCAGATCAACTTTAAGACAGCTGAACTGCAAAACAAGAATGAACTCATGTTCTTTGAGGGTCTAGGTATGAATATTGAAGGTCTTGAACCTAAGTACCTAGAAGCCATTAAAAAGAACCCTAAACTTAAAGTTGAGTACTGGGATGACCTCTTTATGGGTAGCGATGCTGAATTCAACAGTTTGGTTGCCTTGTTTGAACAAATCATCCCTGATAGTACTGCTGGCGGTAAGGAAGACTTTATTGCCGGAATGAAATCACTTCGCAAACGCTACCTGGGTATTGGCTCTATGACCAAGCTCAATGCCAGCCTGCAAGAGGGTAGTGAAGAAGCGGTTGTACTGAACGTCTTCCGCATGCTTCAACTACACCTAAAGGGCCGCGCTAATGTGGCTGCTTTTGAAGACATGAAGGCTAAGGAAGTAGCTTCACGCCTGAGAGGGATGCACATTGGGGACATACTTGCCAAGAATGTGGGTGGTGTATGGGAAATGCTTACCGGTCCAGGTCAGAGTATGGTTAACCGTGCGGCTGGTTTGGTCCTTATGTATGGTATGTATAAAGCCGCGCGAAAGGCTATGAAGGGTGAAGGTAAAGCCGGAAAGGCTCTACGTGCCCTGTTTGTAGCTGGCGCTGTTGAAATTGCCGCTAAAGAAATTACCGGACGTGGTATTTTGGATCGCATGGGTCTGGATAGCATTGCTGGTGCCATGGAAGGCACTTATGAAGCGGTTCTTCAGCAGAATGCAGCTGAGGATTTTGAAAAGAAAAATATTCCGCCAGAAGCCCATTTGGCTTCTTTGGTAGCCCTTAATAATGTGCCTTTTGATAAGGTTACAGAATGGTATGAAAGTTCTGATCCGAATGGGATGCCACGTGATAAGAAAGGCAAGGATAAGCTACCGTCAGGCCTAAGACAGCACCTTGGCACCATTGCCAATAAGATGGGTATTAAATCGGATGCGGACGTTATCGATAAGAATATGGCTGCCCGCCGTGTGCTCTTTGAAACCGTAAAGCATTTCTTTAGCTATGTAGGTAAAGAACGCGGTCATGATCACGCTAAGGAAGCACTTAAAGAACGCTGGATTAAGATGGTACCGGGTCACAAAGAGTATGATCCGAATTACAAACCAAAGTTTTCCAGTTACGATCACCGTGAGTGGCTTGAGGCAGGTGGCGTGACCAGCAAGGATATTACCTGGCAGATGGTCATGCGTGCCGAAATTGATCCGGCTGAAGTTGATTTGACCCATGGTAAAACGCCGATGGGCAAACTTGAGGCAACCGCTAAAGAATGGGCTTCAGAAGTGAATGATTTTGTCCGTGAGCACGTTTACAACCCGGGGTCTGGTCATGCAGAAGTCTTCTTCGAAAGCATGGGTGAGCATGCACAGGACGCTAAAAAATTCTTTAAAGAAGTTGCGGCGACCAGCGAACGAAAGATTTATTTTGCGAAGGAACGCGTAGTGCTTTGGTACGGCGAACATAAATATGAAATCAAACGCGTGGCTGAGAACCACTGGAACCTGCTGGTAACCGGTGTGAAGTTGCCATTTAAGGTTATTTACGCCGTAGATAACTGGGCTGTACCGTGGTCTTTGACCAAACTAAAGCAGATCGAAGAGACACTTCGCAGCGATAAGCTCGTTACCACGGATCGCGATCTGGATGCCGGTCACATTACTACCACTGTAGAGCACCTTGGTTCACCGAACGAAAAGCTCAATCCGAACTTTACCTACTTTGGGGTATACCAGACTCACTTCCTGGAAGCGATTACGACCCCACAAGATCGGGTTAAAAATAAGAAAAAACCATGGTTCCACGAAGACCAAAGCACGCATGTCGGCTACTTTGTGAGTGAAGTGACTCAAAAGGAAGCGGGAGCCAGCGCAGATGATCCATTGTTTTCTGGAAGTCCTGGCAACTTGCAAAGTAAGATGCTGATTAAATCGAGGGAAAAGGCCCGACAACAGTTTAGAAACAAGGGTATGTCTTTCGAAGAAATCGACAAGTATTTGGACTCTATTCACACCGTGGTTAAAACCACTGAGCCAAAGAAAGTTTATGTATTCTGGAGAATGCCGCTTAAGGGTAGTTCGGAGCTTGAGCTTAAGGAAGCTGGGAGATGGCCTGATTATCCGCATGCGGATCAGATCAAGCATCGCCCACACTTCGAGATTTACCCGCATCAGTCGGCCGCAGAAAACCTACGCCGCGCGTTTGCTCTGGACATGGGCCCAAGCCGCACTCTGGTGAGTAAAGCTACCAAGTACGCTGGGCAGATTCCGCGCTTTGTACTGTGGAATGTGGAGGCTGCGGGGACTATTTTGAAGGGTATTGGAAGCCTATTTGAAACTCGTGGAGCTGAAGGAAGAGCACGCACTGAGAGATTCAATAAAGCTGTTGATTCTTTAACAAAGCGTCCTGACGGACAGCTTCAGATGCTGGATGAAGTATCTACTGGTGCCGAAGGTCAATTTAGCGCCTCTTCGGAGTTCTACAAGGATCCGATTAATGCAAAGATATTTAAGTTCTCGCTCAATTTTGCTCATCGAAAGGGGCAGCCACTATATACCGGTCTGCTACAAGGTCGTGAAGTACCGAATCCAGGCGAGGGTGACCCAATTAAGTACGAAAGCACTTTCTACCTGGAAAAACCGACACCAGATGTAGTTGATCAGATGGAGAAGTACTACAACCAGGAATGGAAGCCTGCTAATGGGCAGGATGCTGACATTGAGGCGGCAATTGCTGCAGCCAAAGCAGCGCCACCTGCGGCACAGTAATTGATGGCTTAGACCATTGACACAGGAGCTTTTTTCTGCAAGCATACCACTGCGGAGGACAAAAACTTTGTTTTTTATTTAAACGAAGCCAAATTGCCCTCCTTTTTAGATACAAAATATACTTGACATGTTATATAAATTATAGTATTATAACTCTACTTTGGGGGGTCACCCCTCGATTCAGCCAGTTTGCCCTTTAATAAGCCGTTTGTACAAGTTCCACTTGTCATCAATCTCGAAAGAGCGTTGATGGCAGATTGTTCTTTTACATGTTGATCACTAAAAATACAGTCACAATGGCTGCTTTTGGCGTCTACGCAGAATGGATGTCGGAAGTGGTCATTGTGACCCAAGGATTTGGACTATATCCCCTTAAAGGGAAGGAAAATTTGAAATGCAGAATTCGATCGAAAAGGTCAGGGCTGCTTTCGAAGAGATGAACGCTACCTTGAACTTCAAGGATCATGCGGTTCAGTTCATCGAGAGTACCAGCTGGCAGGACTTCCTCGGACGTTCCACCGAAGCCGGACTCTTCATTGCCGTTCTGTGGCTGGGCCTGGTGCTCATCACCTTCAGAAACGGTAAGAAGCTCAAGCCCAAGGAGCTCTACATCAAGCCAACCGTGAGCTACCTCGTAGCAGCTTTGATAGGCTACGGCTTCGAACTGCTTCGCAGTTCGGGCCAGTACAACAACGAGTGTAATTTTGCACTCATACTCGCCTGCTCGGTTCTCGGACTGGGCATCTTTTTCAACCTCAAGCATGCCGGAACTGCCTTCAAGGCAGTTAGGGCAAAGCGATTTGGCTACTTCCTGCGCACCTTTGAGCTACACCCACGTGTAGCAGAAGAGGCCGCTGAGCAAGTATCTCAAGCCGAAAACAACTAAGCACGTTTGGAGAGAGTGAAGTAAAATGAGTAATTTTTCAGGTCCGAACCCTTTCATGCCACCACCTGGATTCGAGAGCTCCTCTGGTGGGAGCTCTTCGGGACTCCTTGACGTACTACTGCCCCTTGCCGATTACGGCACGTGGGGCATCGTTGCGTCGGCCGTAACCTTGGCCCTCACCATGGTTTGGGTCGTTGGCCTCAACCGCAAAGTCCGTCAGGGCGTCGGTCGTGTCAGCGGCTTCGGCACTCTGCCCCTGGTCTTGTGGCTAGGCTGGATGGTCATTGGCCTATTGGCAGCCCTCGGCCAGGATACACTCTACAGCTTCTGGAGCAGTTTCCCGGGCATCGGTTTCTTCCCGAAAGTAGTTGCTCTGCTGGCCAGGTTCACCTGGTTGGTTGTCCTGATTTCCATCGGGCTTAGCCTAATCAGGCATGCAGGAGGTCTTATGGAGCGCTTTCTGCGCTTCTGCAAGGGGGTCCTCATTGGTCCCCTGCAAGGCAAGCTGTCTGCTCCTCACGTTCTGATGGGTGGACTGTTCACTTCAGCTCTGCTCACTAATCGGGAGCTCAATGAAGCACTGTTCTATGCCCCTAGCGTAGCCACCTGCATGTTGGGCTTGTACACGCTTATCGCTGTCCGGCCCGATTGGAAGGAGATCAGACGTGAGCTGAGCAAGAAACACATCATCGAGCATGGCACCCTCCCCTACGACCGACCGGTCGAAACGGACGAGGATGCTGAACTTCTGCGCGAGGCCTGGGCCGAGCTGGAAGCCGATCTGGCTGGCGACACGCTTCGTCAGAAGATCGAAGGTCGAGTTCGCGTGAAACTGAACATCGAGAAACAGCTCGAAGCTTTCGAAGAAACCCAAGATCAGTCCGACATGAGCGAAGAAGAAGCTCGTGAACGGCTGGCCGAAATGGAGGCCGAAATGGAGGCTAGAAAGGCGGTACGCAAGCATACCAACTAGTGATCAACAAGTCCTCTCACCTCAGCAGTCGGCTGGGGTGGAGGACAGATCTTTTACACCACGTTATGTACAAGTTCCACTTGTCATCAATCTCGAAAGAGCGTTGATGGCAGATTGTTCTTTTACATTCATTGCTATGGTATGAGCTAAATGGTTTTGTGACTATCTCTGCTTCGATTATTCGCGGCAGGGACGGTCACAAGACCGACTAGTTTAGCTCTAAAACATCAACCAACCCTTCGGGGATAAACCCCCCGAAAGGGGAGAAAGGAGCCCTCATGGGCATTCACAAAGAAAGGAAACTGGCATTCCTGTCCACGTTTCTCGCAGTGTGGCTGGTGCCAGGTATCGCCTTCGCCGATGTGGGAGAGAGAGCCTTCAAGAGTTTTGCCCTCCGTATCTGGAACGGCATGCTCTACGACTCAGTCATTCCCTATAACGCACATGGTGTTATCGGCTGGATCGCTTCGATCCTCTGCGTAGGACTCACGCTCTACTGGATGTGGAAGTTTGAGTTCGGCAAGAACAAAAACGGAGAGCCAAGGACTGCGGCGCCCATTTTGGGTAAGACCGCAGGACCCTTTGCCGTGATTCTCATCGGCATTAGGGTTGCCATGTGGGCCATCGGGCTGGCCATTGGGTTCGTGAAGGGATTCATTTCGGGTACCATCATGCAGGTGCTGTACTCGGTTCCGATTCTCGGCACGATTCTCGGCTGGTTCCCAAAGCTCGGTGCGACGATTGCAGCCATCGTCATGTTCGTCGTTGGCTTCGCCTTCTTGGTCGGCATGTTGATTTATGTCGTCAAGAACGCTGGCAGTCTCATCAAGTCGATTTTCGACGCGGTGATCGGCGTGTTCAAAAGCGCCGGCGGCGAAGGTGCTCCAAAAACCATCTTCATGGTTATGGGTACCCTGGCGGGCTCTGCAATCATCAACAACCCGAACTTCAATGAGGGTCTCTACTACTTGCCGAGTATCGCATCGTCGATCTTCGGTGTCGTAGCTCTGGTGAAATTCACACCAGGAGGACAAAGGGCGGCCAACATGGCTAGCTCTCGCGTTCTTGGAAAACCCCTTGATGATGGTCGCTACCACTGCCCAAACTTCGGTCGCCTGGTTCTGCATGACAAGCGGAAATGGGCACAGGGATTTGAAGTCCCACTTCTGAACCCGGACGACAGTCCAAAAGTAAAGAAGAAGCACCGATGTGGCCACCTCAACGCGGCTGAAAATGCCACGTGTGGAGCTGAGAACTGTGATCACCGACACCCTTACGCTCCGTGGACTTGCCCCAAATGCAAGTACACAGGCAAAGACGGTGCTGGGATCCCATGGGACATTAAAAACTGCCCCCAATGTTCGAAGCTTAAGCCCTCCGAACCGTGGTGCTGCACCGAGTGCGGTTACTACGGGAAGGATAAGAAGGGGATTCCCTGGAAGACGCTGAAATGCCCGAAATGCCGGGCAGCTAGGCCGAAAACTCCAACGAGTCCTTTTCACTACCCCTGGGAAGACGCCTTCCAAGCTGAGGAGGCGATTGCCAAGGGTGACTGGCAGTGCAAGCAGAAGGTTCCTCAGCGGAATCCTGACGGCACGCTTAAGAGGCTCCGCGATGACAATGACAAGTCGATCCTCAAGGACGGCGTGCCTCAGCCTGTCATCGCAGAGTGCAAGACCTGGAACCCCAAGGGCGCAGCCAAATGCAAGAAGTGCGGGAGTCCCAATCCCAAAACTTCGCGCAGTACGGCGGCTCGTGGAGAGGCTCCCCGGCGGGCTCAACGGCCCATTGACGGAACTTTTCCCATGACCCTGGAAATCGACTGGGACGGTATTGCCTCTTCGCAGAAATGTGAATGCGGTAACGACCTTCGTCCGCGGGACAAGTGCTGCCGTGCATGCGGTAAGCGCGTGGAACGACCGGCTTCGGCCAGTCCTCCGTCCACCCCGCCCAGGAAACCCAAGGTAACTCCGGTCAGCCGCAAGGCACGGAAGAGTCAGCCATCGGCGTTCGCGCTGTTGGAGGACCACTTCTAGCCATAGCAAATGAATGCGTACCGCGCGTCCCCTTTCCGCCTAAAAACGGATCGGGGGCCGCGGTACAAGTTCTTTTACAGCTCAAAATGCAAAAGTTCCACTTGTCATTAACCTCTCAGGAGTGTTGATGGCAGATTGTTCTTTTACATTGCTAGTTTGCGAGTTATTCGGTGACCGATTCTGATTCGAATCCTTTCGGATTAGTTCGGTCACTGAATACAAAAGAAAGGAGAAAAGATGACCAAGCAAGCCAAAACCCTAAATCGCTTGGCGGTGATGGCTTCGGCTGTCATCGTCACACTCTACAGCCAAGCTGCCCTGGCCCAAAAAGGCCCCGGCATCATTGAGCGAACCAAGCAGAAAGGTCGTGAGCTCAAAGAAGCCTACGATGCGACCAAGACAGCTTTCGATTTTAAGGACCACTTTTTCCAGTTCGTCGAAAGTACCAGCTGGCGGGACGTTTTCGGACGTTCCACCGAAGCCGGACTCTTCATTGCCATCCTATGGCTCGGCCTCGTTCTGATCGCCTTCCGAAAGGGCGAGAAAATGAAGCCTGCGGAGCTCTACACGAAGCCCATAATCAGGTACTTCCTGGCCATGCTTGTCGGCTACGGTTACGAGCTGGTGCGCAGCTACCCGGAGTACTCTGCCGGGATGACGGGGGCTTTGACGCTTCCTGTCATCTTTCTGGGCATCGGCCTGTTTCTGAACGTGAAGCTCTTCTACCGACTGGCTCAGGCCTTTCGGCACAAAGAAGTCGGCTACTTCCTACGCACCTTCAAACTCCCCCCTTGGGCTGGCGGAGAACCGCTCGAAGAGGAGGAAGACAAGGAGGCATCTAAGGAGCATTCCGAGGATGAGGAGCTGGAAGACGGCTCTGAAGCGTCAGAAGAGGTCGAAGAAGAAGCTGAAGATGCAGATGAGGAGGAAGGCGACGAAGAGGAAGCACCCTCTGAAGATACCCCGCCACCTCGTAAGGAGCCATCCTGGGCAAGGGGCGAAGCACTACAGGAAGAACTGGAGTCACTTTGCCCTCACTGCAATGCACCAATCGAGCCGGAAGACCGCTTCTGCGGAAGCTGTGAAAAGCCCCTCAAGGCTGAAGCAGCTCCCGTGGCAGGCAATTGTCCTTCCTGCGCCGCAGCAACAGGTTCGGATGACCAGTTCTGTGGTGAATGCGGCGCACGGCTGAGCACCTGTCCCCACTGCGGGGCGAGGACGGAAGCGGGAGACCGTTTCTGCGGAAGCTGTGAAAAGCCTCTCGGAAAGGAGGTGAAAACCAGGCCAACTCGCAAAAATGGCTCATCCAGTGCTTTCGGGCTTCTGGAAGACCACTACTAGCAATGTACTCCTCTGCGCTGCTCGCTTCGGCGGGTAGCGTGGAGGGTACGACTTAAATACTTGACTTTTATTGACAAAAAACTATAATTGTTATATAATTTAATATAAACCTATATATCACACTATCCTATGGGCAAAAAATCCTATAAAGAACTGGAAGAAGAGCTAAAAGCTTATGCAGCTCCTGCACCTCACGAAGCCGTCGCAAGACGAGCACGTCGTCGTGTTGCTGACACTGGAACTAGTGCTGACGGAGCTACAGCCCCTGAAGCTGATAAGCCTAAGGGCATGGAATACTTTAAGTCTCTTATTTTGGGCAACAGCAAGCTCTATAATGCCTATACTTCCCTTGGTCTTGTAGGTGGCTTACTTCGTGATAGCTACAAAAACCCTCGCCCTGGTGAATCGGTAACAGAGATTATGGGATTTGATACGGATAACCTGCATGGAGTCATGCAGGCTGTTTTTGGTAAACTGGAAGGAACTTACGTGCGAAAAAGTGATATTGTCAGCTACTTGTCTAAGCCTCAATGGTCTCAATTGCAGATACTCTATTACGACGTCCTGAAACTAAAAGATGATTCTACGTCAGATGAAATTGATGCTAAGGCAGAAGAACTTAAACAGGTAATTGATCGTTTCGAAGGTCTCCTTTCATACGGCGGTGTCGAAAATGTTAGTGGAGCCATTCGTGCCTCAAAAGAGAATGAAGACCCAAATGTAAGCACGGAAGACATTGTGAAGCAGTACGGTTTACCAGTTGGTGAAGCGGAAGACTTTGATGCAGACGTTATTGAAGAAACTCTGGATGGACTTAAAAGCGGCTCATCGGCTCGACCCACAAGTGGTCCTGAAGCCAGCTATGCCCAGTTTTATTTTGAAAATAAGGCTTTGATGGCACCGCTGGAAAAATTCCAGGATGCTTTTGCATCACTTTCGCCCGATGAATGGGCTGAAATGGCTCCTAAGCTCGATGCGAAGTTCCCCGGAGCACCTATGGGTATTAGTCTGAACCTCAGTCTGGCCCTAGCTCCCGGCAAGAACGCTTCTGATCTGATTAAAGCGGTTAGCGTTGCCTTTGGCACTAAAGACCCTGATGTTTTAAAAGAAAAAATGGAAGTTCTTTCTCAGGCCGTTCAGGAGCTCAAGCCTGAACTTTTTGAAGCTCCTGCTCCGGCATCGCCAGAAGCAGCATCTGAAGCAGAAGAAAGACCAACTATGGACTATTATCAGTTTTATCAGGATGAAATTGAAAGTGATCCTGAGATGGTGGAAGCCTACATGCCGCTTTTTAACCTTTACTACGCCATTAAGCGCAGTGAAGAGAAATTCAAGAAAAAGGACGAAACTGAAAAGCTATTTAATGGCCTTTCTAAGCCGGAAGTAATGATTGAACTGAATGGCCTGCTTGGGGAAGGAATGGCTCAGGCTATGGAGGCCTCTGCCAAAGCCGGAAAGGGCGAAAAGAACGTACGAACTGCCCTGATCAAGGCTATCGCCGAAAAAGGAGGGTTTACTAGCCCTGAAGAGCTCAAAAAAGAGCTTGTACGAGTGAAGGAAATTCTTACAAGACGTTTTCCCCGATTACTTGAAAACCTAGCATAAGCCTATGTTTCACCATTCGACTACCCTACATCATCGTCGAAGTGATTTTCCTTCTATTAGTAAGGAAAAACGTTTAGTGTACGAAGTGGGTTGGGTTGGGCGCCAAAAGCTGAGAGCTGCTGTTGCCTGGGACTACATGCGCCCGCTTCGTTCTGCCAGCCGTATGTACTCGTGGGCCTTTGGCTGGCCCCTCATTACCAGAGGTGCTGATGCAACCATGCGTGCCGGTCAATGGACGGTGGACAGGGCCGAATGGGCCGGAAGAACGGCTGTGGAAGCCGGAAAGGGTGTTTTTCAGATGACAGCCTCCCCCCTGATTCAGCTTGGATATTCGAGACTTGTCGCCATTAAACGTACCCTGTGGGACACAGGATGGGACGCCTTTAAAGCAGTTATTAAAACCCCTATCAGACTAGCCACTTCACCACTAGAAGCTGCCAGAGGGGTTCGTGACGCCGTACAAGGTGTTTTTACAAATGGCCAGGAGCTTGCAAAATCGCTTGCTCAGCTGAAATTGCGAGAAAGTGTAACTAGTACCAGAGATATGGTTGGAAGCCTTTTAAAACCTATTACAAGGCCTGCCAGATCGGTTATAGCCCCGACAGCCCTGGCGCTGAGTACTGCATTTGGCGCCCAGTGGCAAACTGTTTCAACCGCCCGAAATGCCATTACTAACACAATTCCGCAAGGTTTTGACCGTATTCGCAACGCGCCTCAGGTGGCCGAAGCTCATATGGCTGAAAAACGAGCTATTATTGCTGCTAAAAAGGCTGTATTGGAACAGGAGAAGAAGGAAAAAGCCGATGCTCTGAAGGCTAAAGTAGCCGCAGAAAAGGGTGAAGAGGTTCCCGGAGACGGTTCTAAAAAAGCCTAGCTTGTTTTGAAGGAAGTTATTTGACAAAATTAAAAATATATGGTATTCTACCCATACATTTGATCTTTTAAAGTATCGTTTTTCGCAGAGAGTCATGTGGCTAGCAATGGTGCTGTCACAGTCGCAAACATAACTTGCGGCTGTACAGCCGCGCTAATCAAGTGCTCTCTTTGCGAAAGAGGGCCCATCAAGACTCAAGGAGAACGCAGTCATGAACAAGTACATCAAAGTGGCCCTTTTGGCCCTTCTTTGCATGTTTCTCGCCCCGACCTCGGTCTGGGCGCAAAACCCTTTCAATACACCACCCCCACCGGGTGGTACGCCGGCCCCCAAGGCTCAGCCGAAGGCACAACCTAAGGCTCAGCCGAAAGGCCAGACTCGGCCAAGGCCGCGAGGCAACTACCGTGCACCAACCAAGACAAAGGAGGCACCGACCCCCGACGTCTGCCAGACTAGCGGACAACCTCCTGACCCGACCACGGGCAAGTGCCCCACGGTTCAGGAGATCTTCGAAGCCGAGCGCAAGAAGGTCGAGGATGAGATTCACAGCTCAGCCAACACTAAGCTGTTGGTTGGCGCAATCGTCCTCTTCCTGCTCAATCTCGGTTTTGCCATCTGGGTCTTCAGGCGCAGCGAGGGGCGCGACGAGAAGCACATGACCATCATGGGCCAAAACAGGCAGGTTTGCATGGGCAACCGACGAACCCTTCAGGCTGAAGGGTATGACGTTCCTTCATTGAACTTCATAGACGAACCTATCGCTAGTGGACGTCGTAGTACTACGGACGACGAAGCCGCCTGAGAGAGCACCCGCCACAAAGAGGTCCCCTGACATCCGTCGGGGGGCCTTTTTCCTTTATTTGAGCGTTTTCTTATATTGACAAAATACTATTTTAGTACTAAAATAAATCCTATTTGTTCTTTTTTATAACGCTTCGCAAAGAGTCATGTGGCTAGCAATGGTGCTGTCACAGTCGCAAACACCTTTTGCGGCTGTACAGCCGCGCTAACTAGGTGCTCTCTTTGCGAAAGAGGGCCCATCAAGACTCAAGGAGAATCATCATGACTCAGTTCATGCGTATCATTTGTCTGGCCCTCGTTGGCCTTTTTTACTTTCCGCCCTCGTCTGCCTGGGCTCAGCAACCTTCTAGCGAGAATCCTTTCAATATTCCTCCAGAAGGAAGTTCAGAGCAGGCGGATCCACCCGCGGATCCGCCGGTGATGACCGACTGCCCTAAATTGGGCAAAAAGATCCCCTTCAAGCAGTGGACCAAAGCCAAGTGTGAGCCCGGGGAAGAGGATCCTAATCCTCCACCGGAAGAAACTGAACCAGAAGAGTCGATCAGTCATGAGGTCAAAACCTCACAGGATTGGGAGAACACTTCCGCCTTTCTTTTTCTACTAATCATCGGCCTGGCCATCTACTTCCGTATCTGGGTTGGTCGACGACTTGACGCCCTAGCCGGCCCCGTCCTCAGGAACAAGCGTCGGCTCGACGACGCCGGTATTCCGGACTTTGAAGAGGAGGAGGTGGAAGAAGACTAGTACCAATGCCACAAATCGAGGCCCCCGGCATCGCCGGGGGACCTCTTCACCTTCGCAAGAAGTGTGTGTAATATGAAATTACTCCATAAAGTCACAGCGCCCTTGAAAAATGTCGTACCCATCCGTCCACAGAATGATGACCCTCAGATTCGTCATCTTGACCTAATGGAAGGTGTTGAAAGCAAGATTCATTCACCTCTGATTCAGCATTTAGCCAAAATTGCCGACCAGGCTGAGATTCAGGAAGTCATTGAGTTACTCAGAGATATTCGTCTTCATCAGGACCATCCTGATATGGTGGGTGCTTTTCGGGAAAATAGTCATAATTTGGCCCACAAAGCCAAAGATCACCAGAAAAACATTTTGGAATTACTGGTGGAAGATTACCTCAGTCACAACAAATTAGACCCTGAAAAAGAGCTGGATGAAGCACATAAATTTGAACTTGAGCTACATGTTCAGCATATCGCTATGAACACGCTCAAAGGCTATCAGGAAGTGGTGGAAGGTATCCGGATGGATGTGACTGGCCTGGCTGACGAACTTGATGCCGATGAATCAATTGATCATGTGCGTGATCTGATTGATTCCATCCATGGCCTTAAGAGCAACAGCATGATCATGGAAGGTGTGCGCATTTCGCCTTCAAGGTCTATTAAAGAAATTCTGAGAAATGAGCCAGATTTAGCTCATCAGGCTCTCGCTAAAATTGCCTTTGAGAAGGGGCATCGGAGCGCTGAAGATGCTGTTGCTTACATACGAGATGAATTACATCAGGAGCTGCAGGAGCATTTTGGTGGGGCCTTGAAACTAACTGAGCATGCTGAGCGTAATACCTCAGGTATTTTTCTTTCTGATCTGGCCATGGAGCGCATCAAGCGTGAGCGAGAAGAAAACCCACGTGTTGATGCTGCTTTTTCTTTGATGGAGGCCCTTAAGTCGAAACTTGGAAGTGAAGTAGATGAGCATTTAAAAAGACTACTTGGAAGTGAATCCGGACTTCCGGCTAACGTTCTGACAGCCCTGAGCAATCAGTCTGAAGATAATGTTGAACGAGCACTGGGAATCAAAGCAACATCTATTGCGTCTGATTTGGCTGAACTGGATTACAGGCTCGAGACACTCGCAGGCCTCTATGTTCAGGCTCTTTGTGAGGGTGACTTTAAGGTTAAAAAGGGGCTTGAAAAGATTAGTCAGTACCGAAATGGAAGCTCTGCCCAAAAAGCCAAGATTGAAGAAGTAGTGATTCCTGAAGGCGGTCAGCAACTGCTTGAAGTTATGAAAAGTTCAACGGACGCGATTACAAGCATCACTCGCCTTTGGCT
>CBDUQG010000008.1:0-24867 GCA_965369305.1 uncultured bacterium
TGCTACGCCAGTATAGTAGTACTTGATGATTTCTTCAAATGACTTACCTTCTTCGGCCTGAGCGGTGGCACCACAACCAGATAGCCCGACCCCGTGCCCTTTAAGCACCAAACCTGCACACCAGGAATCTGAAACAGACTTTAGATAGGGTGTATGCGTCCAGCCCCAGACTTCCTGAGCGCTACGAGTGCGACCATCAGATTGACTGAAATACGGGGTTTTAATGAGCTGACCTTGGTAGGTTACCACCATGTCTTCAGTGGCTTTGACGGCATCCGCAAAATTAGGCGAGCGGACTTCTACCCCATAACCCAGATAGCGCTGAAAAACAGCTGGATCGTCGTTGCCGTCGTAAGGCATGCCCGGGAATTTCCGGTTGGCACTGTCCATATAGAAACGGGCGTAGGTACGAGCTAAAACAGCGATGCTTTTTTGTTTTTCCGGATGAGCGCTGTTAGATACTTCAGCCAAACCTAGCAGATAGTCTTCGAGCGGAAGCTCGTTGATATAGGCCACTGAGCCATCAATCACTCGCATCTCGATGACCCCACGAAAGCGGTTGTCGTTCAGGCTTTCATTCCAGGTTGGGCGACGTTCCATGGTCAGAATTTCGACCACGCCATTATCTTCTTTTGGCACAATCCTGACCTGAGTAGCGTTCTTGGTAATATCGCCGACTTTTACCTGAAAGGCGCTAGCTATGCGGCGAACACTAACTTCTTTGCCGCTGGATAGATTGAAAAGCACCTGATCTTTTTCATTGAGCACCAAAAACGCTGTATTGGCTGTTAGTGTGGCTACGCTGGAATCATGTGACAAGCGAACCCTGAAAGGCTGCTCTTCTTGGATGGGCACGACTGCAACGGGGGCATCAGCCGTGGCGGTCTGGTTTGTAGTTGCTGTGGTAGAACTGACTACAGGAATAGTTCCTTCATTGCTTGCTTTTGGTGTTGGAGCATCGCTAGACACATTGACCTGCCATTTGACATTAGCCCCTAGGATCCAGCCTGTACGCTCCATCACAAGTTGGAAATTTTCTTCGTATTTACCAAGCAAATTAGACTTCACCTTAAAGCGGAAGGTGCCGATGTCGCCAGGCATAACTTCCTCTTCTTCTAGTTCTGCGGCGCGGAATGGATCGAGCCAGCTACTTTCGAGATAAAGGCGGCTCTCACGGTCACGCGGACCACTGGTTCCAAGGCGAACGGCATTCGGGCCTTTCTTTTTCCAGACGACATTGCCGATGTTCCTGAAGGAAACGGTTAGCTGGACTTCTTCGCGTGGCGGAATGCTTACTTCTGAAGCACTTTGAGCAATTTTAGATGCCCTGAGGACAGGCTTAGGAACCTCGACTACATACTGAGCTACGGCTCCGCGTATCGGCTTCCCGTTGAAGCGAGCGCGAAGGTAGATGGTGTGCTGCCCTTCTTCAAGCGGTGCCTCCACCCAGAAGCCTACTCGCATGGTTTCACCTGGTTCAATGGCCTTTTCAGGCAGGATCATACGTTGGAACACTTTCATACCACGCCCGAGAAGGGTCGTTTGCGTGGTGGACGCTTCCCATGGCAGGTCGCCAAGGTTGACCATGTCGAGCCGCACAAAGCGACGCTCGCCTGGATACATGGACCCAAGGCGATCAACTTTAATACTGCGGGCAAAGTGCTTCGGTTCTTTGATGAAGACCTTAAAGCCAAGGGCCTTATCGTCGAGCCACTGCACATTTTCGATAACCGGTGTGAAGCGCTCAATCACCTCACCTTCCCGGTCTTCGGGAATACTTAGGTTCAAAACAAAGTTACCGATTCCTCCTGGTGCCACTTCGCTATCGAGCATGTAGCCAACGCGGAAAGGGTTGTCCCTGATGAAGATGCTGGCCCGATCGCGAGGATCAGAAGCTCCTAAAGTGATGGCGTTATTGCCATAGTTTTTCCAGGTTACATTTCCAGTGTTTTTGAGCTTGAGGGTGGCGTTGATCTGTTGCCCCTGAAAGACTGTTCCACTTGGGAATTCGTGCCTAACTACTTCGTAGTCGTAGTTAGGACTGTCAACTTCGAAGGTCACGTATTCGGAGGCCCTTGAAATCTTGTAGCGACCATTGACCACCGGGCTCACCTGGAAGGCAAAATGTCCTGGTTTAAAGCCACCTTCCACTTCGACCGTGAAGGTTCCTGTTTTTCCGGGTGCGACTGAGTCTTCTTTTAAATCTGATGCCACAAAGGCCTTATCGGCCACAACGGGCACCACGCGAGCGTTCGGGTCGTTGTTGAGGGCCACATGCATCCAGGTGGTGTTGTCCCAGCTTTTTTTACCGGTATTTTTGAACTTGAGGGTAACCGATTTACGCTCGCCCGGCCCAACATTGAGCTTGCTCAGAGAGCTGACCAGTTCGGCGTTGTAGTCAAATTCGGCTGCTGAGAGGGTGGATTCTGAGAAACTGCGAGTGAGAAGTGCCGCACGATCTCGTATGCGTGGCAAAGCTGAGTAGAGCTGCTCTCCCGGGCAGGAAGTAGTGCGGACATCTTTGTGTCCAAATACATTGGAAAGGTTCTTTCCACGAAAGTTTGAAGCTCCATCAGGGTCAATGCCAAGGGACTTTCCCTTGGTTCCAATCAGCCAAATGGCAGCCTGCATGGCTGGCTCAGGAACTTCGTCTTCTTCGTAATCTCCAATGATAGCGATTCCCAAAGCACCGTGGTTAAAACACAGGGCATGGGCGCCAATGACCTTATCGCCTCCAAAACGCCCTTCATAGATGTTGCCGAGAGGGTCAATGATGTAGTTGTAGCCGATATCTCCCCAACCCCGTGAAATAGTGTGGTAGTGATAAATAGCCCTAATCATGGCCTGATAGTCGCGCGTGTCAGTATGAGCATCTCCATTCATATCCCTGACTTCGGAATCGGTATGATGGACCACGAACTTTTCGATGTCTCTGACGTACTGAAGGGGCCAGGTGAGTGGCTGACCCGCTGAATTATATTCTTTAGTGGCTGTCAGGTTGAACTCGCTTGCGTATTTTTCTTCGATGGTGGCACATGGATTAACATAGGGCTTATCATCGTCACCATCGCTACTGTAACGATCCGGATTCCAGACACGGAGCTCTTCATCAGCGCCCCATTCGCGGCGGCTGATAATATCGTAGTTTCGAGTCAGCAGATTGCTGTTAGCCTCAAGGCTTACGGGCCCGCCAAAGCCTTCTTCATTGTAATAAAAGAGGGTGGCCTTGATTTTGAGAATGTCTCTCAAAATAGGCTCTGTCCAACGGAATTGCATGGTGTGTGTGGGCGCGGTTGCCACCAGGCGACCTGCCCCCCATCCGTCATCATGAATTTCGACTTCCTGCCAACCACTACCAAAGTCGACTTCAAGACCTTCAATTTCCTCATCGACTTCAATGACCACTGAATTGAAAGCTTCACGCTCAAGAATCACAGGAGACACCAAAGCAGGTCCTTGGCGCTTAAGAGTGAGTTCGTGCACAGCAAAATCAGCTGCCAGGACCTGAGGACTTAAGGCAAGCAGTAAGCCAAGCACAAAGGATGGCAAAAAGACGCTCTTTAGAATTTTCTTGATCATGTATTTTTGTTTTCGCTGAGGTGATTTTAACATAAAAACCATTATCCGAAAACCAAAAGTGTGGGATCTGCGAGCATAATAATGCCGAGTATAACCATGATGATTCCTCCCACAAAGTGAGAGAATCTAGTGTATTTAGCGGTCGTCAGTCCGATCTTGTCGAAGCTATAAAGAGCAAGACCAAAGACCACAATATCGTCAATCATGTACATCATGATGTAAAGCGCGTTGTAGAACTGCTTGGCGCCGAAACTGAGATAGTTAAGGTCGAGAACTTTGGTAAAAGTCTGCGGGATACCCACGCTGCAGGCAAATTCAATGATATTGACCGAGAAGGCTAGTCCAAGGATTCCAAGGGCCACCGGAATGGTCATCGGTACGGTGGCGTATTGCTTGATACGAGCGGCTGTTTTGCGCTTACTGTCAGCATCACCTACCTTGCAGCTAGTATCGGCCTTGTAGAAGTTGTAGAGAAAATAGGTCCCCGCGCCAATGGCCACCAGACCTACGATGGGCGTAATAATGTTATCGAGTCCCACGAAATCCCATGTCGTCATCCAGACATTGAGAATGAGATAGTACATGATTCCTTCTGCCAGAATGAAAAGTCCGGCCATTTCAAACATGCGTCTTCGGCTGCCAGCTTCGAGAAGAATGGTCAAAAAGAGGACCAATACCCACATGGCACAGGGGTTGAATCCATCGACTAATCCGAGGACGAGTGAGAGTGTGGGCAGACTGTATTTGCCTACATCTACTGTGCCGTAGAATGGTATGTTGACCCAATATTCCTGGTATTCAACTTCACATTCCTCACCGTCATCACAAGTGGCCCCGCCTTCCACAACTGTCTTTGATCCGCCAGCTGCAATGAAGTCTTCTGCAGTGATTTGCTCCTTGTCGTAACCTTTGTTCTGCTCAATGATTTTGAGGAGAGTGCGACCTGTTGTGTCCGGCGTGTCAAAGCCCTGAATCACCGTGAAGTTGATGAGGGTGGTCGGCGTTACCTTGGGGATGTTTTCAAGTTCGGTGACTTTATTGAAGAGGATTTTCGCGTCCGTTTCAGTAACATCGTGGTAAATGATTTGAAGATCGTCCCGCGCCAACTGGAGGTCTTTGAAGAAAGCTTTTTGGTCTTTGCAGTGCGTACAATCATCACGCTCAAAAACTTCGATTCGGACAAGGTTGTCCGGATTAACTGACGCATGCGCAACATTGATATGTGGATAAACGAAAGGAGCCATGAGTAACACGGCTCCAAACAGGATTGTTTTTAAAGAGGCTTTGACTGACATGTTTTTTTAGTTATCTAGAGCGGCTTCAATAGCGGCTTCAAAGGCAGCGTATGGCTGAGCTCCTGATAGAGGTACACCGTTAATGAAGAAGCCTGGGGTTCCTCGAACACCGTACTTCTGACCTTCTGCAAGGTCTTCGGCAACTTCCGCTTTGTACTTTTCGCTATCTAGGCAGCTTTCGAACTGAGATTGGTCGATGTCAAAATCGGCCGCGTAAGACTTCAGACTAGCTGCATCAAGCGCTGTCTGATTTTCAAAGAGGACATCGTGATATTCATAGTAGGCATCATCCCCCTCTTGCTCACGAACGCATTCTGCCGCGATAGCTGCAGGAACTGCATTTGGGTGGAAGCCGAGCGGGAAGTCGCGGAAGACGTATTTTACCTTTCCGGTTTCGATGTAGTTCTTAGTGATTTGTGGAAGTGTGTCGCGGAAGAAACGAGCACAGAATGGGCACTCGTAATCCGAGAACTCAACGATGGTTACGGGTGCGTCAGGATTTCCCTTCACTGCGTCGTCATCCACACTGACCTCAACTGGGTCGTTAGATGGAGCCGCTGCGCCGCTTTTTTCAGCAACGTAGTCATCGATAATATCGTAAACATCTGTTTTAAGGTCTCCAGCAGGAGCGCCTCCGGATTTTTTCATTTCGGTCACCGTGAAAGCAGCGTAAGTAGAAAGGACCAGGGCAATAACAGACAGGGTAATTGCAAATGGGGTTTCTTTTCGTCTCATGGTTTTTTTCTTAAAAAGTATGCCTCCAAAGCATACTCTGAAGAACCAGCCAAAACAAGAATAGTTGCAGCTTAGACTACTTTACAGACTTACAATTCATGTCTAAGTAATCCCTAGTCTCGCTTCGATTTCCTGGTCGACAAACATACGCTTACGGGCGTATTTCATACGGGAGTACTTTTTAAGCACCTCAGACAGTTTGCTGTTTTCGATCGGATCCCAAATGGTTTCGAGAGAAAACGGCCGTGAGGTGGTGTTGTTGATATTGAGTTTTACGTAGGCCTTGTAGTTCGCAATGCTCAAAATGTCTTGTTCGGAAAGAGTCGGGGCGTATTCCTTTGCCAGATACTCGGCATCGTCAGCACCCACCTTAAACGAACAGATGGTCCCCACGTTACCAAATACTGCATCTCGCACACGAGTATCGTCTTTACCCGTCGGCGTTTTGGTCAGCTGCGCGATGTACTGATGCGCCATGACGAGCGAAAGTCTATACTTACGCGCTTCAGACAGAATCGACGCAAAGGTATCGGTGGCAAAGTTCTGGAATTCATCCACGTAAAGGTAGAAATCCTTACGGTCTTTCTTCGGAATATCCTGGCGCCCCATGGCAGCCATGTTGATCTTGTTCACGAAAATCAGACCCAGCAACTGGGCGTTTAGATCACCGATTTTACCCTTGGACAGGTTTACCAGAAGGATTTTTTGGGTATCCATGACTTCGCGAATATTGAAGGCAGATTTGGCCTGCCCGATGATGTTACGGATGGTTGTATTCGTGATAAACGGACCGAATTTAGAACTGAAATACGGAATCATTTCCTGCTTTTCACGGTCACCGGTATTCGCATATTCGTGTTCCCAGAAGGAGCGCACAACCGAGTTGGTAACTTTGCTGAGCTTGTATTTGAGGAATTCTTCGTCCGTAAAAATACGGGGCACATCAATCAACGTTGCCCCCTCTTCTTCATCTTCCATCAAAGTCAGACAGGCATTACGGAAGTAGTGCTGGATACGCGGTCCGAAGATTTCATCACCGAATATTTTAATGAAGATTTCCATGGCATCCAGGGATGCTCGGTCTCTTTCTTCCGGTGTTTTGGCTTCGAGAAGATTGAGCCCCATGGGCCTTTCGGTATCGGCCGGATCGAAGACAATCACATCACGAGCACGTTCTTTTTGGATGGTTTGTAAGGTGTCTTCGACCAGATCCCCATGCGGGTCAACGAGACAAAGACCATCTCCATTCCAAATGTCCTGGCGGGCCATGAACGACAAAAGAACCGATTTACCGGAACCCGATTTCCCGATGATGTACTGGTGACGGGTGCGATCATCTCGCAAAATGCGGACTTCGCGCTTCTGCCCACGATATACGTTGTTTCCGATGAGTACGCCTTCCTGAGGAAGTTCGACAGGAGGTGCGAGCACCTTGTAAGAAAGCCACTTGATAACCGGAACTCGGTTGTATTTGGAGTCAGGAAAATGGTAAATCGAGGCTAATTCATCCTGAGCCAGCAGATTCTTTTTGTGGAATACTCCCGGAATACGTCTGTCGTACAGATATCGCATCAGTGGGTTATTAATTCCGTCTATCGGTAGAATACGTCGATTTTGGAATGTATTGTTGTACTGGTCGTGATAGATACTGAAGGCTATGTTCAGGTTGCTGGCGATTTCGGTAGCACGCATCGAAGTATCGGCCACACCCACAATGCGAATTGACGCGTCAAAACCAACCTGACCGGCCTTTTCACCAATACGCTTAAAGGCCTCTTCTTTGGGCTGCAACATACGTACGTATGAGTCTCCACCCGAAGCACCAGGTGCATTGGTTCCAACGGCCTTGGCCGCCCCCTTAAAAATATTCAGGATAAGCGTCAGAATGGGGCCAATGATCGGAATCTTAATCTTCCAGGGTAGGGGCTTGTTCTTAAAAAGCAAGGTACCCATTCGCTCGGCCTCCTTGTTCCATTTGGTATTTGCCACAGGATTGGCAATGATCTGAATAGCCGCTTTTTCGTTGGGATCAAGCTTCGAAAAGACATTGGTGATATCGTTGAGCGGATCCTGCTCCATGTTTTTGAAGGTGTTCACCGGAAAGAAGAATGGCTTCTTGGTGAACATGAAATACGATTTGAATCGCTTTCCTTTGTCGAATAGAGCATAAGGCTTAGTTGTAACCTTCACATCTGCATCATTGTAGAACGTGGTGATCTGCTTTTCGATGATATTTTTGTACTTTTCGTGGACCACTACATAGAAGGAAAGCTGTTGCTTTTCGGCAAATAGTTCAAAAGAGATGTTATCTGCCTGCCATATCTTGGTCTTAATCAAGTTCCAGAGGTTGAGCTCACGGATTTCGTAAAGTGCCCTGTATAACTGAGACATAATGGCAACCTTTTCTTTGAAGTCCTTTTCAGTCCGTTTTTCCTGATCGATTTTGGAGTCACTGCGGGGCAATTCAATCTTCATGTAAACCAGGTGCTTGGCCATACGATGCACAAAAATGAAGCGCGCAATCCGCATCAAGAAGGGAAGAACATAGAATATGACCACAAAGGCAATAAGAGCTTCCTGCCAGTATTCCTTGCCCCACTCGAGGGCCGTCTTGCCGTATTGTAGGATTTTTTCCTGATCCATGAAGATATTAATATCCCTATATTATAGCAAAAATAAGCCATAAAAGCAATGCTATTAGGGGCTATAAATGGCCTCTTAGACCCTTGACAGGGGACTTTGGCAGTGCGAACCTGAAAATGAGGGGGGAAAAACCCTAATTTTTGTTTAAATTAAGCCAAAAATAACCCTCCTTTTTTATGATAAAACTACTTGACTCATTTGTAACTATATTATATAATAACAGTCCTAGCATATTGCCTTAGGTAAGCGCTCTTTTACACGACCGGCACCAAACAGGGTTGAAATTTGGTTGGACGTTGGTGTCCTTAACCAATCTTCCAATCAACCACAACCCTGTTCACAGGAGAAAATCACGATGCACATGCACGACTTTGAAGAAGACGAGTTCGAGAGCTCTGGGTCTTATCCCCGGGGTACCCACGAATTCAGCGAAGATGAGTTCGAGCCTGAAGAGGGCTACCAGTTCGATGAAGACGAATTCGAGCCCGAGGAGCCTGAAGGCAGTTCTTCTCGGAAGATCAACAAGAAGATGGCGATCGGCGTGGCCCTTGTGGCCGTGCTAGGAGTTATCTTGTTTGCTGTTTTCGGCGGCAAACTTGGTGGCTCCACTGTTCCTGGAAAAGAAATCCGGGCGCAGTACGACGCCGTCAGCGAGAAGGACTGGAAGGCCCGCCACATGGTGGTCCTCAAGCACGTTGCTGACCGCAACATGCCCAGTACCTGGGACGACTTCGTTCCCATCGAAGTCAAAGGCCCCAAAGGCACGGTCGTCGAGTTCTATGTGGCGAAGCACCCGCTCCGCCTCGGAATGGATGACGACTGGGTCGAAATCCCGGTGGATGGCCCCAGTGCCGCCGCCATTTGTGAGCTCACAGGTTACAGCCTGCCTCACTACTGGATGATCGACCACATCCATGTCAAAGCCCGCGAGGAAGGTGGTGCGGTACACTTTTATACCGCTCCAGAAATCGCGCAGGCGCTCAAGGTTCGCCCCCCAAGGGGCTCCACGAGCAAGAAGGAGTTCATCCTCAAGCGGAACGAACTCATTCAGGCATGGATGAAGCAAAAGGGAGTCGGCAGCGACCAGCTCCAAAGTGGCCACTACAAGGACGTCGTCCTTCCGGTCGACGGCTCAACCAGTGGTCCGCAACGGAGAACCTGGCGCGACAAGGTCACGGGGAGGACTCGCGTCAAAAGCGGGCGCGTGGAGATCTACGGTGGCTATTTCGACAATGGCAGCCGTGTTCAGCCGCTCAGCGGCGGTCATCATGTGAAAGGATTCTTCGATTACCCGCAGGGCATCCGCTTTGTGAAGAAGGAGGTCAAGGTGAATGGCGAAACCATTCCCCTGGCTGAGTTCGTTGGTTCTCGAGAATACGGAGCAGAGTTCGGCTTCCAGATCAGCACGATCCAGGAGCCCTACTATCCGCTCACTGATGAGCTCAAGAAGTTCGTCGAGGAGCACAAGTAGTTCCAACCTTCCTGTGAACGGGAAACTAAGAGGTTCACGTCCAAACGACGTGGGCCTCTTTAACCTGCTTGCGATTCTGGAGCCTGTCCGTTACAATCACAACCTAATCGCTAGCCAAAAATAAATGAGCTTCCTCGGGAAAAAGTGGATCATTCAGAATGAGAAGAAAGAGCTCAGTCTGGTTGATAAGATGCTGGAAAATCGCGGACTAAAGACCCAGGAAGAGGTTTATTCTTTTTTCAATTACAGCCTCAATAAGCTGCATGATCCTTTTTTGATGAAGGACATGAAGAAGGCGGTAGAACGCCTGAAAGTAGCTATTGAAAAGCAGGAAAGCATCATGATCTTTGGGGATTACGATGTAGATGGAACGTCGGCGACAGCCCTTATTTACGACCTGCTTCAGAAGATTGGCGCCAAAGTGAGCTATACCCTGCCAGATCGAGAAAATGATGGTTACGGGCTGAAAGACTATTTTATGAAACGCTTTGCTGAGCAAAACGTGGATTTGGTGATTACCGTAGACTGCGGGACGGCGAATGTGAGTGAGGTTAAACTTGCGACAGAACTTGGTATTGATGTGATTGTGACCGATCATCATGACTGCCCGGCTGTACTTCCAGAACCGATCGCGCTGATCAATCCGAAACAGCCAGACTGTAATTACCCGAACAAGGAACTAAGTGGTTCAGCAGTGGCTTACAAATTGGTTTGTGCCTTAGCCCCTTTCTATTTTGAAGAATCGGTGGCCGAGAAGTACCTGTATGAACAGATGGGACTGGCCGTGCTTGGCTTGATTGCTGACTGCATGAAGCTGACTGGTGAGAATCGGGTGCTTACGAATAATGGATTAAAGAGTCTTTCTGAAGGGAATCATCCGGGCATCCGTTCCATGCTGGAAGAAGCTGGAATGGATAACAAGAAAGTTACCAGTACCACCGTGGGCTTTGTTTTAGGCCCTCGAATCAATGCAGCTGGCAGACTGGATAGTGCAGAACATGCTCTTGAAGTTTTACTGGGCAAGACGGAAAAAGTTCCTACACTGAGTGAACTGAATTCAAAGCGACGAAACATTGTGAAGGTTTTTGTGGAAGAGGCCTCTGAGCAAATTCGAGCTATGGAAATTACCCCTCATATTGTGGTAGTGAGTAGCACTGAGTGGAATGCCGGCACCCTGGGATTGATTGCCGGACGAATGGTGGATGTATTCCACCGGCCCTGCATTGCCATGCAAGAAAAAGACGATGAGTTTGTAGCTTCGTGTAGGAGTTTGAACGATTTTGACATTACAGCTTTTCTACGAGGTGAGGCTGGTGAACTTTTTACTTCATGTGGCGGGCACATGCTCGCGGGAGGCTTCAGTTTGCCTAAAGAAAACAAAGACAAGTTGATGAGTATTATTGAAAAGAAGTCGAGTGATTACATTGATTTAGACAATTTCCACGGAACCCTAGAAGTAGAATGTGAAGCGACCTTGGCTGATTTGAATTTTGCGGTTTCGGAGAACATTCGAAAGTTTGAACCCTTTGGAAATGGAAACCCTGAACCGACTTTGGTTTTGAAAAGTGCCCAGATTCTGAATGTGAAGCCTGTTGGAAAAACTGGAGAACACCTTCAGTTTCCCGTTCAGGTGGGAGATAAGAAATTTCAAGCAATCGCCTTTCGTTTTGGAAAGCATCTTGATAAAATTAAGCCCGAAAATAATTACGACATCGCTTTCAACCTGGAGGTGAATGAGTGGCAGGGCTACAGAAAGCTCCAACTCAAGGTCGTAGATCTAAAGGAATCAGAATAAATGAATTTAAAACTCATTCTCAAGGACGGCACCGAGATAACAGGCGAGTCGTTCGGTTATTGGCCGAAGAAAAATAAGAAAGCTAAAGGCTTCAGAACAACAAAAATTGGAGCGTCGGCCGGGAGTAATTTCTTCGTGGATGGGGAAGTGGTCTTCAATACCGGTATGGTTGGTTATCCCGAAACATTCACAGATCCAAGTTACCGTGGGCAGATTCTGGTTCTGACCTACCCCATGATTGGGAATTATGGCGTGCCTCAAGAAAAGAATCTGGATGATGTGAGCCAGCTTCTGGAAAGCACCAAGATTCACTTGCGTGGCCTGATCATTAGCGAAGAGTGTGAAGCTCATTCTCACTGGCAGGCTAAAAAAAGCCTGGGTGAGTTTTTGGAAAAGCATAAAATTCCTGCCATTAAGGGTGTTGATACGAGGGCCCTTACCCAAAAGTTACGTGAACATGGGGTGATGCTTGGAAAAATCGCCAGTGAGTCGACCAGCTTTAGCAAAGACATGCACTTTGAAGATCCCAATGCGAGCAACCTGGTAGCCCAGGTTTCTGTGAAGAAGAAATCAGTTTTGAAGCCTAAGGGTAAAGCAAGGGCGACAGTGGCCCTGATTGATTGTGGTATCAAGCACAACATCATTCGATCCTTTTTGGATCACGGAGTGAAAGTGATTCGCCTACCATGGGACGCAGATCTTTCGAAGGTGAGAGAAAAGTACGACGGAGTGTTTGTATCGAATGGTCCTGGAGACCCTGAGATGGCTGACAAGACGATTGAGTCACTCAAGTGGGCTATGGAAAACGATAAGACCATTTTTGGGATTTGCTTGGGGTCTCAGATCATGGGACTCGCAGCCGGTGCCAAGACCTACAAACTGAAATACGGACACCGTAGTGCCAATCAGCCATGTACGGATGTGATTAACGACAAGGGGCAGCGATGTTACATTACGAGTCAGAACCATGGTTATGCCGTGGATGAAAAGACTCTACCAAAGGGTTGGAAGGTTTGGTTCAGAAATGCCAACGATGGAACGGTGGAAGGCCTGAAGCACAATAAAAAGCCGTGGTTCAGCGTGCAGTTCCACCCTGAAGCCAGTCCTGGACCGGAAGATGCCCACTACTTGTTTGAGGAATTCCTGAAGAGCATGAGCAAGTAGGCTTACTTGAGACCTCGTGAGGTGCGGCAGGTTTTTTCGTAAAGCCCACGGAATATATTGTCGGGGTCGGTGATCTTTTTGACCGCCTGAAAGTTTGGCTTGTTCCAGGTAGTCCAGAACTCTTCTTCGGTGTAGTAGTTTCCTGAAATCAGCGTTTTGATAGCCTTGAGTTCCATCAGTATCTTTTCGAACATACGGTAGTAGTTTTTGCCTTTCTCACCTTTGAATCCATAAACAGCAATGTCGACGAAGAGCGGATCGTCGTTGTCTTCGAGAAGCGAGTCAGCCACCCATTCATATTTGTGCTGAATTTTGTAGGGCACGTACCAAAGCGGGAAGAAGTTCACTTCTTTTTGATACCACTTCATGAAGTCCGGTAGTTTTTTGAAGGGCAGAAAAAGGTCAACGGTTGTTGGAATGCTACTTTCTGGGAGCCATTTTCGAAGGAGCTTGGCAAGCTTGAGGAGTTCGGTGGAGCCCATAAACCAACCGAAGAAGAGTCGCCCGAGGAATGTTTTGGGAAAGGCATTGGTCACTCCTTTGTCGTAACGGAAAAAGTAGTCAGGTGTTTTAAGGTAGTCTTCTTCACGCTTTGCCGTGCTTCGATAGTAGACCCGCATCCAGTCATAGCTATGGGCATAGGGCGCTTCATCAACAAAGTTCCCCACACTGAGTACGTAGAGTTCAGGCGAATGAATGATGCCATCCATGAAGTCTACATCTTTTGACTCGTAGTGCTTTCTGGTGGCAGCCATGTAGTCTTCGAGAGTGGTGTATTTTTCGTACTTCACATGTACATATTTCTTGGCAGGAATGAGTTTAAAGGTAAGTTTGGAAATGATTCCTAAAGTGCCAAAGGTGCCGTGCATCATCTGAAAAACGAGTTTGTGTTCATTGCCTGGAGTGCAGGTGAGCACATCCCCTTTGGCAGTAATGACCTCGTACTCGATGCAGGAGTCGTGAAAGCCACCAAGCTTGTAGGACATAGATTCGATAGAACAGCCAGCCACCGCTCCGCCAATGGTTATGGTTTTGAGCTCAGGAACAACAATGGGGACTAGATTATGTTTCATAGTCGCCTTTACCAAGTCGACAAAAGTAACCCCCGGTTCAGCGACGCAGATCATTTTTTCAGGATCGATGTGAAGGATTTTATGGAGATCACTCACATCAATTTTCTCATCATCGTGACGACTGTCTTTTGGCTTTGGAACTTCATGCGACACAGCCTTCTTCTTCATGGAAACAGGCTTGGTGCTTTTTCGCTCTTTTAGCTGCCTGGCAATTCTGGCGACTTTCTCTTCGTGAGTAGACATGATTAGGCGCGTTAGATTAAATTGATTGTAGCAAACAAAAAAAATTGACGAGCCAAAAAGCAGGCTTTATACTGATCCTGTTAACTGAGTTTGGGGAGGAACACCAGTGATTACTCTCCGAGCCCTTTGTCTAAAACCAATAATAAAATTTTTAAAATATGGCCAACTTGTCCACTACCTACGTAGATCGTGATGAAGCGAGTACAATCCTGAAGGTTTCCACTCGAACGGTTGATCGCTATGTTCGTAAATTTAAATTTAAAACTCGCAAGGACGGACGTCGTGTGCTTATTAAAAGGGCGGATGTTGATAAGATTATCGAGGAGCATATTGGACAGTTTGTAGACATCAAGTCCACAAAGCTAAACAAGCAAGAAGAAGCCAAAAAGAAGACCGAAATTGCCGTCAAAGACATCAAAGTTGAGTCGGTTAAAAAGTCTGATAATGAGGAAAAAGTTTATCAGGGTCTTTACATTGAAGCGAAGAAAGAAATTAAAGAAAAGCAGGAGCGTTTGGATGCAGCCACCTACCGAGTCGGCCAGCTGGAGGCTCAGGTGAAGACCATGGTTCCAATGCTTGATTACACGCGCAAAGAAAAGGAACTCAAGGAAGCAAAGAGCACCATCGAGCAGAAAGAGCTTGAAAGACTTCAGCAGATTCAGAAGATGGAGAACAAGCTAAAGACTGAGAGACTGGCTAAGTGGATTTACCTTTCACTAGTTGGCGCACTCCTTGTCATTGAGCCGATTTTATTTTTGCTTTGGGCCTTCGCGTAACCTAGGACCTTAAAAAGTTTTCTCTGAGAATGATTATCACGAACTTTAAAACCTACGAGTCAGCCACTGGAGAAGCTGCCATGCATTTGGGAAAAATTCATGAAGAAGTGGCCAAGGAAACAGGCGCTGATATTCGAATCGTGCCATCCGTTGTTGAACTTGGCTGGCTAACCAGTGAATTGGATATCCCTGTTTTGTCTCAGCATATTGATCCGGTTGGTTATGGAAGTAACACCGGCCATATTTTGCCTGAGAGTGTTAAAAGCGCTGGAGCTGCAGGTACACTACTCAACCACTCGGAAAGACGTCTAGAACGGGAAGTAATTAGGGCTGCGATCGAACGAGCAAAAGCGGTTGGGTTGGCAGTTATTCTTTGCGCCAAAGACCCAGAAGAAGGGGCTAGCTTTTTAGAATTCGAGCCTGACCTCATTGCCGTTGAACCGCCTGAGCTGATTGGAGGTGATATTTCTGTTTCGACCGCTCAACCTGAGATCATTGAAAACGCTGCCAAACTGATTGGCGACAAACTACTAGTTGGCGCTGGTGTGAAAAACGGTGAAGATGTCAGAAAGGCTATCGAACTTGGAGCACGTGGTGTGCTGTTGGCAAGCGGTATCACAAAAGCAGCTGATCCAAAGGCTGTCCTGTTGGATTTGGTTTCAGGATTAAAATAAATGGAGTAACATGGAGCTTAAGATGGATCAGTACATAGATTTACTACAGGTGTCCTACTTTGGCAACACATTGCATGCCTACCTTGTGGCATTTGGAGTTTTTGTGGTTGCCCTGCTCTTTTTTAAGCTTTTGAAAGGCCGTGTTTTTCGAAAATTAGAAACTTGGGCTAAGCGTACCCGGACCGATGTTGATGATGAATTCATTGCCATTCTGGAAAAGATTCCGGGTATCTTTTACTTCTTTGCCGCCCTTTTCATAGCCCTTCAGTTTATTGAGCTACTCCCGGCCATTGAGAAAACGATTGAGGTAATCGTCATTATTCTTTTCTTTTACTGGGCCACCAAAGTGGCGGCTGAATTAATTGAATATGGCCTTTCAAAAGTTGCCAAGGAACAAGGGGGGAGACGTGAAAAGAATACAACCTACTATGCCCTGGCCTTGATCGCTAAGATCATCCTGTGGAGTACAGGGTTACTGCTTATTCTGTCTAATCTGGGTGTGAATATTTCAGCGCTTGTAGCCAGCTTGGGAATTGGAGGTATTGCGATCGCTTTGGCTATTCAGAATATTCTGGGAGATATTTTTAGTTCCTTCTCAATTTATTTAGACAAACCTTTTGAGGTGGGTGATTACATTGTGGTCGGAGAACATCAGGGAACAGTTAAAAAGATTGGCCTTAAGACCACCCGCGTTGAAGCTCTTCAAGGAGAGGAAATTGTAATTTCAAATAACGAACTCACCAGCACCCGTGTGCAGAACTTCAAGCGCATGAAAAAGCGTCGTGTCGTCTTTATGATTGGTGTTGAGTACGGCACGCCACACAAGATTCTAAAGAAGATTCCTAAGCTTATGAAAGAGGCAATTGCAACAGTAAAAAAGACAACCTTCGACCGTTCTAATTTCAAGTCTTTCGGAGCTTCCAGCCTGGACTTTGAAACAGTTTATTACCTTGAATCTAATGACTACAAGGAATATATGAACACTCAGGAAAAGATCAACCTGGCAGTGGTGCAAGCCTTTGAAAAGGAGAAGATTGCCATGGCCTTCCCAACTCAGACCCTGTATGTGCACAAGGCAGAGGACTAGTCATTTGCCCCTGTCATACTTTGTGTGCATTTTGTCATAACCCGGCTGTGAAGCACTTCTAGGGAAGATTGATCTTATTGACTGAGGATTCTTCAGCTTCTTCGATTGTGGTTGCCTGACTGAGGTCATAGCTACCCACCTTAGTCCGCCTAAGGGCAGAAAGATAACCACCTGTACTCAGTTTCTGGCCAAGATCGCGAGCAAGGGAACGTACATAAAAACCTTTCCCTGAAAGTAGACGCACCTTGGCCACTGGCCATTTATATTCAAGAAGCTCAAGCTCATGGACTGTGACAGGTACAGGTTCCAGTTTCACCTCCTGGCCTTTTCTGGCCATTGCGTAGGCACGTCGCCCTTTGATCTTTTTAGCCGAAAACTGAGGTGGAATCTGCATGATCTCACCTTCAAAATCTTTGAGAGTCTCTTTGAGCATATCTTCTGAAATAGGCTTAGCTGACTCGTTTTTTTTCACCTCACCTTCTGCGTCATCCGTCGGGCTGGTGGCACCTAGTGTGATCTCGGCAATATATTCTTTGTCGTAGCCAGTCATGGTTTGGGCGAGCTTGGTAGCCTTTCCAAGACAAAGCACAAGAACACCCGTGGCCATGGGATCGAGGGTGCCTGTATGTCCGACTTTTTTTACGCTTAGCTTGTTGCGGATTTTGGCCACCACATCAAAAGAAGTCCATCCCTTTGGTTTATCTATGACCAGAATACCGTTCATTATGAATATTTAGCGATTATTTCCCGCGCTACCTCGCGCTCGTCCCAGGCGATAGGCCCGTGGTTCATGGTCCGGGTTTGGAAAGAGCCCATACCCGTTACCACAATGATGTCATCTTTTTTGGCGTGCTTTATCGCGTGCTCCATGGCTGCATAGCGATCTTCGATGAGCATGAGCTCATCCCCCATTTTTTTCACTTTTTTTGCCCCTTCCAGAACCCCCTGCATTATTGCCATGGGGTCTTCCGTGTAAGGTTCTTCATCGGTTACGATTGTGATATCGCAATAAGAGGCAACAATCTTACCCATGTCTGGCCTTTTTTCCTTATCGCGGTCACCACAACTACCAATGAGTCCAATAATGCGACCTGTGGCAGTTTCTTTGAGAACACTGTAGAGCTTATCGAGGGCGTCGGGGGTCAGGGCAAAGTCGACCACCACTTCAAAACCAGCCGGACTCTTGATTCGTTCCATTCGCCCACCAACTCCTTCGAAGGAATCGAGCCCTTTCTTGATTTCTGAAAGTGAAAGTTTGCAGGCAAGCCCGGCTCCAGTGGCAGCCAGAGCATTTTCGACATTGAAACCTCCGACTAGAGGCAGGTGAACTCCAACAGTTTCTTTCTGGTAACTCATGGCAAACCTAGAACCATGCTTGGTGTAAGTTATGTCTTTTGCCTGAAGATCGCCCTGACTCAGTCCGTATTCAATGTTTACAGGGCAATGCACCTGTTTGAACTTTTCATAAAACTGGTCGGCTGTGTTGAGCACGAAAGCCTGCATGTGTGGGATATCTTTTACTGCACCTGGCTCAGGGCGCTTACAGTTTGCAGCAACGTTTTTGAACAGTATCTTTTTAGCCTCCGCGTACTTTTCGAGCGTTCCGTGATAGTCGAGGTGTTCGTGAGTGATGTTCGTGATGACTGAGACGGCAAAAGGAATGCCCCATAGACGGGATTGATGAAGAGCGTGTGAGGAGGACTCAATGACGACATAATCCACCTTCTTCTTCAGGCATTGCGCGAGGAATTTCTGAGTTTTGAAGGGTGACATGGTGGTCTTCTTGGAAAGGTTGGGCTTACGCTTTCCGTTGATCGAAAAATCAGAGGTTGAGATCATAGCTACTTTTTTTCCGGCAGAACTTAAGATGTGTTCTACCATGTGAGTGGTGGTGGTTTTGCCGTTGGTACCGGTCACTCCGATGATCACCATCTTCTTTCCCGGAAAGCCATATTTGATAGCGGCAGCCATCCCCTTCAGCCGATGCCAAAGAAGACGGACAGGATTGTCGTAGCTAATTTTCTTTCTCAGATAGTTGAGCATGCTCAGATTATACTATAGAAGCAATGTCTTGCTGTATTTGTTTTTGGAGTGCGTCGACCGATGAAAAATGCTTGGGCTTTCGAAGCATCTTACCCAGCTTAAAAGCAATGAATTGGCCATAGAGTCGCCCTGAAAAATCAATGATATAGATTTCGAGAATATTGCCCGGACTATTTAGCTTTGGGCCAAAGTAAAGCCCACCTTTATAAGTCTTGTCCTTTATCTGGACTTCGCATGCATAAACACCTGGCTTGCAGTGATTGGATAAATTGCCCACATTCAAATTGATAGTGGGATGACCCAGTACTCGGCCTATCTGATGCCCTTTTTTTACTTTTCTTCTAATCCACATACTTCTAGTTTAGCCCAGAAGGGTTTTTATGGCGATCAAGATGACAACAACAGAAAAAACGATGGAGAGTTTTTTGCTTTCGGTATGCATGACCATTTCAGATCCGATGAAAGCTCCTGCGATACGCCCTATTACAAGAGGAATGAACAAAATAGGATCAACAAGACCCCCAAAAATCAGAATTCCAGTGGCTACGGCCATGTTGGGCAAAGTGATAATTTGGCGCGTGTAAATACTGCATTTGAGCCTCATGCCAAAAAGATAAATTAGCGTATAGTTCATGAGCGTCCCTGCTCCTGCGGTAATTACAATTTGGTAGGCCCCAATAAGGATGAGAAGTGGGTAGGCAATGAAAGATTTTCGGGTGGCTGGTTTACAGGCTCCCTCAAGCATGTTTTTTCGATTATAAAGGCCAAAAGCTGCAAAAAAGATGATCGCTACTGATACGACTCGCTTTATGACCTCGGTGTTGATTTCCATGAGCAGGAAGGCACCGGAGATACCCCCAATCAAGAAAAAAACGAGTGTGGCAGGCACGATTTCGTAGTGGACTTTTTTGTGCCTACCAAAAACAAAAGCACCGGTGATGAGCTGAGCAATGGCAGATGCCACATTGGTTGCAACCGCAACTTTTGGGTCAATGCCCATCAAGAAAAGGACCGGCAATACCATAAAACTTCCCCCTCCAAAGGCAATGCCATATGAGGCACCGATTGTTGAAAAGACAAAGATAAGGAGATGTTGTTCTATTGGCATAGGCTGGACTAACTCGCTCAGTATACCTTTGGCCAAGCGCCATTGACAAATATCGTTTTTCGGCTAAAATATGCTAGCTTCGGAAAAACCCATTTGGTGTTGCACCGAGCATGTTCTTTTTCTCAACCGAAAGGAGTTTCAAATGCTCAGCGAACCGCTGATTCTTTGGCTGTTCTACGTTACCGTAGGCGGTTTGCTGCTTCTGGCAATATTCCGCCTTCCGGAACGGATTCTACTCTTCATTGGGCGATTCATTTCACCCAACTGGATGAGCATCATCCACACGCCAATTGTTTGGGTGGGGTACTTTGTACTCTACAAAAACGGCTACCTCTTCTGGGGCTTGATGACCATCGTGGTCTCGGCAGCTCTGGATCGGCTCGATGGACGGCTAGCAGCAGTGCTAGACGCTCACGCCAAGAAGCCTGTCATTGTCCCAAAAGACGTTTGGCAGCAACTGAATCACAAAGGAGGCACGCCTCTTGGCAAAAAGCTCGACCCACTCATGGACAAGCTAGCGGTCATTCCGATCTACATCGAAGTGGCTTATCAGTTTGTCACGCGGTCGGAGCTGGTGCAGGACAATCCTCGCATCTGGCTACTAGGTTTTGGTGCCTTTCTTATTAGCCTAATGCTTCTCACGGAGCTCGTAGGCCAAGTCATTCGGATGGAGTACTTTGACAAGTACCGCCAAAAGAAAGACAGCGCAGCGACCTGGGTTGGCAAGGTCAAAGCTGGTGCGCAGTGGGTGTTTCTAGCCTTCTATCCCATTTGGGATCAGGGTTGGATCACGCGAGAACATTGGGGCTACCTACTATTCCTCAACCTTCTACTCACTGGCATTCTTGCACTCGCCATCATGAGTGTCGTTAGCAAGTTCATCAAATTCAAAGACAGGTGGACTAAACTCTTCTCACACAAGACGAAAGGAGCAGAAAAGACCCGTGCCTAGGAAACTGGGGGCGGGTCCCCTTCTATGTCAGTGCTTTTTCGATACGACTGATACCTTCCTTGATATGTTCCATGGAAGATGCGAAAGAGAAACGGATGTAATCATTACCTTCGCCCCCAAAAGCACCACCAGGCACCACACAAACTTTGGCCTGTTCCATCATGAGTTCGGTAAAGGCGAAACTGTCGTGGCCAGTGCCGGAAATATTGGGAAAGGCATAAAAGGCTCCTTCGGGTTTGTCGAGTTTGATACCGGGGATTTTGTTAAACGCTTCGTGTACATAATCTCGCCTGACCTGGAATTCTGAAAGCATGGTTTGAATGGAATCTTGCGGGCCAGTCAGGGCTGCCAGCGCGGCCTTTTGAGCGATGGAACAAGGATTAGAAGTGCTGTGACTCTGCAAACTTCCCATGGCCTTAACAAACTCTTTTGGTCCGGTTAAATAGCCAATGCGCCAACCAGTCATGGAATAGGTTTTGGATACCGCATTCACGGTGAAGACCAGGTCTTTCATTTCGGGAAGACTGGCGATGGAAAAGTGTTCCTTGTGGTCGTAGAGAAAATATTCGTAGACTTCATCGCTGATGACATAGAAGTTATACTCCTTCGCCAGCTCGGCGATTTTGAGAATTTCTTCCTTCTCGATCACCATGCCTGTTGGGTTGCTGGGACTGTTGAGAACAAGCATCTTAGTTTTCGGCGTAATGGCCTGTTTGACCATCTGAGCAGTTAGCTTGAAGTGGTTTGGGCGAGTGTCGATGGTTTTGACCACCCCTTCACAGACGAGGGCTTGGTCGGCATAGCTCACCCAATAAGGTGAGGGTAAAAGCACTTCGTCACCAGGGTTTAAGACAGCCATGAAAATGTTGTAGAGAGCGTGCTTCCCGCCGACAGTGATGATGACGTCTTCGGACTTGCAGATGATTTGGTTGTCGCGTTTAAACTTATCGGCCACAGCTGCCTTGAGCTCGGTGATTCCGGTGGCGGACGTGTATTTGGTAAAGCCTGCATCAAGTGCATCTTTGGCGGCCTGCTTGATGTGCTCGGGGGTATCGAAGTCGGGTTCACCAGTACCAAATTTGATGATATCAACACCCTTTTTTTGTAGCTCAATGGCTTTGGCGTTGATCGCCAAAGTCGCGGATGGCCGTAGTTTTTGAATACGATCTGAAATCATGGCTGCTAGGTATACTGCTTTTTGGGCTGTTATGAATAATTATGAAATATTATGAATAATTCATAACAAGGTTTTCGACACTACCCCAGGCTCTTGCGAATTTCGGCAGCCTTTTCAAGCTCTTCAGAGAAGTCCTTTCTTTCTTTGGACAGCAGGTAAACTGAAGAAACTAGGTTGCGGTGCAAGTAGTGTTTGGTCTTGAGTGGCCCGAGTTCGTGCCCAAGATAATTCTCGATTTCCTGAACATCGGTCATGATCTCTTTGAAAATCGGATGCCTCTTGGCCAGCATGTTCAAATTTTCTTTATTGAGGTACTTACCAGCATGCACGAAATCTTTGACCAAGTTGTTGTAGTGCTTTTCAATCGTTTTTATCTTGCCTTCACGGATGGCATCACGGATCCCACGGCCAGAGCCGATGAATTCGGGTGGAACGCCGATGGAATAGAGTGAGCCGGTGAACTTGATGGCACGAGGTAAGCTCACTTTTCCAAATCCACGACTGTAACCAAAGAGTCCAATGTGGAGCATGCGCTCACGGCGACCCGGAATGCTAGAGGCAATTCGATTGATAACTGTCGCTGCCTTTTCAACGGTCGATTGGTAATATTTTCCGAAAGTCTTATTTACCCAGGCAATGTCTTCCACTTCTTGTTTGCTGAGTGGCGTGTAGGTCATCTGGGGTAGCTTCTTTTCTATGAGTTGAATGGCTTTTTTGACATCTTCGAGCTTGTAGTCGTAACGGAAAGCAGACTGAATGGTAATCGTGCGGATGCCGCTATATTCTTCGATAGTGTCAGCAATGGTTTCTGGATTCACTCCTCCACGGAAAGGCAAACAACCTGGTCCGATGATCGGATACATGGGTACGCCATATTTTTTGCCGACTTCCGCAAATTTTTGAAGTGCCACCTTAGTTGAAAGTACCGCGGGGAGTAGGCCAGCATTTAAAGCGGGATCGGAGCGGGCCATAAACGGACGCATATAAGGCGGCTTCTTGCCGAACTGAGCCTTACAGCCTTCGATGTATTCACTCAGGACTTTGTCGCAATTGAAGAGGTGCTCACAACCTTCAATAAGTGGAATGACACCTAGCTCTTGCTGTCCTTTTCGCTTAGTTTTGAAAGCGGATGCCTTGAACTCAGCCACTTCGTGAAAAGTCTTTTTAATCCGCATAAGCTGACCAGCATTGGTGGTCATGGGCAAGATCACCTCGAAGATCGGAGGCGCGTGCATGCCTGCTTCGTGAGCTAGGTCATCGGCGGTTAGAATCGCCATGAAGGCTCGCGCCAGACGGTGACCACTTTCTTCATCGGTGTTTGGAATGCGGAAAGTGAGGAAGACATCCTTACCGAGTTTATGGCGTTTGAAGTACTTGTGATACTTCTGAAAAAGCTTTTCGACGACAGCCTCATCTACAAACTTACCCTCCCAATCCCACATGTACTCTGTACATTTGAGCTCATCAAACATGCGATAACATTCCTCGACTTCATCGAGAGTGTTTTGGAATTTTTTCTTATTCCAATAAGCCGCCCGCGCATTGTCGGGGTGCTGGGTGGCCATGGTGGCCGGTATTTTGCGGTCCATAAGGAGGGGGTTATTTCCACTTTATAGAACATCCCATACTAGGATGTTGAGGTTCTGACACCGGATTTCCATCTAGGATAGCATCGAGTGCCTCGCGAAGATCCTGTTTTGTCACCTGATCTTCCTCTTTCCAATTATCATCCACTCGACCATGGTACGTAAGCTTGCGAGCTTGGTCGAAAACGAAAATGTCAGGGGTGCACTGGGCTTGATAGGCTTTTGCCACAGCCTGTGATTCATCATGTAGATAAGGGAAGTTGATTCCCTTTTCTTCTACCCATTCTTGCATAGCCTCGAAGGAATCTTCAGGGTAATTTTCGGAGTCGTTAGCATTGATACCAACCAATTGAACCTCTTTATCTGCATAATCTGCCTGAATCGCAATCAGACGATCAATAACTGCTTTGATGTAGGGACAATGATTACACATAAAAATCACCACCAAGATTTTTTTATCCTTGAAATCCATTGGACCATAACCTTTACCATCGGTGGCAGGTAGGCTAAAAGGAATGATGTCTTTTCCGAGATGAAGGGGTAGTGATTCAAGGAGGGTCATAGCGAAAATTTATTGTCATTTCCCATATTATCATATAAATTACATGTACTTCGTGATTAAAGGGGGCCACACAGAATTCAATCGCAGTCCGGTGGACACCGGACGAGAAGGATTCTGTGGGGAGAGGAGGAGCTTACGAAAGCCGAAGTAGGCGCCGGAGGCGAATACACAGGCTGTAGTGAAACGACGACGAGGGGCATTAGCTCAGCTGGCTAGAGCGCTTGCATGGCATGCAAGAGGCCATCGGTTCAAGTCCGATATGCTCCACCAATTTTTTGCGTAACAAAAAAACCCACCGATCGGTGGGTTTTTATATTTAGGTTTAAATTAAGCCTTTTTGAAGAGGCGGTCTCGAGCACTACCTTTCTTAGAATTATCTCTCAGATATGTGTACTCTACTCCATCAATACTAAATTTTTGTGTGTCCATGTGGCTTACCTTACCATCACGTGCAGCCTCCTTGATAGCATCTTTAGCCTGCTCAATGATTTCAGCAAAATCCTCCTTTTCCGCAGTACTAAGTTCTTTTCTATTTTTACCCACCTTCTCATCTAGCTCTTCTTTTGTTGGAGGCTTTGCCTCGTAATTGCTTTCCATACCTTTTTTAAGCTCATCTGCTTTGGGCATCATTTTTGCAAGAACATCTTTAGCGTCCTTTGGAGCTTCTTTGGGGGCTTCAATTCCTGACATAATATTAGTGTTAGTTTTTAATCTTCATACCATTATATCATGAATTGAATAATTCTTCAAGTATCTCTTCAGCATTTTGATCATCTTTCTGCCTATCTAATTCTTCCTGGTGGTGCAAACTGGCCATCTTTTCTTTTCCAGCCTCAAGGCTCTTTTTTTGCTCTTCTGATTTTGCAGCCGCCTCCTGATCCTTCTTACGAATATTCTCCATCGC
>CBDUQG010000009.1:0-21887 GCA_965369305.1 uncultured bacterium
CCTTTGATTTGATCACATCTGACCTGGCACCCAAGACCACAGGTATCAAATCCGTTGATGGTAATGCTTCTTTAGAACTAAGTCTGCAGGTCCTGAGTGTGGCCAAGCAGTATCTTAAGAAGGGTGGGGGACTGGTGATAAAGATCCTTCCTGGTTTCAACGAAGGTGACCTTGTTGGCCAGGCCAGAAAGCAATTCAAACAGGTCAAAAAATTCCGCCCGCAGGCCATTCGCAAATCAAGTGGCGAGAGCTATGTCGTCTGCTTAAACAAATTTCGCTAGAGGCTTGCCTTAATGAACTCCCTGAATAGAGGATGTGGTCTGTTTGGCCTACTTTTGAATTCCGGGTGGAATTGAGAACCGATCATGAATGGATGCTTTTTAAGCTCGACGATCTCCATCAGTTCGCGGTCCGGGGATACTCCGGAAAACACCAGCCCGGCTTTCTCAAGTTGCTTCTTGAACTTATTGTTGAATTCATAGCGATGCCTGTGCCTTTCATCAATGTGCGTCTTGCCGTAGCACTTGAAAGCCAGGGTGTTTTTTTTGATTGTGCATGGGTAAGAGCCAAGTCTCAGAGTTCCTCCTTTTTCACGTCTTTCGTGTTGTCCCGGCATGAAGCAGACAATCTTATTCTTGGCTTTTGGCATGAATTCCTCGGAGGTCGCATTCTTGATGCCGGCTACGTTCCTGGCAAACTCAATGGCCATGAGCTGTGAGCCAAGGCAGAGTCCTAGGTAAGGCACTTCTTCTTCGCGGCAATACTGCGCCACGGTGATCTTCCCTTCGACTCCGCGTGAGCCAAAGCCACCCGGTACCACCACTCCATCAACTTTGTGGAGCTTTTTCCACTCATTCTTGTCACCTGCTTCAATCTTTTCAGTGTCGATCCAAACAATCTTAGCCTTCCGTTTGTAGTGGTAGCTAGCTGATTTGATGGCTTCGATTACAGACAGGTAAGCATCATCCAATTCGTTGTATTTTCCAGCGAGACCGATCTGAATTTCTTTCTTGGATTCCAGAATGTTCTTGACCATCTTCTCCCACCCGGCCAGCTTTGGTTTTTTAAACTTAAGCTTCAGCTTTTTACAAATCGTTTCGGCCACGTTGTACTTGGCAAAGTTGAGTGGCACTTCGTAAATAGATTTTACTGTCGGGGCAGGAATGACTGCGTCAAATTCCACATCACAGAATTTGGAAACCTTGAGCATGTGTTTTTTTTCAATTTTGTCATCGGCCCTGAGCATAATCATGTCCGGCTGAATACCCATGCTTTGGAGCAGTCTCACTGAAAGCTGTGTTGGCTTGGTTTTGATCTCGTTGGATGATTTGAGGTAGGGGAGTAGGGTCAGGTGAATGAACATGGTGTTGTCCCGTCCTTCTTCACTGCGCATTTGCCTCATGGCTTCGGTGAAGGGCTGACCTTCGATGTCACCGACCGTTCCACCGATTTCACATAGCATCACATCGCATTTACTCTTTTTGGCAGCAGTTCTGATGCGGCTTTTGATTTCATCGGTAATATGCGGAATGATTTGGATAGTTCCTCCGAGAAAGTCACCCTTTCTTTCTTTATCGAGTACTGTCTGATAAACCTGTCCGGTGCTGATACTGCTTTGCTGTGTGAGAGGCACATCAATGAAGCGCTCGTAGTGACCCAGATCCAGATCTGTTTCAGCCCCGTCATCTGTTACATATACCTCTCCGTGCTGAAAGGGGCTCATTGTTCCCGGATCCACATTCAAGTAAGGATCTAGTTTCATGGTAAACACCTTGAAGCCAGAGGCTTTTAAAAGGTTTCCGATTGATGAGGTCGCTATCCCTTTCCCAAGTGAGGAACATACTCCGCCTGTGACAAATACGTATTTGGCCATGAGAACTTTAGTTAATTAGTATCGGAGCCCGGTGGCTTTCCGGACCTCTTCAAGGGTTTTTAGTGTGACTTTGCGAACCTTTTCCGATCCTTCTTCAAGGATTTCCTCCACTTTCTTTGGATGAGCTGCTAACTCAGCACGCTTTTTCTGGAAAGGCTCAAAAGTTTCATTGATTTTTTCTAGTAGCGCTTTCTTGGCATCTCCGTAGCCCAGACCACCTTTACGATAATCATCAGCCATACCAACACGTTCTTCCTTACTGGCAAAGAGTTTGTAAAGTGCAAATACGTTGCAGGTTTCAGGGTCTTTAGGTTCATCTACCCCTTTGCTGTCGGTGACGATGCCCATGACCGCTTTCTTGATCACCTTTGGCTCATCGAAGATTGGAATGGTATTGCCGTATGATTTGGACATCTTCTGCCCATCGGTTCCCGGAATCACTGCAACGTCTTCGAGAATGTCGGGTTCAGGTACTCTGAAAACTTCTCCGTAGGCATTGTTGAACTTTACGGCGATGTCGCGAGCCATTTCGAGATGTTGCTTCTGATCCTTTCCAACAGGTACAAGATCAGATTGATTGATCAGAATGTCGGCCGTCATCAGGGCTGGATAACAGAAGAGTCCCAGGTTTGGCTGTATGCCTTTAGCAGTTTTATCCTTGAAGCTATGCGCTCGCTCCATGAGCCCCATTGGCGTGAGGCAGGAAAGTATCCAGGTAAGCTCCGCTACCTCCGGTACGTCTGACTGCACCCAGAAGTGGCATTTCTTAGGGTCGATCCCCAGAGCGAGCAAGTCTGCAGCGGCTTCCAGGGTCATGGACTTCATGAGGTCCTTATCCTGAAGTGTGGTCAGAGAATGCAGATTTGCTATAAACAAAAAGAGGTCACTGGACTCCTGGTACTCGACCATTCGTTTTATCATTCCGAAGTAATTTCCAATGTGGAGCTTACCGGAAGGTTGGATTCCAGAGAGGACTCGTTTTTTCATTAATATAATCTATTTTTCTTAGATTATCAGACCGCGCTGGTAGGAGCAAATTTAATTACTGTTCAGGTTCACCAAAATGATTGGCTAGTTTTTCACGTTGCTTATCTATTTCATCGCGTAGTGTTGCAACTAGCCGCTGAGAGACTTCATTTTCGTGGCAATAAAGCGCTTCTAGTAGGATGTCACTAACTTGAGGATCTTGCTCGTCTGCCCATGTATCACCGAGGGCCAGTCCTGCTTTTGGTGTGTCATAATTGCTCAGTATAATGGCTGCATCTATTCGCCCCAACTTTATCACGGCTGCCAGGTTAGCACTTCTTAGGTCGATTGGTGTGCGTAATGCATTAGTGCATCTTTCAATGATTTCATCTCTTGGATCTGGTTTATCTGGATTCATATCCTTTGCCTGTTCATAGTTCGGCTGATACAGTATCATAACTCTGTCATTTTGTTTATGGATCACTACATTTTCAGCTACGGCAGCCTGGCCCACAAGAAGGTGGCAAGTATCACCGGGCAAACTCTGAATTTTTTCCCTGCAAGACTACAGGGCTATCGCCGCAATTTCCGTGCCCGCGTTGATTCACGTCATTTTGCAGCCGCCGGAATTGAAAAAGATAAAGAGTCAGTGACCCTTGGCATGCTCGTTCAAATACCTGAATCAGAACTTTCCAAGTTTGATGAGCGTGAATCTCTTTATGATCGGATTGAACTAGACCCTCAAATCCTAAGTCGCGTGGATGAAATGAATTTGCCTGAGGGCAAGTTTCATATGTACGTGCCAAAGAATCCTCAGCCGCCGAATGAAAAGTGTCCTGTCGCCCAGAGCTACGTCGATGTTTGCCTGACTCCATTCATTGAAATGGGCGTTGAATATGGAGAAGAGGTGGTTAAGGGTATGTCGGACCTTGATCGGCCTTGGATAAATGACCGTGAAATGCCCCGCTATTCACGTTACCTTGAAGATGCGGATACGCAGGCTGTGGATCAACTGCTTGAGCATTGCAATTCTGAGTGCTTTGAAGGAAGGAGGGATGCCGATGCTCCACGTGTGAAGGAGGGGCTTGTGAAGGCTTGCCTTGAAACCATTCGTTTCTTTGACCTTTTTGACTTCCCACTAGGTGCCGAGGAGATTCAGGATTATCTTTACAAGTACCACGACCCTTTGCACATAAAGGAGCTCAAAATGACCCTGGATCATATGGTTACGAGCGGTCAGCTTTCCGAAATCAAAGGCTACTTTGTTCTTCCCGGCCGTGAAAATCTTATTGAGACCCGCAAAACACGCAAATTCATTGCTGAAAAGTTTTGGAACCGAACCAAGCTCTACGGAACCTATATGCGGAGCGTGCCATTTACACGCATGATTGCCGTTTGCAATAATCTGGCTTACAACAACCCTAGTGAACAGTCTGACATTGACCTGTTTATTGTTGTAAAGCCAGGTCGCATGTGGCTTGCCAGACTCTTAATTACAGCCATTCTTCATTTTTATGGTGTCCGCCGCTATGGCAATAAAGTGGCTGGGCGTTTTTGTCTCAGTTTCTTCGTGACTAGCGAAAACGTTTCGATGAACGACTTCCAACTTGGTGAGGAAGATCCTTATCTGGCCTACTGGACGAAAAACCTCAGGCCTATTTTTGGTCACCAGACCTACCACGACTTCCGTGAAGAGAATCAGGAATGGCTGAAGGGTTATGGGCTTCGCTTTGATGACACTTACAAGAAGCACATGTACCACTACGAGGATGGCCGACTAAAAAAGCTCTCGGAATGGCTGCTTGGTGGTTTTATGGGTGATCAATTTGAAAAACTCCTCAAAGCAACGCTCAAAAAGAAGACGCTAAAATCAATGAAGGGTCTGGGGCCTGATGCCAATGTGATTGTGACTGACGAGGTCTTGAAGTTCCACAATCATGACCGTCGTCAGGAGTTCCTGGACCGTTGGAGGCGGGAGGGGAATTGACATAAGTACTCAATCCGTTTAGGATAGGCTCTTCTAATATCAAAACATGTCCTCCCCAAAGAAAGTTTTCCAGCCTGGAACGGAGCCCACTCCTGAGGCCGAACCTAAGACGCTTGTTTACACCGCAGGTCAGGATTTGAGTGATGTTGACGTTGTTAGAATTGGTGCAGCTGAGACAGAGCCCAGTTCGCCGCTTCCACCCGAAGTCGTTGCTGTGACGCGTCGGTCGAATGAGGCGGTCTTAAGAAGTGGAACACTCCCTTCCGCCCAGACGCTTGAAAAGCTAGCTCCTTTCGAAGAAAGAATTTTTCCCAAGCGCAAAGTTCCTACCCGCGCGGCCAGCCCAAAAACCCCTGAACGTTCACCGATTAATGAAATGCCAGCTGTAGTGAAACGCAGAGCTGCCATTCAAGGGCTCAAATCCAGTCGCTATGTCAGAGATGCGATTCTTGTCATTTTGGTTGCGTCTGCGACCTATGGGATAACAAAGTACATCAGCTCAGAATCAGCGGTTGACGAGTCGGAACATAGCTCTCACCATTAGGCACCTTGGAGCATTTATTATATACTTCCTAAGATTTAAGAACTAACTATGTCCTCCAAAAAACGCACTCCTCGTGGAACTGAAATGATGCCTATGCATGATGATGTTCGCGCTATTGTAAGAACTGAGAAATCGCGTGGCTTGAGCCAGGCTGAGCAGGCTGCCTTTGAGGTTGATTCAACTGCTCTTGAGGCGACGGCTGTGGAAATCGATGCCCTAGGTGAAACAGTCCTGGATGGCACAACCATAGACTTCAATCTTCCCGATTCAGATGATCTTGATGGCACGCTTCGGGGTGAGCCTCTTTTGGACCCCTCTCATTTAAGCTCTCCTTCACACCAGGGACAAATGCTTCCACCTAATTCTGCTTACGCTAATGCTGATGAAGTGCGCATTCCACCCGTTACTAGGCCAAACATACCCAAGGCAAAGAATAGCACTAGTAAGAGGGTTAGAACGCTATTAATGGTTACTTTGGGACTTGCTGCAACTGCTGGGGCAATGAAACACTTTGGCGCTTGTGACTCTGCTGGTCGCACTAAGTCATCACCTGCAAAGTAGTCAGGATTTTTTGGGCTTAAGCACAATGTGCTTTTTCTGAATCTTCTGCTTGATCTCGGCAAGTCTTAGCTTGTTCAGATTATGAAGGAGCTTGGCATAGTGATGATCCGATTTAAACTTCGTCTCCTCTTCTTCAGCTATTTCAGTTACAGGACCTGGGACAAGGGCCTCTTCCTCTAGTTCGTAGAGCTCTTTGTTTATTTCATGGATATGCGAAGCTCCGAGGTATGGCTTGAGGATGACATAGTCAGCTCCTTTGTTGAAGAGGGTTAGTCCCTCACGACCACTGTCGGCGGTAACGATCAGAATAGGCCTTTTTTCCTTAGGAAGTTTGTTCAGATGTTTGATCAGAGTCAGGTTATTCTCGATATCAACCAGGGTGCTTATGATGATCTCAGCTTCCTCCAGATCCAGTTCCTGCATCAGCTCTTCGTCTTCAATGTCTCCGAATATACATGGCACATCTTTTTTGATCAGTTCCTTGATCACACTGTTGTCGTGGTCTACGACCAAGTAGTCCTCCTTAAAGCCCTGAACCTGCTGCAGGATGGTTCGACCCATTTGCCCGCAACCCAGAAGAATGATGTGGCTCTGCATGCCGGATTTTTTGGATGACAATTTGGTTTTCGCCTTCCTGAACTCAAATACTTTCAGAACATTACGCAGGGGATTGTAGAGCTGATTGTTGTAGGTCATGAAGTAAGATGAAATCGTCATGGTCAGAATACCGATGATGGTGACCATGGCTACCGTTTCCTCATTCACATGTCCCAGTCCTTGGCCCATGGCAATTAAGATGAGTGAAAACTCACTGATGTTGGCAATAGAGAGGCCGGTGAAAAAGGACGTGCGTTTGTCATAACCAAGGCTTCCCATGAGGATCATGACGATGAGCGGGTTCCCGATCAGTATAAAAAGAGAAAGGATGATGAATGGCGTCACAAACGGGCCAACGCTTGCAAAGGCCAGGCCGGCACCAAGGGCTACAAAGAAAATGGTGATGAAGAAATCTCTAAGTACTTTTGCTTTGGCATTGATTTCGAAGGTGTAGGGGAGGCTAGCCAGGGAAAGTCCTGCTATGAACGCGCCAATCTCGATATTGAAGCCGATCTCTTCGGCAATGAGGGCTACAAAGAAGGCCCAGCCAAGACTGAAGAGGATGAGTAGCTCATTTGAAGTGGCGATCTTGTTATAAAGATAGCCAAGGAGTTTTCTGGCAATGACAATGGCAAAAAAGCCTAAGCCTGCTCCGCCCAGAAGAATGTAGCCGAACTGCTTCACGTCGAAGTCAAAAGAACCGGACTGAAACCCTGTCAGGGCCAGGAGAGCCAGGATTGCCAGGACATCCTGCACCAAAAGAATGCTGATGGCTACTTGTCCGTATAAGGCGTTGCTATCTCGCTTATCATAAATGAGTTTGACGGCGATCACGGTTGAGCTGAAGGCAAGCGCAATGGTTAGGTAGATGGCTTCAATGAAGGGGAAGCCAAAAAAACGGACTAGTACATAGCCGATGGCGGACGTGAAAAGCACCTGTCCTATACCTGCTACAAATGCAACAACGCCTAGGTTTTTAAGTCGATCTGGATTCATTTCAAGACCAACCAAAAACAGCATGAGCAGGATTCCAACCTGAGCGATGATGGCAATAGCATCAATGTCATGAACTAGTCCAAATCCGGACGGGCCGATGAGCATCCCGGCTGCAATATAAGCTAAAATCAGGGGCTGCTTTAAATAGTAGCTGATCACGCCAATAAGTGCCGCGGAAATGATGACGAGACCGAGTTCAAAAAAGAGACCGTGCATTTATTTTGATTATTTATTCAGCGCTTCGTCCAGGCTCTGGTGGTAGGGGATGATGTTGGTCAGGCCAACCAGAGAAATTACATCCATAACCGGTTCTGAGGCAGCGGCAATGGCCATACTCCGACCATCTTTTGCCAGGTGCGTGTGAATGGAAACCAGATAACCGATACCCTTACTGTTGATGAATTCCAGTTTACCGAAATCAAAAACGAGCTCACTGACGCTTTTGTCATTGAGAAATGGGTCTACGTGTCCTTTGAGCTGTTCGACACTGACCTCATCGAGCTCACCACTAATATGAAGCACCTTTACTTCGGGCCCTTTTCCATCTGTTACTTCAACTGAAAAATCTGATGACATAAGTTTTTTTGTTATTTGTACTTCCTCCAGTCTACTAAAGAAGCCTATTTTATTGCAACAAAATTGTCTCCACTTCCTGGGCGCTATTTGTTTGCATGAGTTTTGATCTGAGTTCTTTGGCTCCGTCAAAGCCACGGCAGTACCAGGCGAGATGCTTTCTCATGGCAAAAAAAGCGTGATCCATATGATTTTCTTCAAAGTACCTGGCGTGTTCTATTGCGACTTTGAACCGCTCTTCTTTGCTGGGTTCATGGCCGCTAAAGAACCATGGGTTTCCAAAGGTCGCTCTGCCAACTAGTACTCCATCTACACCGTATTTTTCAATTCTTTCCTTCGCGTCCTGAAGTGTTTTGACATCACCGTTGCCTAGTAGGGTTGTTCCAGTGCCTTTGCAAAGCCTGGCTGCCTTAGCAATCTCATCCCAATTAGCTTCACCTAGGTACATTTGCTTAAGTGTTCGTCCATGCAAGCTTAGGTTGGCTGGCTCGGTTTCGAGCAAGGTGCTGATCCACCATTCAGTGACGATTTCATCTACCCCTGTTCGGGTTTTAACCGAAACAGGGATGAGCTTTCGTCCTGGTTCTTTCGGTCTCATTTCTTTGAGTCGATTGATTACTTTGGGCCTAACTCCTGCCTCTTCCAAGGTGACCCCTTCCGACCAATCTTTGCAAGCTTCCATAACCTTTTTAACGACCTTAACCGCGTGCTCTGGAATTTTGATCATGCCAGCACCGGAGCCTCGCCGGGCAACCTTGTTGGCAGGGCAGCCCATATTGATGTCAATTCCGTCAAAGCCAAGGTAACAGCACATGATAGTGACTTTGTAGAAGCTTTCCAATTCCACGCCATAAATCTGCGCTACGGCTGGACGCTCACTTTCATCAAAGATGAACTCTTTCAGCATGCTGACTGCCCCACGTGCCAGGCCTTCCACGTTCGTGAATTCGGTCATGACCAGACTTGGTTTGGAGTATTTACTGATGATATAGCGAAAAGGGGCGTCTGTGACACCATCCATAGGGGAAAGACCGATGATGGGCGCTTCCAGCTCATCCCAGAAGCCTCTAAATGGGGCCATGTATCCTACTTTAAGACTGAGCCATTTTACCAACCATGCCTCATGTTCACAAGGCAAATTTGACATACCTTATTTATCTGTGTAAAAATAGTTTTGTTTTAAGTCCCTCATGAATCATAAAAGCGCAGCCATCGAAGATTTGCCAGGTGTTCCGCCGGCCCCGGAGAAGTCGGGGGTTCGTATTTCCTCAAAACCACCTGTTTACACCCGCGAGGAAGTGGCATCACTACTGGGTGGGCGTTTTAAGAACATGCACTTTTTAAGTGCTAAAACCCATGAACGCTTTGGCTTGATGCAGTATGAGGAAAATACTCGCACAGCTCGCTTTCCAACCCTTCATCAGGCAGCTGCCTCCTTTACAGCTGAAGAAATGGAACTGGCAGCCACTTATCAAAAACCAGCCTTGATCCTCACTCCTCCAGGATGGAGTTCCGAGGAACTTTTTCAGAAGCTGAACACTCGATTTGCCGGACGCGCCAGTAGTCCCATGATTCGCAACAAAGAAGAATTTAATTTTCCGCTTGAAGATGATTACAGGGCCTTTATTGTTGAAGGGGCGAACCGCATCTCCCCCCAGAGCTTTGATCGCTTAAGCCTTCCGATGGCTGAACGCCTGCAATTGAGGGCTCAGGCTAAACATGAATTTGAGTGGGCGATGACCGAGGAGCTCTATGCTCTTTTAGCCATGCAGTCTGCCGTTCGTGGTAGTGCCCCTATGGACCAAAGAAACTACACTATATTAGACGGTGAATCGGTCGTGGCTGATCAGTATTATCCGGTTGGGTATACAAAAGAGGTTCGCGATGAAGATGGTTACATTCACACTCACCCCGGCACGCTTGATTGGCTCCCAGAGCATCAGCTAGAAACAAACCGAGTTCGCTTCAGGCGTGTGCTTGGTGCAACAAGTCCCATTGAACTTGACGCTGCCTGATCTATAATCAGGTCATGAATCCAAAACTCAAAAAGCTGGTTGCGAAGTCGCCGCAAGGCCCTGGGATCTATAAGTTCCTCGATGAAAACGGCACGGTTCTTTATGTTGGAAAGGCTAAGAGTCTTCGCAAGCGCCTTCAGTCTTACGTTCGGCCATCAGCCAAGCACGGTAGCAAAACCAAGTCTATGCTTGAGGCAGCTGATAGTGTGGAGTGGGCTCTAACAAACTCGGAAGTGGAGGCCTTAATTTTGGAGGATAATCTCATCAAAGAAATCCAGCCCAAATATAATGTGCTCTTTAAGGACGATAAGACCTTCCAGTACATCAAGGTTACGATTCAAGATGATTACCCTGAGCTCTTGACCGTCAGGCGAATTATCAAAGATGGAGCTAAGTACTTTGGTCCTAAGACTAGTGGGATGGATGTGCAGCGGATCATTGAATCAGCCAAGCGTATTTTTAGACTCTGCTCACAGCGTAAGGTTACAATTGACCCTAAAAGTAAGCCCTTAGAAGGAGCAAAGGTAGCAGTAAAGATTGGCGGAACGGCCTCAAAGAGGCCCTGTCTGGACTACCACATTAAACGCTGCAGCGGTCCTTGTGCCGGAATGGTTACACCAGAGGAATATGGTGAGCAAATACATGATGTACTCCGCTTTTTATCTGGTGATTTTAAGCCGGCGGTTGAAACCCTCAAAAGGCAGATGCAGGACTTTGCCGTTTCAAAAAAATTTGAGCGTGCGGCAGCAATTCGGGACCAAATTGCTTCAATCGAACGCATTTCGAATAAGCAAATTATTACTGACACGCTCCTTTCAGACCGAGATGTGATTGCATATGTGGAGGACCTTGGAAAAAATTACTTTGTTCTATTCCAAATTCGCGGTGGCAGACTCATCAATCAGGAAAAGTTTATTGCTGAGGGAGGGGAGATACCTGCTCAGGTCATGGAAGCTTTTTTAACCGATTACTATTCCCGCGCGGCCGATATTCCAAAGGAAGTCATTGTTTCAATTGAAGTGCCAGATAGGAGTGTAATGGAGAAATACATTGGCAAATTGGCTGACCATAGGGTGAAGGTCATTGCCCCAAAAGCCGGTCGCAAGGACAAGCTCATTGAACTAGCTGAGAAGAATGCTCGCAGTTTTGCCCAGCAATCCCGTGTCCGCTGGATGGCCGAAGCAAAGGGCGAGAAGGCCCTAGAGAACCTGGCTAAGGCCCTGAAGCTTGAAAACCCACCCAAGCGGATTGAGTGCTACGATATTTCGCATCTGGGTGGCACGGAAACCATTGGGAGTATGGTGGTCTTTAAAAAGGGTGAAGCGGCCAAGTCTGACTACCGCCAGTTCCGCCTGCGCAGCACGGCCTTTTTGAATGATGATTACAAGAGTCTGACTGAAGTCATGAACCGTCGCCTGAACTACCTGCCAGCCAGGCTTCCTGATGGTTATGAGATCAGGAAAATGAAAAAGAAAGAGGCTGTGCTACTTGAACCCTTGGATGAGGTGAATTACAAGGATTTTTATGTGATCGAGCATGCTGGAAAAATTGTGGCGTGGGGAGCACTTGAAAAACTGAGTGATAAGATTGATCTGGTGAACCATCTCTGGGTCGATGAAAAAGAGCGCGGTAAGAAACTGGGTCACTTCATCATGCGTAAGCTCATTGATCATTCAAAGCAAAAGCGCCTTTATAAAGTCTGTCGTCCTGAGTTGGAGGAGTACTATCTTAAAATGGGATGGGAACGCATTAAGGAGGCGCCTAAGGAAGTGGCGACTGGTAGACCAAAGAAGGCTCTGTTTATTGCTTATCAGAAAAAGAAGAAAGACCTCTCATTTATTTCAGTTCCAGACCTGATTGTCATTGACGGTGGCAAAGGTCAGCTTGGTGCAGCCCATGATGTTCTTTTCTCTCGTGGTCTTAATATTCCGATGATCAGCTTGGCGAAGAGGGAAGAGGAAGTCTTTTTGCCTGGGCGCTCTGAGCCGATTGACCTGCCGGCTAATTCAGAGGCAAGCTACCTTTTACAGCGCCTAAGAGATGAGGCTCACCGCTTTGCCATTGAGGCAAATCGAAGCTCGCGCAGCAAAAAGATGACCCAGTCAGCGCTTGATGATATTCCGGGCGTTGGGCCCAAAGCCAAGAAAAAGCTACTGACTTATTTTGGATCTGTGCATAAAATAAGAGAAGCTTCTCAGGTTCAATTGGAGCAGGTGGTTGGTGACAAGCTCGCTGCCGCCATTAAAGAATATCTATAACCCCTTTTATCATGGCTAAGGTTCTATCCATTGTAGCGCCAGAGGGATTCCAGCAAGTTGAATATCTCAATTCAAAGAAGGCTCTTGAGGAAAGGGGGCACACAGTTGTTACTTGTAGCACTCATCAGATTGCTTTTGATAAGCAGGATCATCGCTACAAAGTTGATGCTCTTTTGGACGAAGTATTTGAAGATGAGTATGATGCTGTACTTTTTATTGGGGGCCCCGGCATTTATCAATTCCACGATGACTCCGACTTCCACTCCATGGCGCGTGCCTTTCATGACGAAAAGAAGGTCACAGCGGCAATATGTGCTGCACCGACAATTTTGGCCCGGGCTGGTCTCCTTAGCGGAGTTAAGATGACATGCTTTGAAGGTGAGGCAGGGCATGCGAAAGAAGCTGGCGCCAACTACACCGGAGCTAAGGTCGAAAAAGATGGTTTGATTTTGACGGCCGACGGTCCGGATAGCGCCAAAGACTTTGGTCTGGCACTTGCTGACATGCTTTAACCTTCAACAACTTCTGCATTTAAATATCGCATCGGGTTTTCAAGGTAGATTTTTTCAAGGACTGAACCGCTTAATCCGAGGCCGTTTAGATTAGCCACTTCGTCAAAACGCTTCTCATAAACCTCAACCTTGGTTTTGATGGATTCACAGTAGGCGCCCTCTTTTGGTTCACAGTTGTCGTATCTTTCCTGATAACTACTCAGCCTTCCTTCATAGTAACTGGCGACCGGGCCACAGTTGAAGCGCCTTTTCTGTAGAATGTCTTTATAGCAATTCAGCCTTTCTTCCATGAAGGCCTGATCTTTTTCTTCAGCATTTGTCAGAACCATGTCAGCCCCGTAAAGAATTCGGTCCTGATATTTGTTGACGAAGGCAGAGTACTTTCCAGGATCCTTGCTGATACGCCTAAAGCCAGCCGCGAGAAACTCAGTGCTCCCAAAACTAATGTCGGTATAAAGATTGGGATAGTCGTCCAGAAGTTTTTCCACCTTAGTCAGGTCAACACTTGAGACCATAAAGTGGGGGATGTTTACAACCAAATTCGGATGCGTATTGAGCACATTACGGAGCTCGTCCTCATATTTCACAATGTTCACATGAAAAAGAAGGGGCATTTTATTGCGTTCAGCAAAAGCATATACAGGCATCATTCTCGGAGAATCCAGAGGCATTCCAAAGATTTCATAGTAGTAGGAATGGCCGTTGTAGAGCTTCAGGCCCTTGCCGCCTCTTTCATGGCACTCCTGAAGGTACTCCATGACATCTGGGTCCATCGGGCTGATGGTGCAGAAGGGAACGAAGCGTTTTGGGTGGGTTTTTGCAATTCTAAAAATTTCCTCCATGTTTTCACGGTACTCTGTAAAACTCTTGCTTCCATTAAGTGAAAGGGTTTCGATTGGCGAGGCAACCAAAACGGTCTTTTTGACACCTGTGGTATCTGAAGCAGCCATTAGCGGCTCAGCACTTGCAAAACTTTCAATGTGTTCGTGTGTGTCGATGAGCATGGTGGGGGCCGAGGCTCTGATAATCAAAGATAAAAGGGCCATCACTACTACGATGATGCCGGCTCCGTAGATCAGTTTGCATTGATGAGTTTGCATTTTTCACTTTTTTAAAATCACAATGATTATACACGTTCATCTATTGATAAAGAAATATGTTTTTGCTATGCTGCGGGTATAATTAATCAACACAAACATGAAAATCGGTCGTTACATTGTCGGGCTCCTTTCAGGGCTCACTTTTGGTATGCTTTTTGCTCCCAAAAAAGGAAAAAAGCTGCGCAATGACATTCTTAAAAAAGGTGGGAAATCCAGTCAGGAAGCTTTTAATGTTCTTTTTGATGCTTTTAAGGATGCGGGTGTTGATGCGGCAGCAGAGATGAAGAAGCTCTCTGATAACGAGCAGCTTCAGGCAGCTCTTAATATGTCAAAAGATCGGATGCGGGAGTACCTTTCTCAGCTTGAGGACAATGGTTATGATATTGCTGCACGTGCTCAGGAAACGGTTGAGGACCTTTCCGACATGGCGGCCCAGGTCAGTTCTGATTTTAAGAAGCGAGCTGTTAGAAAAAGGAAGACAGCCACGAAGGCTGTTAAGCGTCGTGTCAAAAAGGCGACGACTGCTGTTAAAAAAACCAAAGCAGTTAAAGTAGTTAAGGCTGCAAAGACTGTTTCAAAGGCCAAGCGAGCCCTGAAGCCTAAGAAGACCACCAAGGCAGCCACGAAGGCTGTGAAGAAGTCGGCCAAGAAGACGACTACAACAGGTGTCAGGAAGCCTGCCGCTAAAAAACCGGTCGCTCGTAAGAAAGCTTCAGCCAAGAAAAAGTAGTCCAATTCTTCTTGCCTTTTTTTCTGATCCCGTTAGAATCCTAACGTTCTTTAAACTTATTTTGATAACAAAGAAGAAATGACAGCATTATATGTACCTTTTTTAATTGCCCTGGTAAGCCTCGCCTATGCGGGATATAACACCTTCAGGGTTCTTTCTCATGACAATGGAACAGAAAAGATGCGTGAGATTGCTCATGCGATTCAGGAAGGTTCCATGGCATATATGAACCGCCAGTTTAAGACTATTTCCATTTTTGCTGTCATTATCGCCATTGCCATGGCCTACTTTCTTGGTTACCACATGGCTTTGAGTTTTGTCGCGGGTGCTGTCTTTTCAGGCGTTGCCGGTTATGTCGGTATGAACGTTTCGGTTCGTGCCAATGTTCGTACTGCTGCGGCCGCTAAGTCTGGTCTTTCTGAAGCACTTGATGTCGCTTTCCGAGGTGGTAGTGTGACCGGTCTAGCTGTTGTTGGCCTTTCTCTTATGGGTGTGGCTGGTCTTTACATTCTTTTCCTGCAAATGGGAATTGAAAGCCCTGAAATTCCACACTTACTCATTGGCTTTGGTTTCGGTGCCTCTCTAATCTCTCTCTTCGCTCGTCTCGGTGGGGGCATTTTCACTAAGGCGGCCGATGTGGGTGCTGATTTGGTTGGCAAGGTTGAAGCAGGTATTCCTGAGGATGATCCACGCAATCCAGCCACCATTGCTGACAATGTTGGTGACAACGTTGGAGATTGTGCCGGTATGGGGGCTGACCTTTTTGAGACCTACGCTGTAACGCTTGTGGCTGCTATGGTCCTTGCTACCGCTGAAGGCTTCTCTGAAAGCTATGTGCTTTACCCGGTTGCTCTGGGGGCTGTCGCTATCGTAGCTTCTATTATTGGTTCAAACTTTGTGCGTACCAAGAACAAGACCAAGATCATGACCGCCCTTTACAAAGGGATGATGGTCACTCAGATTTTGGCCCTCATTGGCTTCTACTTCGTCACTAAATGGATGATTCCTGCTTCAGGCAGCCCGATGAATCTTTTCTGGACCACTGTCGTTGGTGCGGTTCTTACCGTTGTAATCATCATGATTACTGAGTACTATACTTCGACTGCTTACAAACCAGTTCGTGATGTGGCAAAGGCTTCTGAGACAGGGGCTGGTACCAATATTATTATTGGTCTGGCAACTGGTCTTGAAAGCACCATCCTCGTTGTACTAGCCATTGTGGCAGCCATCCTTGCTTCATATAGCCTTGGTGGACTTTATGGTATCGCTATTGCAGCGACCAGCATGCTTTCTACCACTGGAATGATCATCGCTATGGACTCTTATGGTCCTATTACTGATAACGCTGGTGGTATCGCAGAAATGGCTGGCCTTCCGGAGGACGTTCGTAATGTGACTGACGCCCTTGATGCTGTTGGTAACACCACTAAAGCTGTAACTAAGGGGTATGCCATTGGATCTGCCGCTCTAGCAGCTTTGGTTCTTTTCCAGGACTACAATGGAGCTCTTCTGAAATCCGGACAAAACCTTATTTTTGACATTACTGACCACAAGGTCCTTATTGGCCTCTTCCTGGGTGGACTCATTCCATTCGCGTTCTCTGCGGTGACTATGCGTGCCGTTGGTAGCGCTGCTCATGCAGTTGTAACCGAGGTACGAAGACAGTTCAAGCAGATCAAGGGAATCATGGAAGGAAAGGCAAAGCCTGATTATAAGCGTTGTGTAGACATTGTAACGAAGGCGGCTCTCGTTGAAATGATTGTCCCTGCCCTGATTGCTGTTTTAAGTCCGATTGCTGTTGGCTTCATCTTTGGCCCGAAAGCTCTCGGTGGTCTTCTGATGGGTGTGATTGTCTCCGGTCTTCTGGTGGCTATCTCTATGGCTAACGGAGGAGCAACCTGGGACAATGCTAAGAAGTACATCGAAGACGGTCATCATGGTGGTAAAGGCTCCGAAGCTCATAAGGCTGCTGTAGTTGGTGACACGGTTGGTGATCCTTACAAAGATACCGCTGGTCCAGCCATCAATGCGCTGATTAAGGTGATCAATATGATTGCTCTTCTGATCGCTTCTGGCGTGGCTAGCTGGAGCCTGCTCTAGATTAAACAGTTCAAAGAGCCTCGCTTAGTGCGGGGCTTTTTTTGTGCTTCAATTTAAAAACCCCTCCGCCTGCAGGCAGACGAAGGGGGAATCAGTAAGGGCAAGCACGGCCTCACTGACTCGGCATCTGACCAGATGGTCAAATGGGATTGAGGTAGCCTCTACAGAGATTCCCGGCTCAGCCACGGGCGGTGCGAGCCTATCTAGGTGCCCTCGGCACGCATTTTTCACCTAGACGTGAAGAATCCTGAAGATAGCAAAAGCCTCTCTCCGGGCGCATCATGCGACCTGAAGAGAGGCTTGTCAAGTTTATCTCACTATTTCTTCTTAGGCTTCCTGGTCAGATCCAACGTGGTCTTAATGACTGTGTCTGGATTGAGGGACATGGAATCAATGCCCTCTTTAGCCAGGAAGCGGGCGAACTCTGGGTAGTCGCTTGGCGCCTGTCCACAGATGCCAACCTTCTTCCCTTTCTTCTTCCCGATCTTAATGATCTGGCGAACCATTTCTTTAACCCCTTCATCGCGCTCGTCAAAAACGTGACGGACTAGTTCGGAATCACGATCGACCCCAAGAGTGAGCTGGGTCAGGTCGTTTGAGCCAATAGAGAAGCCATCGAAGATTTTACAGAAGGCTTCACCCTGAATGACGTTGTTGGGGATCTCGCACATCACGTAAACTTCCAGACCATTCTTACCACGTTCCAGGCCGTTTTTCTTCATTTCGGCGAGTACCTTCTCACCTTCAGTGACGGTTCGACAGAAGGGTACCATGAGCTTGAGATTCGTCAGACCCATTTCTTCACGGACTTTCTTCATGGCCTTACATTCAAGGGCAAACGCAGCCCGGTATTTTGGATCGTAGTAGCGACTTGCTCCTCGCCAACCGATCATTGGATTATCTTCAACCGGCTCGTAGTTTTCACCCCCGATCAGATTGGCATATTCGTTCGACTTAAAGTCGCTGAGACGCACGATGACATCTTTAGGATAGTAGGCAGCAGCGATGGTCGCCACACCCTGAGCAAGTTTGTCGACGAAAAAGTCTGCCTTATTGCTGTAGCCCTCGGTGATTTCATCGATTTGAGCGATCACATCTTCGTCTTCGAGTTTGTTGTAATTAAGTAGTGCAAGCGGGTGAATTTTGATGTAGGAGTTGATGATGAATTCTAGACGAGCAAGTCCTACACCGTCGTTTGGAATAAAGGATGACTCAAAGGCCAGCTCGGGGCTACCAAGATTCATCATTATTTTGGTCTTTGGTCTTTTAAGGTTTTTGATATCGGTTTTCTTTACTCGGTACTTAAGAGCGCCTTCATAAACATTTCCGGATTCACCTTCACAGGCAACCGTTACTTTTTTACCTTTCTTGATGACCTTGGTGGCGTCGTTGGTTCCAACCACACAAGGGATCCCTAGTTCGCGCGATACAATGGCTGCATGACAGGTGCGTCCGCCACGATTGGTTACGATGGCAGAAGCGATTTTCATGATCGGCACCCAATCAGGATCCGTCATGTCGGTCACTAGAATGTCACCTTTTTTGAATTGATGAATCTCCTCGGCATGATGAATCACGTTGGCTCTTCCGTTGGCAATCTTTGAGCCAACCGGAGCACCACTGGTGAGCACCTTGGTTCGTTTATCAGTCAGAATATAGTCTTCGAGTACGGTGTAGTCCTTCTGGGACTGAACCGTTTCGGGTCTGGCTTGTACAATGTAAAGCTTGCCGTCTTCACCGTCCTTAGCCCACTCCATGTCCATGGGCTTGAAATGACCAGCCTCCTTTGAGTAGTGGTCTTCGATGATACTGGCCCACCTAGCAAGCTGGAGTACCTCATCATCATTGATGGAGAAGGTTTTACGCATGTTTTTATCAACGGGCACGTTCCGGACAGGGGACTTTGCTCCGCCTTCGGAATAGATCATCTTGATCTTTTTTTCGCCGAGCCGTTTGGTCAAAATTGGCTTGTAACCTTCTTTGAGCGTTGGCTTGAATACATAGAATTCATCTGGATTGACCGCTCCCTGGACAACGTTCTCACCAAGTCCATAAGCGGAGTTGATCAGCACGGCATCCTTAAAGCCACTTTCAGTATCGATGGAGAACATGACTCCACTGGAAGCAACATCGGAACGGACCATCTTCTGAACAGCAATGGAGAGTCCAATGGTGAAGTGGTCGTAGCCTTTTTCTTCACGGTAGGCAATGGCGCGGTCAGTAAATAAAGAGGCGAAACACTTTTTACAGGCTTCCAAAAGATCATGGTCACCACGGATATTTAGGAAAGTTTCCTGCTGACCGGCAAATGAAGCATCAGGTAGATCTTCGGCCGTAGCAGAAGAACGCACGGCTGTGTCGCAGTGTTTGCCATACATCTTTTCCATTTTCCGGTAGGCTTTGATAATGGCCTCATTCAAATCTTCAGGAAATTCAGCGTTCAAAATGGTTTGGCGCACTTTATGTCCTCGGGCTTGCAAGTCCCGGATGTTGTGTGGATCAAGGCCTTTCAGGATTCTTTTGATGTCATCCTTAATACCTGCCTGCTCAGTCAAATAGTGGTAGGCATAGGCAGTGACCGCAAAGCCATTAGGGATGCGCACCTTCTTTTTGGTGAGCTTCTGGTACATTTCCCCGAGTGAGGCGTTCTTACCTCCCACCAGTGGAACATCCTTAATACCGAGTTCCTTAAACCAAAGAACCAGCTCGGTGTTACGGGACTTACGTCTTCTAAAAAGCTTCTTGATCATTTTTATCTGTGTTAGGTTTTATTTTATCCAATCCTAACACAAATTGACCATTCTTGAGAAGGGAATTTTACCCTTTATCGAGAGTAAGTGACCAGGTTGTTATCCTGAATGTATCTGAGGCGATAAATTGTTTCAGCCACGTCTCCACGAGTCATGCCACTACCAGCGCTAAGGCGGTTACTCTTAACCTCCAGCAGATTCTTCTTGTTGGTCATGTAGGCAAACGGCGCATACCAGGCATCTTTCGGTACGTCGTCATATGGATTTGCGACCAGGTCGCCGTTTGGTGTGATTCCTGCCGTGAGGAAGAGCATTTTGAGGTACTCAGCCTTGTTGACCGTGTTGCTTGGTTTGAAACTGCCATCTTCGTAGCCCTTTACAATGGCTTTTTCGAGCGCAGTCGCCAAGGTAGCACTGTACCAGGCGCCGTCTTCGGTGTCGCTAAACGGAAGGGCTCCAGCCGGACCCGCTTCTAGGTCGAAGGCGAGCATGAGCATCTTGAGTGCTTCTACGCGATTAACCGTTTTTCCAGGCTGGAAGCTACCATCAGAGTAGCCACCAATGATTCCGTTGTCTGATAAGTACTTGATCGCCTGATAATTTGGATGAGCCTTGCTCACGTCTACAAACTGACGATCTGATTCAACGTAGAGGTGATCGCTTTCACCGATCAGCGCGCCATTTTGAGCGCGGATTTTGATGCGGTCTTCACCACTGCTAATCATGCGGACTTCGGCGATACCACTTCTAAAATCATTAACGGCGATTCGGTCAGGTGTGAACTGGGCATCACCTTCTTTTGCCTTGATTTCGATCGTACCGGCAAAGTTAACGGCCGGGGTTGGATTACCATTTTCATCCAGGGCTACAATCTTGATCATTTCGATCTGGTTTTTCTGGAAATTGCCATCTGTATCAATCCGCAGTGCGGCAATAGGCTGCACCTGATCAATGAAGCTGACCTCATGAGCACTTTTACCCACTTGAATCTGAGCCGTTCCTGACTCTGAACTATTCACGATGAACTGAATGCTGCCAGACTTGAAGTCAACTTTACGGAAGCCTTTTTTAGACAGGCGACCCACACCGCTAATATTGACGATGACTTCATCGGAATCAGACATCTTGCTGATTTGATTTAGCTCATCAGTGGCTGTAACAGTGACGCCGCTTCCTACCATACTCACGCCTTCACCGGTCATTTTGAAGGCAAAGAGCCCTGTATCAACGTTCGGATCTTCATTTCCCTCAGGAATTTCTTCCACAGGGTTTTCTTCTACCGGTGTTTCTTTAGTGTGCGATGTATCTTCCTCCGTGTCTTCTTCACTATGCGATGAAGAATGGTCATCAGATACACTATGGTCAGAGCCTGAATGATCGTGATCCCCGCTACCGACATCCCCACCATCGTAGTTAATATACTTTGAGACATAGAGCATGGGGTTAATGGTATGCTGTTTTGCATTGTTAAGACCAAGCCCGGCGTTCACTGCTTCAAAGAAGCTCAGACCTGCTGCTTGTGCTTCAGACCAGCTGAAGGCCCAATATGGGTGCCAAGGGGCTGAGTCACGGTCGATCTGGAAATGCAGATGTGGTGTCGTGCTGGTTCCTGTGTTTCCACTAGTTCCGATCACTTCACCCTTTTCAACGACTTGTCCCACATTCACGTAGATCTGGTCCATGTGATTGAAAGCCGAGTACAAGGTTGTTTTCTTGTTTGGGTCGTCGGGATCTGGCACGTTACGGTGCTCAACCACTACATGGTGTCCGAAGCCACTTTCTGTGTGTGAGACCTTAGTCACGCGACCACTGGCAATACTTTTGATTGGTGTTCCTACCGGCATCTTGATATCCACGGCCAAATGCGATCCAACTCCTTCATGGTGATCGAGCTGGTAGTTACCTAAGTAGACCACTGGATAGGTGATCTTGCTATTTCGGATATGATCATGATCATTATTTCCCCATACAAGACTGTCTGATGGAAACTGCAGCTGCTGCAGATCGTAACTTGGAAGCGCTACGAGCAAGTTGGCACTGATCGTACTAAAGTGATCCGTGTGATTGTCTCCATTCCAGTTAGTCCAATCCGGCACGCGGTCCACCGGGTAGGAGGTGCCATCGAATGGTGGCGGAGTTTCCAGGACGCTGGCCTTAAACAGATATTGGGCTGTTTCTTGGTAGTGATAAACAAAGACTGTGGCTAGAACCACAATGACTGTCAGCGCTATCTGCTTCATGATTCCATCGTATTGATGTACGAAGCTCTTAGCTTTCCGGACACGTCCGGCTGGCAGGCTTTTCTTTCTTTTGTTAATCTTTCTG
>CBDUQG010000010.1:0-21850 GCA_965369305.1 uncultured bacterium
ATACGAAGGCCAGTCGAATACAGGAATTCCATGATCGCTCGATTCCTCAGGCCTACAATCGTACTTGTATCTACCGCCTCAAAAAGCCTTTCTAGCTCATCACGAGTCAGGTATTCTACGGTCCGATCTGGTATCTTGCTCAGCTCAATTTTCTCAGGCTCCAGAGTCTCCCAGTCTTGTTTGGTGCAGTATTTCAGAAAAGCGCGAAGCGCGATCACATGGTAGTTCTGAGTCTTAATCGAAAGTGGTTCATGGGGCCTGTGCTCGTAGCGATTCAAAAAAAGTCGGTACCTTTTTACAAGGTTTAGGTTTATTTTTTCCAACTTAATATCCTTCGCGAAGCTCAAAAAACGCCCCAGGTAATGTTGGTAATTGGTAAGGGTGCGCTTCGATTGATTCTTTTCAATCTCGCAGTGTTCCAAGAATTGGCGAATGGCTTCAGAGAGTTTCATTTGTTTTTGATTTGCCTATATTGTACGGGGTTTACGATATGAGGTAAACGGTAAAAGCCCCACCTGATTTCTCACGTTTAAAGGCCAAAACCTTCCCTGAGCGCCTCAACTCAGCCAACTTTTTTTCGGTCTTTTCCGGCAACACTGATTTAAAATTTTTCGAATGAAGTCCCTTGCCTGTAATCACCCGCACGGTTAACACTCGCTGGTTAATGGCGCGATCAATAAAATTCTGAAGCTCCAACATGGCCTCAGAACCTGTCATTCCATGAAGATCAACCTCACGTTGTACACGAGGATAATCCTTCACGGTAACCCCAATGTCCTCATCTAAATCCTCTGCCTCTTTCTTTTCACGGGCAGCAGATTCAATGGCCTCCTTCGAGCCATATGCCTCCAGGAGTTCCTCCATGTCATCATCAGGGAGCATTATCGATATTTGTAGTAGACGTTAAAAACCGTTTTGCCATCATCCACGGACATATCATAGTGATGGATTTTGTTGCTGGTCTGACACCGGTTTAAGGTGCTTTCAGCAATGGCTGTTCTTGTTTCATCTGAGTCCAAAATCAGTGCCGCCTTTAGAATCTTTTTATCCGCCCATTGATCAACCTGGGCTTCCATTTCGTGGGCCAGCCTATTTTCATGGGTTCTTTCAAAGTAGGCCATTCTCTCAGCGCGCGGTGGCCAGGTGCCAATATCAGCCACCCTTTCGCGTATGCCAGTCGTTCGCTTCCAATCGTCTTTCAAATCGGCTTCAGCTTCCGCCGGAACTTTTGGGCTATTTGGATTCATGATGATTTGGTTTATGTTTCCTGAGGCGATTATACCACAGGGAATTTCTCAAGCAAGTAGCGATGGCATTTCTTGATGGCTAGACCCCTATGCGAGATCTCGTTTTTCTCCAGCTTGCTCATGGCTGAATAAACCTTCTCCTTACCCTCCGGAAGGAACACAGAAGACAGTGGTATCCCATGTTCAATTTCTGTCTTCGGACTGTCCAGAATCTGTCCAACACATTCACCCCTAAAAGTGACCGTTTGGTGTCCTACATGCGCAAAAGCCACGCAGGCCACAAATTCAGCTCTGCGGTTTTCCTCATTCGCCATCCTGTCCAAAAAATGCTCCAACCATTCAATATCCGTGGCATTGGCCCCAGCCCCCCACCTCCGGGTTTTAACACCCAATTCTCCATCCAAGGCATCCACATGAATCCCGGAATCATCGGCAATAGCTGGCAGTCCGGTCATTCGACTAAAGAACTCTGCCTTAATAATGGCATTGGCTTCAAAGGTATCTCCGGTTTCTTCAACATCTTCTTCAATCTTCTCATCATTCAAGCTCGCAAACTTAAAGGGTAGTTCTTCCAGAACCTCCATCAACTCTTTGTACTTTCCAAAGTTATGTGTGGCAATCAGTATTTTTTGCATCTTATTTCAAAAGCTTCTTTAGTTTTTCTGGTTTCAATCTAATAATCTCAAATTTCCCAAGCCCCTTTGAAATAACGAAGTCCACTTCATCGCCTACCATCTTTTTGTCTTTATAAATCATCTCAATCACGTCATCCAGCTTAATATACTTGGGTAGTTCAGTTGGTAAATCATAGCGCTTGAGCATGGCTTCAATTCGATCAGCCTGCTTCTGGCTCAGCTTCTTCAGCTTCATAGCAGCTTTATTCGAAAGTGCCATTCCAATACTAATTGCTTCTCCATGATTTAGTTTGTACTTTGATAGGTACTCAATGGCGTGACCAGTCGTGTGGCCAAAGTTCAGCACCTTCCTAACCCCACCCTCCTTCAAATCCTTGTTACAAATAGTGGCTTTACAACGAAGTCCTTTTTCCAAAATTTTAATAAAATCAATATCATCCTTCATCAAAACCTTCTCCAGGCTGGCATCTGCCACAGCCGCATACTTAATCACTTCAGCCACGCCTGTTTTCATATCACGTTCTGGAAGAGTCTTTAAAAAGTCGAGCTCAATCAAAATAATCTCAGCTGGGTGAAATGTTCCAATAATATTCTTGGCACCCAGATTCACACCGGTCTTCCCGCCCACCGAAGCATCAATCATAGCCAGCAGGGTGGTAGGCATAGCAATATAGGTCACCCCTCTCATATATATAGAGGCGATGAAACCAGCAAGATCAGTTATCATTCCACCACCCAGTCCAATGATCACACTATTTCTGGCAAAACCGGCATCCAGTAGGTCTTCACAAATAGCTTCGGCCACCTGCATGGTCTTAGATTCTTCACCAGGCTTGACCTGAATGATCATGGCTTCGGGCATACACTTCTTAATCCGATCATGAAAAATCGGGGCCACATTACCATCCGTTATCACGGCCACGTTAGCCTTGGGATGTTTTTCTCGAATGTATTCCTCAAGCTTGCAAAAACCATCCTCCTCCATGCAGATTCGAGAATCGCCGTGAGGTGATCTTATGATAAAACACTGTTTCATATTTATTTGATGAAGTGACTAGCCTTATCCATGAAACCTTCCAAAGTGTCTAAAGTCAATGACTGTTTGCCATCACACAGTGCTTCATCGGGCTTGTGATGAACTTCAATAATGAGTCCATTGGCTCCGGCAGCAAGTCCGGCGAGCCCAAGGGCTGGCACAATATCGTAGCGCCCGGCTGCGTGGCTCGGGTCAGCGATAATTGGCAAGTGAGAAATCTCTCGAATCAAGGCAAGCGAGTTCAAGTCTAATATGTTTCGAGTCGACTTCTCAAAAGTCCTAATCCCTCGTTCACAAAGCACCACTTGATCATTCCCACCAGCTAGCAGGTATTCGGCCGCCAGCAAGAACTCTTCTACCGTGGCGCTCATTCCGCGCTTCAAAAGAACCGGCTTCTTCACTTTCGAAACGGCTTTCAAAAGATCAAAATTCTGCATGTTACGCGCTCCGATCTGAATCATATCCACCAGCTCCACAAAGGCATCCAAATGCTCAATGGCCATCAGCTCAGAAACAATCGGCAGTCCGACCTCATCACCAGCCTTCCTCAAGATCTCCAAACCCTTCACCCCATGACCTTGAAATGAATATGGCGAAGTTCTTGGCTTGAAGGCACCACCACGCAGCATTTTTGCCCCACGTTCTTTCACTCCTTTGGCAATGGTCATGGTCTGTTCTTCAGACTCCACCGTACAAGGTCCGGCGATAATCACGGCCGGGTTTCCATTCCCAAACTTCACATCTTTCACGGTCACTACCGAATCATCTGCCTTATACTCGCGGCTCACCTTTTTGTAAGGCTTTGAAATAATCAGGGTCTCTTTTACCCCAGGTAGGCGAATAATGTTGCCTTCATCAAGCTTGGTTTTATCACCGAGTACTCCGATAGCGACTCGGGATTCTCCGTGCATGACCTCTGTGTTTAAACCGTGTTCTTTAACCACTTTGACAACATGGTCCACCATTTCTGGAGTAGCGGTATTGTGCATTACGATAATCATGAGATTTGGAATTATGTAATTAAAAATCCGCTATCTAGCGGACGTTATTATTTATAGGCATGCAAACAACGACCGCTTAGCGGGCTTCGTAGTAAAAACCAAAAAAGTAAAAGTTGTTCATTTGCATAACGGCCTCATTATACGCCCAGTTCATCTAGTGTCAAATTTCCTTTTTCCGAGCCTTATCATGGTATAATGACCCTATCTTAAAAAGCATTCATATGAAAAAATTAAGCATTCTATTCCTCCTGCCCGTCTTGTTCCTGGCCCCCGATGTTCAGGCCCAGGTCTTTAATGATGTTCAGGAAGAACATTTCAACGGTGAAGCCATTGAATTCCTCAAAGATGAGGCCATTGTCGAAGGTTATGCCGATGGATCCTACAAACCTGAAAACCGCATTAATAGGGCAGAATTTACTAAAATCATCATCGAAGCTACCTACTCCGATCAAGAAATCGAAGCCTGTGATGAAGCTTCCTTTCCCGACGTTCCTGCCGGTGAGTGGTTCAGCAAATACGTTTGTATGGCCAAATTGCATGGCGTTGTCGGTGGTTATCCCGATGGAACTTTCAGACCAGCTGAATTCATCAACTTTGCTGAAACCAGCAAGATTGTTTCTGAGTCACAAGATATCCCTTCTGACACCTCTGGAACAGATGGTGAGTGGTTTGCCGGCTACGTGAAAGGTCTCGAAAACGCCAGTGCCATTCCTACAACCGTTCAATTCTTTGATAAAGAAATCACTCGTGGTGAAATGTCCGAAGTCGTCTTCCGTCTCAAAGAAGAGCGAACCGACAAAGTGACTGCTACTTACGACGAGCTTACTGATGAGTTTCCAACAATTGCCTCTTGCCCTGCCCTTCTCGAAAAGTTCGAAGAGTACCAGAGCAGGCAGTACTACCCCGTTCTGTTTGACGACGTTGAGTTTCTGGAAGCAGATTTTGCTGAAGAATCGGTAGCAGCGCCAACGGCCGCCCAAGGGGCTACAGCCGATACCGTCGCCAAGAGTGTATCCGCTGATGACTTCTCTCAGACCAACGTCCAAGTTGAAGGAGTTGATGAAGCGGATATCATCAAAAACGATGGTGAGCACATCTACCTAGCCAAGGGTGACACTGTTCGGATTGTAAAAGCCTTCCCACCATCAGTCATGCAGGAAGTGGCAGAAATTGATTTCTCTGATGCTAACTTCTACCCGTCCCAGCTATACGTCACCGACGATGAACTCGTGGTGATTGGTCACAGTGCTCACTACTACTATCACGATAAGCCACGCATCGAACCAGCCATCGACATGATCTGGCCACCAGCTTACGGAAACGATCAAACAGTAATTTATGTCTACGATATCTCTGATCGCTCCAAGCCTGAAAGAATCAGAAAAGTGACCTACGACGGCAATTATCAGAGCAGTCGCCGCATCGGTGATCAGCTCTATCTCATTCTCAACGTTCACCCAAACGTGTGGGCCTACGATCGTATTAAAGACGGAAAAGACATTCTTCCAACCCTCGCGGATGGTGATGCAAAAGCCGAGCTTATGGTTGAATGTGATGACATCCGATACTTCCCTGGCCACGCTCGTCCTCAGTACATGATCACCACTTCTTTCGAAATTGACGATGCAGATTCAAAGATTCATCGAAACGTTTTCCTCGGAAGCAGCGACAATGTCTACTCTTCTCTCGATAACCTCTACGTTGCCAGTACGGTTGTAGATTACGACCGCTACACCGATTGGGATTGGAATCGTGACAATACAAAAACGCATGTCTTCAAGTTCGGCCTCGAAGACGGTGAGATCAACTTCAAAAACCGTGGAGAGGTTCCAGGACGCATCCTCAATCAATTCTCCATGGACGAACACGCCAACCATTTCCGCATTGCCACTACCACTGGTAATCAGTGGAACGATGAAGACCCGAGTCGCAACAATGTCTACGTTTTAAACAGCGATATGAATGTGGTCGGCCAGCTTGAAAACCTGGCTAAGGGCGAAAGCATTTTCTCTGCGCGTTTCATCGGCGACAAGCTGTATATGGTGACTTTCGAACGTATCGACCCCCTCTTTGTCATCAGCCTAGCTAATCCAAGTAACCCAGTTGTCCTCGGAGAACTCAAGATTCCAGGCTTTAGTGAATATCTCCACCCTTACGATGAAAACCACATCATTGGTTTTGGTCAGGAGGCAGTAGAAAATCAATTCGGTGGCGTGGTCACCGACGGCTTCAAAATGTCCCTCTTCGACGTCAGCGATGTTCGCAATCCAAAGCAGAAGTTCGTAGAGCACATAGGTGATCGCGGAACTTATTCCGAGCTCCTCAACAACCATAAGGCCCTTCTCTTTGATAAATCAAAAGACCTGCTGGCCTTCCCAATCACAATTCAAGAAAAGGTGAGTTACGATGAGCTGCAGTGTGGCAAGTTCCTCTACGAAAGCTGTCCTGTAAATTGTCAAAAGCGCTGTATTCCATCTGAATGTCATCTTGAAAACGGTGTGTCCGTCTGTACTGATGACTGTAACGGACTAGGAAGTTGTACTGCCCCAGAATGGGATCGCTATCAACAAACCTTTACTGGCGCTGTCGTCTACGACATCAATCTAACAGACGGCTTCAAAGAACGTGGTCGCATCACCCACTATGATCCTGCTGACTTCGAAAATGTGCTCGACTACTTCCCGTATGATTGGGAAAAGAACATCCAGCGTATCATCTACATGGGTGACTTCCTCTATTCCATTGCCCAAGGTGGTATTAAGGCAAGCAGTATGGATACCGTGCAAGAGGCGAAATTCATTGAGCTAAATTAGTCAGGCAAAAGAAAAGCCCCGCTTCGGCGGGGCTATTTTCATTTCTTTTTACTTGCGATCTGGGTTGAATCCATCAGGATAAAGACCGTCGAAGGTTGCTGACTCGTCTTTGTAGGACATGAGCTTATTCTCAGGTTTTACCTTGTTACGGATCCTGCTGGTAATGACTCGGTGGATGTACGGAGCACTCTTTATCACAAGGGTGATAAAGAGGACCATAAGAAACAGTCGCGTGATGAGAGAGTGGAGAAGTCCAAGAATACTCTTCTTTAACTTCTTCTCAGTCTTTTTGTTCTGCTCATTCAGGCTCTCTTCCAGAGTCTTGGCAGGCTGTTGCCTGGGTGTGCCGATCTGACCCTTACGAGCAGGCGGACGCGGTAAAGCAAAGGGGTTCGCGCTCGAGGTCTTTGGGCAGGAGCTCTTGCAAGCAACCTGCTGACTACGAGTCGGGTACATATTGCACTTGGCAATGCAGCCAGAGCGATCCTCTGTCTGCGCGTTCGCCATCGAAGGCAAAAGGGCAATGATGAGAGCGATAACAATAGCAAAAAATTTCATTAAATTTTCTCCAGGCACAAGGCCTCTAAATTGTTTGGCTCAGAGTTATCTCTGTGCCGGAGGCTACATTCAAGAATGAACGCAATCTTCAGCACAGAGAGTACAAGTAATTATAAGAAATGATATTAAAGAGCAGTGGACTTGAGACTTTTCCACAGCGGACTGGGAAAAACCTACTGTGTCCATAGCAGATAAATAATACAATAATTTGTATATTTTGTCAAGTATTTATCTAATCTCAGCACCGTTCTTTTTAAGCCTCTCCAGTACTTGTTTATGCACTGCTTCAACCTCTTGGTCTGTTAGTGTGCGGTCTTTGGCTTGGTAGGTAATCGAATAGGTTAGGCCACGCTTATTTGCATCAATCTTGTCACCCGTGTACTCATCAATTAGTTCCACGTTGGTAATCAACTTCTGGTCAGTTTTAGCAATAGTCTTGTGATAGTCGCCCGCCAAGTCCTTCTTTGGAATAACCATGCTGATGTCCAGCTGAACCGATGGATACTTTGGAATTTCCTGATACTTCTTACGACTATCAATGTTCATATCCATGATGGCCTGAAGATTTACCTCAGCAATGATCACTGTCGACTTGATGTCGAAGTTCTTCAAAATGGCTGGGTGTACTTCATATATAAAGCCCACAGATTGGCCACGAACGACAAGTTCGCCAACACGTCCAGGATGGTGGACAGGCTGTCCATTGGAACGTTTTGGCATGATCTGTACCCCAAGACTCTCAACGGCGCCCTGAAGGGCCCTTAAATCCTCTCCAACGGCTGCCAGGATCAGGCTCTGTGGCTCTTCCAGCTTTCCATCCTTGTGAAAGTAAACTTTGTTCTGCTCAAACAGCCTGAAGCTAGGTCGGTATCTCAGGTTGTCAGCAATGGTTTCCATCATGCGTGGCAGTAGGCTGGTGCGCATATGACTCATATCCCCCGAAATCGGATTTTCAATCTCAACCATCTCCCCATCCACTTCAATAGCGCACTTGCTCATCAGCTCTGGCCCTAAGAAAGCAAAGGTATAGATTTCATTAAAGCCTTGGGCCACAAGTGACTCCTTCACCTCTCTAGCTAGCCTTCGTTCAGCACTAGGTGAAACGGGCGCGATCTCCTTCACCGGAGTCTTGTAAGGAATGTTATTGAAACCATAAATACGAGCTACTTCTTCAATCAGATCAGCCTCGCGGCTCACATCATTGATTCTAAAGGTTGGAATGCCTACTTTGTAACCACCCTTAGATTTCTTTGGATCAAAGCCAAGGTCACTCAGAATTTTTTCAATTTCCTTTTCCTTGATACTCGCTCCAATCAATAGGTTTACGCGGTCCAGACTGAGGTCAAGCTCCCGCTTTTCCTGCTTCACATTCCACACATCAGTCACCTTGCTGGCGATTTTGGCATTCGGGCAAAGCTCCATAATCAGCTCAATGGCTCGGTTCAGCCCATCTTCTGCCAATGCCGGATCAACTCCTTTTTCATAAATGATGGCGGCATCACTCACATGGCCCAATCCCCTCATCCCTTTTCTGATCTTAGTTGGATGATAAACAGGGGAGTGTAACCACACGCTCTGAGTCTTACTGTTAATACCACTGTTCAGACCGCCCATGATACCGCAAAGGTCAAAGAGCTCATGACCATCATCCAGCACAATTTCATCACCATTGAGCTTGTGCTTTTGTTCATCCAATGTAACCAGTTCTTCACCCTTTTTGGCAGCGCGCATGGTCCACTTTTTACCCTTTACCTGATCCAGGTCAAAGGCATGTAGTGGCATGCCGAGTTCCAGCATCACATAGTTAGTGATGTCTACCAGATTCGAAATAGGATTAACGCCACAAGCCACCAATCGCTTCTTCATCCAGTCCGGGCTGTCCTTTACTTCCACGCCGGTAATGTGCACGCCCATGTAGTGACTGCAGGCATCCTTATCTTCAAATTTTACTTCTACTGGGGCAGGGGAGTTGCTTGTTTTTGGCTTAGGAATATCATTTTTTCCCCATTTCCCGAGCCCGTTAGCCACGAACTCTCTGGCAAAACCTCGGTGCGAAAACAGGTCTGATCGGTTCGTAATGGCGTGATTATCCACGTCGATCACCATGTCATCCAGACCAAGAGCCTTGGCCAGTGGCTGGCCCACCTTCAGATCTAGGTGGCTCAGATCCACAATTTCCTTTTCAGATTCTTTCGGAAACATATCTTCCAATCCAACCTCCTCCGACGCGCAAATCATTCCAAAGCTTTCTTCTCCACGGATCTTTGCTTTTTCCATTTTTACTACATCTGTCCCATGCCATTTCACCACGGCACCGATCTTGGCAAAAACGCAGAGCATCCCTTCTTTTACATTTGAACCACCACAAACAACCTGAATATTCTCCTGACCATCATTCACCATGCACAGCTGCAGGCTATCAGCATTCGGATGCTTGTTTACTTCAACCACCTTTCCTACAACGACATTCTCCAAATGATCCCCCTGGGATTCCATGGTCTCAATCTCGGCAGAACGTTCGGTAATAATGTCTTTGATCTTCTGGTGGTCCTTTTCGGAAATGTCGATGAAATCTCCAAGCCAATCTAAACTGATTTTCATGATGAAAGAGTGTTGCTAATTAACGAAGCAAGAATACAACATCTTTAAGCCAATTTACAGATATTATTCCGAAAACCTTTCAAAAAGTTTTTCGGCCTTTCCAAACAGGTGTTCTCAGTCTTCATTGTTGTTCGCTAAGCTCCGCAAGCTTCCTTCAGGGCACATGTCCCCTCGGGGTCTTGCTCCGCGTGCTCACAACATTCAGACTTCGCTACTTTTTCTTTGCCGCCTTCTTAGTAGACTTGGCTGCTTTGCTGGCAGTGTCCTTAGCCTTGTTGGCCATCTTTTTCCCCTTAGCTGCCTGATCCTGCATGAATTTGGCAGGATTTTTGAAGAAACCACCAAGACCAGTCTTTACCTTTTTAAATAGGTGTGAGTTACCACCTTCTTCCCCTTGAGCGAAGTTGATGATGTCATTGGCCATGGCCATCAACTCTTCACCAGCCACTTCCGGGGCATCAGAAATCTTCTCGTACTTTTTTCGATTTGCCGGAACAGCCAACCACTTTTCCTGCCAGGCATCGACTTTTTTGGCATCGAATTGCTTTTTGAGTTTTCCGAAAACTTCACCAGCGGCTTTCTTGGCCTTATCAGCACCTTGCTTTGCGCTAGCTGTAGAGGTTTTTGCGGTGGTCTTTTTTTTGTTTTCTGCCATGCTCCAAAAATTAGGTTCTGTTCATCTAGCTATTATAGCAATGTAGAACAGAAAAGTCAAATTTAGTTCCCTGATGGTTCGCTATCATCACTATAAATCATACGCCCTAATTCCTTGAAGGCCGCGTCACTTCCCATGACATTTCCAAAGATTCCAAAACGCTCAGCAATTTCATTCAGATGAAGATTTCCAGCTCTGAAGGTTGCTCGTTGCTGGAGGTCCATATTGTGCCAGTCTTCTGAGGATGGGAAGCACAGTCGAATCACACCTCTTAAAAACTCCATCTCAGCGGCGTTTGCATAACTGATTACTTCCTGATCGGTCATCCCGTCGGGTGCGCTTTCTAGAGCCTTCCTAAGCCTATCTCTATACTCAGATAGCTCGGGACTTTCCATTAATTTATCCAACTCACGATTCTTTCCCATATTATGATTGTTCTTTATAACGAGGTAGGCCATAAATCATCTCCACTTCATCGACCCCCTTTAATTGTACTTCTTTCAGGGCCTCATATTCCAGCATAAGATCAGCTGGCAGCCCGGCGAACTGAGATTCACGAATGAAGGCGGTATGATCCGGGAAGGTTTTTGAGATGGACTCCAGTCTGGCAGCCACGTTAATCGGCTCACCCATTCCTACCAGGCGTGAAATTCCACCTTGGCGATGTTCGTCATTCACCACATCAATCCAATCACAGATTCGTTCCGCCTCTAGTTCAAAAGCATGCTGAACCTCCAGAATGCTGTGCAGCCCGGTAGTGCTGGCAGGTGCCTCGTCAGGATCGTGATCTGAAATCCTCTGTCTTTCGTTGGTCAGTGTCAGTACATCACCAATTCTAATGGTTCCGGTAGACATACCGATGCCCGTTTGATGATTATCCTCAGGACCTGCCACTCCCTCTTCATGCCAAATGTCATTCATCAAATTAGTCAGCTTGTTGATTTCTTTAGCACAGGCTACAGCTGCCTCCTCTTTAGGTCTTCCATCTTTATCCGTGAAGTAGATCACGAGGCCATCGCCTGTGTGATTGAGTATCTTGCCCCCATGCTCCTTAATCGAGTGCTTTAGATAAGAAAAGTAATTCAGCTTCAAGAAGCCAAATACATTCCCGCGAATCTTTTCGCTGGTGGTCAACGGTGTGAAGTTTCTTAGGTCAGTTACCATCACTACCGCATCAATTTCCTTGGTCTTAATCTCTCCTTTTTCGTTCAGCTCAAGGTCTTCCCCAACAGGGTTGATCAGGTCTTTCATTGAAACCATGCTATCCAAAAGACCTTCCACAATGACCAGAATCTCATCCTTACTGACCTTATCGATCATTTCGGCATGATCAGCGTAACTACCCTTAACACCATGCTTCTGAGCCCACTTTTGCCAAACGATCTCAGGGTCTACGGAGCTTTCACGGTTGTCATTGATGAGCTTCACGAGTTTTTTCACTTCTTCTTCTCGAGTGCCGAGTTGCTCCTGGAGCTTTTCGGCAGCTTTTTCGTCAAAGTACAAGAACTTGTCCTTAAGAAAGCCAAGTTCCGGGTTTTCCTCAATCATCTGATGAACACGGTCACGGCTTCCTTCAAGGGTTTTAGTATAATTTTCGTTAATAACTTTTCGAATGCGCCCGTTAAAGGCTTTAGCCATACCGATCATTCCAACATTAAAGCCAAGCTCACGGGCCACATCAACAGGGTCAGAGTAGTCCAGGTTTTTGAAGTCAGCGACTAGCGGCATGGTGGCTAATATGCCCATCATGTACCAGGTAAAATCCTGGGTGATTTGCTGCATGCTTTTATCTTCAAGCGATTTGTCACCAGCAGCCACTTTAGTGGTTCTCATAAATTTCGCCACCTGACGGGCACCTTTCATACTTTTCATTAGTCTAGCAATACGAGTATTGCCAATGATGCCACCACCTGTACCTTCAGCAACTAGTGAAAGCCCATCAATCCAAGCTTCGGGAGTTTTTAGGTGATCTCGGCCCTTGGCACCGAATTTCAATCCAAGATTTGCGGCAAAAAACGGTAATGGGGCAATTCTAAGTACATCTGCGACATTTTCATCCGCAGGTGCACCAGCCAAGCCACAAGCACCACGATAAAGAGGTTCAGCAAAAACCGAAGCATAGGTAGCCACCCTTTGTACTTTTTCATACCATGGATGATCAACCAGTTTACCGACTTTTAGCCTTGTTTCAGAGGCTAAACTCAGTTTTTCAGGAGTTTCTTGAGACTCTGGTGATCTTTCTGAAAAGAGCTTTGGTTTGTTGGAGGGGCTTACCATACTTTATTATAAAGGAGATTATTATACTGAAAAATTACATCTTGTCAATCCTTATGGGAACTTGTATAATGGCGCCATGAGAACTCAGCAACATTTTTGGAGAAAAATTGCCGGGCCCACCATGGTCTTTGTTGGCCTGATGATCGTGACCATGATTGGCTTTTACTTCACCGAAAGCTGGGGACCGCTCCAGGGCTACTACGCCTTCATTCGAACCGCCTTCGGGGACTGGTTTGATAGCGTAATCCCCGAGAGCACTCAAGGCAAGCTTTTTGCTACCTTTATTAACATTGTTTCAATCGTGGCCGCGGGCTACTTCTTCGCGACCCTATCAGCTCTTTTTGTAGAGGGCGAACTTAAAGATATTATTAAATTTAAAAAGATGGATAAAGCAATCGCTAAACTCGAAAACCACTTCATCATTTGTGGAGTCGACAATGTCAGTCGTCACATCATTGATGAATTCCGTAAGACGGAAACGCCCTTTGTGGTCATCGAAGAGGATTTAAAAAAGTGTCAGAAGCTCGAAGAGGAGTTTGAGTTCCTGTACCTCGATGCAGATCCAACTCACGATAAAATACTGGAAAAAGCCAGGATCAAGCAGGCTAAGGGCCTAGTCACCACGCTTGATAGCGACCATGAAAACCTCTTTTTGGTCATCTCTGCTCGAAACCTGAATCCGAAGCTCAAAATTGCAGCCAAGGTAATCGATACCGAGGCAAATGAAAAAATGGTCCGAGCTGGAGCAGACGAGACGATCTCTCCGTCTCACATCGGCGGTCTACGCATCGCTTCTGTCATGCTCCGTCCTAACGTTGTCACTTTCCTCGATACCCTTCTTCGTGCCCAGGGGGCCGTCCGTTTCGAAGAGGTCATCCTCTCCTCTAAGTCTAAACTGGTCGGCAAAAAGTTTCAGGAAGCTCAGGAGGCCGAAGAAACAGGTCTTTCTGTCATTGCCATTCGCAAAAAAGAAGAGAAGGAGTATATCTGTAATCCCCGTGCTGACATAACAATGGAAGCCGGCGATGTACTCGTCACACTAGGTGAAATGAAGCAAAAAGAAGCTTTCGAAAGTAAGTTCAACTAGATGACAGAAAGGGAACGTCAGCCACAGGTTCCTGAGTCTCCAGATGAAGGAAATCAAGCCCAAGTTGGCCTTAGCGTAGCGCGAAGGAGTGTTAAAGAAGTCCTGGCCATGGAGCTAAACATTCCAAAGCTTAGAGCTGCTGAGGCGCTTGTTTTACAAATTTTGCTTGAAAGTGGTGAGATACGTACTACTCGAATTGCCCAAAGATTGATAACAGCTGGTATAGGACATATCATGGCCCATCGTGCTGTCAGGTATATAGAAAGGTTAGAAGCGAGGGGACTAATACGCATCGAAACAAGACGACCAAAAAGATGTCAACAGAAGTTTGTTAAACTATCGCAATATGGGCGTAAGGTTTTTATGGCATGGAAAAGCTTTGGCAGAGAGTGTATAAAATAAGTCTGTCGCTATTTTTCGTCCAGCTGATACACACCGTCCCAATTTTTAGGCAATTTAGCATCTTCAAGCTCCTTAATTCTCAGTAGGTAGGTCAGGCTTGGCCCATCGTATTCATCGACCTTCAGAGCTTCTTTGAAGTGTTTTTTGGCCTTACTCCATTCCTGATTCCTGTATTCCTTTAGGCCCTTATCAAAGGCGCCAATTAACTCCTTTTGTTTTTTGCTAAGTTGCCCCTTCTTGGCCACTAATTCATAAACACGCACAGGCTTGGTTTTTCCTTTTACCGTTAGAAGGTCAATTTCTCTCACTTCAATCTTTGATTTGGCAGCCTGGTAGGTTTCTCCGGAAATTAGAATATTCGTACCAAAGTGCTTATTTACACCTTCCAGTCTGGCTCCCAGGTTCACCGCATCTCCAATCACCGTGTAGTCAAAACGTTTAGAAGAACCAATGTTCCCCACAATCATTTTTCCGGTATGAATTCCGATGCGAGCGTCAAATAAGTGCTTCTTCTGCTTCTTCCATTCCTCTTTCAGTTTGTTTAGCTCCTCAACGTAATCCAGGGCAGTCATGCAAGCTCGTTCAGCATGTTTGGGTTGCTCAAGTGGGGCGCCCCAGAAGGCGATAATCGCGTCCCCTACAAATTTATCCAGGGTTCCATCATGCTTCAAAATCACCCGGCTCATCCGATCCAGATACTCATTAAGCTGCTCTACTAATTTGGGGGGACTGAGCTGTTCGGCAATGGTGGTGAATCCAACCACATCCGAGAACAGGACGGTCAGAGTCTTCTGATCGCCACCAAGTTCAAGCTTGTCAGGATTTTCCAAGATCTGCTTCACCACATGTTCGCTCACATACCGCCCGAAAGCGTGTTCAGTCTTAATCAATGTACGGGCCTCTGTGAAGTACCTATATATGTAGGCAATCACTAAGGTTGTCACAAAAGCCAGATAGGGGAAGAAAGTGTTCAGAATCACTCCAAATTCAAACACAATCCAGCTGGCGAGCGTATAGGCTGCCATACCCAGAAACCAGGCAATGACCGATAGGCCAATATTCAGCGTCAGAAATAAGAACATGCCGAGCACAATAACGGCTACCAGCAAAATGGCCCGGCTCATCTCAGACTGGTTCACCAAAAAACGCTGCATCAGGATCGTCTGAATAGTGTTAGCATGAATTTCAACTCCTGGCATCGCCTGACCAAAAGAAAGCGGCACGTACTGCTCATCATGAATTCCGGTACCCATTTCCCCAATCAAAACAATTTTACCCTCCAGATCCACCGCTTCACCGGTTCCTCTGGCTACAAGGCGGTTATCATACACATCGGCAAAAGAAATACTCTGAAAACTGTTTGGTGGGCCAAAAAAGTTAATCAAAATACGCCCATCTTGGTTGGGAATCGAAATCGGTTCATAGCGCTTATTTCCAACACGGACCGAGAAAGGCATGAGCTGATAGTCCATGTCCAACATCTGTCCATCTTCGTCTAACAAATCTAGATACTTTTTGATGATTTGTAGCCCAAATGAATAGGGTGCCTGATCATCCTCAAAAAACAAATGCTGGCGCCTGATCACATTATCTTTATCCGGCTCAAATAAAATAGCGCCCAAATTGTCCGGCCTGGCTTCTCTGAATTCCGGAAGAGGCTTAAGGCCAGTTGTACTTGGCAATTTTGGTTCCGCGGCCAGAATAATATTGTCGTATCTGCGCAGCGTGTCGCCAAGCACTCTTTGATCGGCTGCGCTCGATAGCTCAGAGAAAATAATGTCGACCCCAATAGCCTTAGCTCCTGCCGCCTCCAAATTTTCAAGCACCCTGGCGTAGTCTGCCTTATCAAACTTTAAGGTGCCCAGTTCACTGGCATTGGCAATTTCAAAAGACTTGTCGTCAATAGCGACAATAACAATATCTTCAGAGGCCTCATTGGCTCCCTGAAAGTAAAAGAAGTTGCTAATTTTCAGATGAATCGTCGAAAAATAACCTCGCTGCATCATTCCCAAAAACAGGAAACTCAGGATAACTGAGGACAGCGCCCCAAAAAATAATTTACGACGGCTTTTCTTCATTTAGACGTTAGATTCTCCTCGGTGGAAAGGGGCTTCTTCTTCGACCACTTCTGGTGGCTCAGTCGTTGCTGGCGGATCAGCCTGCCTAACCGGAGCAGAGCGGATCACAGGTTCCTCCTTTTCATCATTCATCTTGTCAATGACCCGTAAGAACTCCATTTCACCGGCCATTCCGGGAAGCTTTTTCTCAAGTGCTTCTATGATCTTCTCGACAAGCGGAATGAGATCGGGGTTTTCTTTGAAGAACTCACTGTTTTCGCCAACCATGGCTCTGAAGCGAACCAAGTACGCACGTACCTGTTCGGGATCCAGGTCATTGGTACGAACCCAGTCGTAAAGGTTGTAGAGCCTTCTTTCAATTCGGTTCTTCTTGAGATAGTCCTTTTTAGCTGGGTCACTTTCCCATGAAATAAGCATTTCTGTAAGCATTTCCTTAGCTGGATACATGTTGTCATTTGGCAGTACATCGAGAGCTCTGACAAGCGCAATAATCTTTGCTTTTAGCGCCTGCTTCTTTTTATCAGAGGCATCGGATTGCATGAAAGCATCCCATTCAGCTAGTTTTTCCTGGAAATCAAGATCACCAGGAGCAGTGCCAAGTAACTCCTTCATCTTAGCCATCATCTTCTTTCTCATAAGTGCTTGGTCAGCTTCATCGCTTCCCATATTTTCCTTGAACCAATTGCTGTTCCAGTCATCCAGAGGAATATCTCCCATACCTTCATTTTCACCACTTTCTTTATCAAAGACTCCCCAACGGCCACTGGTGTAGACCTTTTCACCAACTTCCAAAGCATGCTCAATGGAATGCACTTTCACATCTTCACCCTCTACCACAAAGTTGAAGACACTTCCGCGAACACCAGCCACAACCTTGCCGGAATAGCCCAGGAATTCAGAGTCTTCATCCACGATGGCCTGCACTTTTGACCAGACTTCACCACTAACCACCTCAAAGCCAATGTCTGTCTCATTGATGTTTTCAGGATTGTAGTCGGCTGTATCAATAGTCATTTCGGTACCAGCAGCAAGGCGGCTGACGGAATAATCAAACCAGTACAAAGTAGCGCGGCCGTCATCTCCAACCATAATAGTGTCACCCACGCTCACCTCCGTTTCACCTTCAATTGTTTCTTCAGTACCGGAGGCTCGCTTCACAGTCACTGTGCCCTCATTTACCTCAAGGCGGTTCGTTTCTTCGTAAATATCAGCTGCAGCAGTTGGTGCCACTAGATCACCCACTGTTTCGCTCTCCGATGGTCTGACCGTCAGGAAGATCAAAAGAGCAGCAGCAAGTACGGCTACAGAAATCACAGCAATGAGTACCTTCTTATTCATAATTCTCACAATTTAATAGTGAACCCATTATACACTGCCGAATCAGCCATAAAAAAGCTTTTTATGCCAAAATACCCCTGCCACAATTGTTCCCCAGATAATCTAGGTGGGTGTCCGCAAGCCAGGGCCACGACCCAGGCGAATATAGGACTCCCTTAAACAATGTTGTTAAGAAAAAATGTGGTCGAGGGAAAAATGTATTTTAGCTCTTCCACTATACTACTTTCTTTTGGTAGATGGCACGTATTTCATGTTGAGCGCCTCGAACACCTCTTCTTCGGTGGCTCCCTTATGGTACTCCCCGTCTTTAAATAGGGCATATTCGTTCAGCAGATAGCCCAGATCAATCGCCTTTTTACGCATCATCACATTAAAATCTTTGCTGCCTGTAAAGTACAAAAGAGCCGCTCCATAGCTTTCTTTAGGTAAAAAACGAATGTCTACTTGTAGGTTGTTCGGAAAAATCACAAAGGAAATTTTGGTTTCTCCGCTCCCTAGTATCGTAATATCCGGGAACTCCTTACGGATGGCCTTTTCGGTTTTCTCATTGTCTAAATCACCTGTTACCAGTACATCCAGATCTCCTACAGTCGGCATTCCACGTCGATAGCTACCCGCGGCCTCAGCTGATTTCACGGTCTTCATCTTTTTTAGAATGCTCAAAATTTTCTTGGCTACTGCTTCCACCTCCTTTCTCTCATGACGTTTTTTCTTCTCCTGGCCTTTTTCAATGGCCTCTAATATTGAATCCACCAGCTTCTTTCCGAACCCTGGCAGCTCTTCAATCTTGCCGCTTTTAGCCGCCTTCACCAGGTCCTTTTTACTCTTAATGCCCAGATTTATATATAGGTCTTTGACCCTATTTGGCCCTAGGTGAGGAATATTCAAAAGATCCCGAACAGCCTTAGGAATCTGCTTTCGGAGTTTTTCTAGCCACTCGATTTTACCCGTCTCGATGTACTGCATCATCTTCAGAGCGATGGCATCACCAATGCCTGGAAGCTCCTTAAAGGTCTTCTCACTGGCCCCTTTCTTTACAATAGGGTGAGTATCCTCCTTTAGTCGTCTGGCTGCCTCGCGATAAGCTCGTATCTTAAAACTGTTCTCGCCCAGAATACTCATTAAATCTGCGATTTCATTGAAGAGTCGATAGAAGTCTTCATTGTAGGTTTTCATGGGCCAATTCTAGCATAGGCGTATTGATTTTTCGGCTAAAAAATGATAAAATGATGAGAAAAATAACAAAAAAACCATGAGCGAGAAACCAGGAAGTCAGCCGTCTGAATCACCTAAAAATGATGCAAAAGAAGCTATCAAAAACTTGCACCAGCAGGTGGAGGCAATGTCCACACCAGAACAAAAAGTTGAGAGCAGAGTTGGAAAGCACTTGAGAGATATCCTTGATAAAGGTGGCTATCTAAAGGACGAAATTGTTGATGGAAAGCCAAATCAGGTACTAAGAGCTAGGAGCGATGAAGAGGCTCAGCGCATGGTAAAAGATATAGTTGCCAACTTTAAGCAATCACTTAATCAGAAACCAGAATTATTTGATGGACTACCCGGTGGATCAAGTTACAATTTTAACTTCGAGCACATGCTGATTTGGGGCGACGAAGGCGGTAATTTGTACTGGGATGTAAATGTCGGCTTTGATAACGGAAAAGTGTATGTCGATTCTCCATTAGTATTGGCTGGCTAATTATTTTATTCTCCAGCACCACAAAAATCCCAGTTCAGGCATCTTTGAATTCGGGAAGTTCTGAACCTTGTATCCCTGGCCCTCCAGGAACTTTTTAAGGCGCCTGTGATCACCTCCCGGCACCCAATCATGGTACTCCAGAAATATATTCGACACCCTCTTAAATACGGTGGACGGGCTGTCTTCAATAATCGAGAATTCGGCTCCCTCACTGTCAATCTTAAGTAGGTCAACCTGTCCAAGGTCCTGTCGAGAAAGGATTTTTTCTAAGGTCGTTGACTGCACTTTTTGCACTTCATCCGTCGGCTCAATGGCATGCACGATCGAATGGTTCAAGTCCTCCTGGCTAATCAACAAATCCACCTGCCCTGCCTGATTGCTCACCGCCAGGTTTCTCGGGGTTACATTTTTCACCCGATTCTCCTTCAGGTTCTTTTTCAGAAGCTCATAGTTTCCGCTGTGCGGCTCAAAGCTATAAATAGGCACCTTCGAATTAAGTAGGCTGGCATACAAACTAAAGAAGCCCAGGTGCCCGCCAATATCAATAATGCTATGGCTAGCTTTCCTGATCACTTCATCACACTGTCTGTACTGGTGATCCAGAAAAAGCTCATGGGCGATGGCATAGTCCCCATCATTCCTCATATGTAGGGTGGCCGTCTTCCCGAAAATTTTCACTTCCTTTTGCATTAGGTTTTCAGGCCAATTCCCTTTTTAAACAGGTAAGCATTGATCCCATATAGCAAAACAACCAGCCCGCCCAGCAGGCCAAGGCTTACCATAACGTTTAGATCCGAAAAGCCATGAAAGCCGTATCGGAAGCCGTCCACCATGTACAGAATCGGATTGAATTTAGAAACCTTCTGCCAGAACTCAGGCAGATCCTGAATCGAATAAAACACCCCACCAAAGTAGGTCAGAGGCACCAAGACAAAAGTCGGGAAAATATTTATATCATCCCAGCTCTTGGCATACACCCCATTGATCAATCCACCCAGAGCAAAAACGGCTGCCGTCAAAAAAATAAAAAGCAGAATGATGCCGTAGTTATGAATATCAGGCCGTGTAAAAAAGACTGACACAATAAAAACCAAGAGGCCAACGGCCAGACCACGAAGCATTCCCCCAATGCTGTAGCCCAGAATGATCGAACGATTCGAAACAGAGGCTACAATCATTTCTTCGATATTCTTCAGGAACTTATTGCTGAAAAAGGAGCTCACCACATTGGTATACGAGGCATTGATGACCCCCATCATCACCAGACCAGGCACAATAAAAGCCATGTAGCTTACACCGTTAATCTCGCTCAGTTGGGAACCAATGAAGGTTCCGAAGATAATGAAATACAAGGTCTGGGTGATCACTGGAGGCAGCAGGGTTTGTGGCCAGATCCTAACAAATCTGGTTACTTCTTTGCGCACGATGGTGTAAAAGGCAATGAACTCCGTACTCATTATTTCTTTGTGATATTCAAAAATAGCTGCTCTAGCTTGTTTCCTTTCGGGCTGATTTCCACAATTTTAAGGCCTTCCTCATCCAGTTTCTTTATAACGTCATTTACCGTCTGGCCGCGTTCCACAACCACTTCCATGGTGGAATCATCTGCCAGTTGGGCCACATAGGTGTGCCTTTCCATACTCTTGATAAGCTCTCTCACCGGCTCAGATTTAACAATCTCACCTTCTTTAATAATGGCTACGTTTCGACAAAGGGCTTCAGCCTCTTCAATGTAATGGGTCGTCAGCAAAATAGTCATCCCTTCTTTGTTCAGCTTTTTGAGGTAGTCCCACATACCGTGTCTGAGTGACACGTCCACTCCTGCCGTTGGCTCATCCAGAATCAGTAGTTTCGGCTTATGAATGAGCGCCCTGGCAATCATCAATCTCCGCTTCATACCCCCGGAAAGCTTAATCGACTGAGTATCTCGCTTCTCCCAGAGATCCAGAATTTTCAGAATCGGCTCAGAGTCTTTTATAGCCTGACGGCGTGGGATTCCAAAATAACCAGCCTGTTGAACGACAATGTCCTGCACCTTTTCAAAAATGTTGAAATTGAACTCCTGAGGCACTACGCCAACCATCCTTTTCGCCTTTTCGGGGTGCTTTTCGGTGTCCATTCCAAAAATTTTCACCGCTCCCATCGTTCGATTCACCACACCAGTCATGATGCCGATCATGGTTGTTTTGCCGGCTCCGTTGGCCCCAAGTAGGGCAAAAAAGTCGCCCTCCTCAACATTCAGGCTCACGCCTTTAAGCGCTTTTACACCTGTATCGTAGGTCTTTCGCAAGTCAGTGATTTCAATAGCATTCTTTTTCATGATGATCGTCTGAGGACAGCCAAGACATTGTACAGCAATTTCTCTGCTTCAATAAGGCAAAAAGCACTGTATTTCAGGGCTTTTCTGTGATATAATATAAAGA
>CBDUQG010000011.1:0-21165 GCA_965369305.1 uncultured bacterium
CGGCCATATTGGTCTGGCTTGAAATTTTGTTTCTGGGCCGGCCTTCCTGGCTGACCTGCTCATTTAACATTCACTCTAAAGGAAAGGAGGCGGAGATGCGACACATACTCTGTCTTTTGCTGTTGACCGCTTTCAGCGGGTATCAACCTACCAGCACTGCTGCCAGCCCTCTCGAAAAACCAGAGGGCGAAGCCTGTGTTGCGACCGGCGCCTTCAAGCTTTCGCCCCAACGGGATTTCCTGACCATGGAAGCTCAATGCGGCGAAACAACGAAGGAGGTTCGTGCGCCCCGGCTCAAAGAGCAACCCAAGATCTTTCGCATCCCCTTCAAGGCGGCTGTCGTAAGCATCATGGGCGAGGAGGATGATAACGTTGTCCTCCACGTTCACTACCAAGCCGAGGATGTGCATCACATGCGCTCCCTGCCTGCTTCAAACGAAGGTAAGTACGGCTACTCCTTCGCGGAGCTCGTACCCGAAACCGTTCAGCCCCTACCTCTCACGAGGAAGTAATGAAAAAGAGCAGGAAAGCCCCCTACCACACGTTGGTCGGGGGCTTTTCTTCATTAAGGTTTTTTAGAGTGTCTCAATTGCTTGACAGAGAATATTGCCAGTGTTAAAAGTATTGGCCATGACTTACTATGATTTTGCTTGAAGCATATGTTTCCAGGCAGATCGGAAGGTCTACCTGCTCATTCAACACAACCGAAAGGATGGACTGAAATAATGAAATTACCTTCATTTTGAATAGCCTGCAGCCTGCTACTTTTTGTGACAGGTTGCCACTCCACAAACGGAAATGGCTCAAATGTGTCCGCAATGAAAGGAGCTGAGGGCGCATGCTACGCAACTGGTGCCTTCAACCTAGACCCGAATAGGGAGTATTTGCTGATGGAAGTGATGTGTGAGGACGGTCATGCTAGGACCCTTCGAGCACCGAAGCTGGATAAACAAGAAAACATCTTCCAAATCCCGTTCAGGATGGCTGTCGTTAGTATTATTGAGGAGAAGGATAAACTCGTTCTTCACCTGCACTACTACGAAAACGAAAAGCAACAGGTTGTACCGCTCTACGTGAGTGGAAAATTCTATAGGTATTCATTTGCAAATTTGGTTCCCACAAAGGTCACACCCATTCCAATCCAAAAAAGCTAGCCAAGCAACTAGCATCAAGAAGAGCAGGAAACCCCTGGCTTGCCGTAAAAAGCACCAGGGTTTTTCCAATTATTTAGTAACTTCATATAAATATACCTTGTCTTCTTTCTGGTCTGGCCTCAATTCATGAATTGGGAAAGCGTTGGAAATCACACGAGTGCCTGGTTTTAGATTCGGCCAGATTTCTTTGTGAAACTGAACCATGGCTTTAGGCATCAGGTAGCAAAAGATAACGGTGGCATCTTGATAGTCCTGCTTCCAGATGTTTCCGAAGCGGATTTGAGCTCGAGGATGGAAGAGGCTCACGATTTTTCCGTAGATGACCAGTGGAATGGAAAGATCATAACCGCAAGCTTTACCGGCGAATTTAGAGGCTGAAAAAACGAGGCGCCCGTCGCCACAACCCAGATCATAGACCACATCATCGTCTGAAAGATCAGCTAGCTTTAGCATGGTCTTGTGACGTTTACGGGCTGATGGCACGAAAGGGCCACTGGTAAAAGCTGCATAAAGTCCTGGGGCAATGAGCAGAAAAAGAAAGCCTACAATCCATCTGGGATCAAGGTATGTGATTCCAAATGCATAAAGCAAAAGAACGATGAGCGTGCCGACGATGAGAACAAAGATGATTGCTTCAGCCATGCGCTTACCTTACCAGACTTCTTCGTAAACTGCTAAGGTGCCTTCTGCCATTTTTTCGGCGGTATAATCCTTTTTGACTGAGGCCAGTGCTGCCCTCTTAACGTCTTCCATCTGGTGAGGGTTTTTTAGAATGGTCGTGACTCTTTCGAAAATGGCCTGTGAGCTGGCTGGTGGAATCAGGTAGCCGGTGACCCCGTCTTTGATAATGTCCGGGATGCCGCCATTGTTAGTTCCTATAGCCACAACACCAGAAGCCATTGCTTCGAGGATGACCTGACCAAAGGCTTCTTTGAGTGAGGGGAGAATGAGGATGTCGGAAGCACGAAGGATTTGTGGAATATCATCGCGCCAGCCAAGGAAATGTACATTGGGAATTTGGCCAAAACGTTCCTTGAGCTCATGTTCGGCTGGCCCGGCCCCTACAAGGATGAGATTTAATTGCGGCAGATGAGCCTGAAGTTTTCGAAAAGCTTCGAGGAGGTAGCGATGGCCCTTTCGGTGATGAAGCTCGGCGATACAAGTGATTACAGGTCCATTATCGACAGGCAAATCAGCCTTGTCGTGGTTGTCCAAAAAGCTGTCGAGCTCAATTCCGTTTTTGACTATCTTAAGCCTTTTTGGTGGCACTCCATAAAACTCGCCAAGGAGTCTAAAATTGTCCTGAGAAACTGTGATGATGTGGTCTGCTTTTTCAAGGCAGGCGTTCTTGATCCATTTCTTCGGTCCACTGAGTTCAAAGGGGTCATGCTCAGTTGCTACTATGGGGACTGCTTTGGAGTAGGCGGCGAAAAAAGCGTAGCGACCACTGGCTGGATTCCAGACGTGAATGTGAATAAGGTCGAACTTATTTTTACTCAATACTTCTTTGAGCTCAGAATAATGACGTGGGTCGTGTTTGTGGAGAGTATTAAGCACATAGATTTCTTCGCAATATTTTACAAACTCATCGTGCAGCCTAGCCACCTTACTGTACTTGCCATAGGCCAAGGAAACGGCAATCCCCTTTTTGCTCAAATGCTTAGCCAGCAAAAGCATGTGCTTCTCAGCACCCCCCAGGTTGGGCGTGTCGGTGTAAAAAAGGATGTGTTTCATGTGCCTATTTTAGCAATAGAGTTCCAGCTACCCAACAAAAACGGGGTCCCCGAAAAATTCAATCGCAGGCCGAAGGCCGAGAAGGATTTTTTGGGGTGGGACCCAGAAGTGAACGAACATCGAAAAAAACCTCAGATGAGGTTTTTGCAGATGGGAGTTAACTTATGGGTGGTGGGTCAGCTGGGACTCGAACCCAGGACCAATAGGTTAAGAGCCTACTGCTCTACCAACTGAGCTACTGACCCACGGTACTTTACCACAACTGCGGGTCATGTACAACTCCAGTTTTAGCTGTTAACAGTGCTAATAAGTCCGCTAATTTTATCGCGAAGATAAGGGATCGCCTCGTAGGAATATACAAGATTATCGACTGCCCCCTTAGGTGCTTCAAAATCGAGGCCGCAAATATCGCGGGCTCGCTCTAAAAGAGGGCGTTTTGGGGTCATTTGAGGTATAGCAACTTCAGGCATACTTTATTAGGGTTAGAGGGTCTTTTTTTGAGGCTGGGCGCATTTTATACATTTTGGCTTTGCATGTCAATGGTCTAAGGGTAAACAAAAACGAGAACTTAGCATCACTTTTTTACTTTGTTTTTTTGGTATACTTCGGTCACAACATATATATAGATGGAAAAAGACTGGTTTACATACGATCGGGAAAAAAGGCTCATAAGCATTAAAACGGAAGGTAAAGGCACCCTTGAAATCGGCCCAGATGAGGTCCAGGTTTCTTATTTTTCCGGAGGCCCAGGCGGCCAGAATGTAAATAAGAACGTTAATGGAGTCCGCCTTATTTATCATATTCCCGAAGCCTACCTGAATTCATTCCAGAAAACACGCCAGATTGTTACGCGTTCAATAAGCCAACGAAGCCGAGAGCAGAATATGAAAAATGCTTTTGATCAGCTAGCAGAAAAGGTTAAGCGTTACTTTTACGTACCTGCAAAACGTAAAAAGACCAAGGTTCCCAAGGGAAGCAAGGTGAAAAGGTTGCAATCAAAAAAGATGCGAGGCAAGCTAAAGCAAGATCGAAAAAAGGTTGATTATTAATTTAGCTGAGCCATGGACATTATTCCACTTCAGGACTTCATCAGGCGCTTTCATTCAGGAGAAGACTTCATTGTTTTTGACACTGAAACGACCGGCCTGAATACTTTTCATGATGATATTATTGAGGTTGGTGCCAGGCTCTGGAACAAGAACGGTCCACAGGACTCATTTGAGGAACTTATTTGGGTAAATCCTAATAAGATCACTCAAGCGGCCTGGGAGATTCATAAAATACCCATGGAAGAAATCGAAGCTGCCAGAAAACCGGAGGAAGTTTTTGCTGATTTCATGGAATTTTGCGGAGATCGCCCTCTTGTGGCTCACAACATCAAGTTTGACTTCCCAATGCTTAATTCAAACCTGGTGCGTAGTGGCATGAAGCCTTATCAGAATGATCAGGTTGCCTGCAGCCTGGTCTACGCCAAGGAGCAGATGCTGCCTGGCAAACTCGAACAACTCGCCAAGCATTATAAAGTGAAAGCTGAATCGGATGCTTTACATCGGGCCCTTTATGACGTAAATATATTAATAGAGGTGCTCACAACCTTCATGAAGGAACACGAGCCTGATGAGATGCAATATTCTCTTGTCTTGTAGCCTATGAAATTCAGCATAGGATATCTTACTGCCCCCACGAAGACCGAAGCAAAAGACATTGTCATGGAGCTTCTTGAACGAGGGCTCATTGCCTGTGCCAACATTGTTCCGGGCACTGAGTCTTATTACGTGTGGGATGAAGAACTGCATCACGAGAAGGAGGTTGTGATTATTCTTAAAACAAATCAAAAAAACGAATCCAAAATCATAAAGACTGTCAGAAGCATGCATTCCTATGAATGCCCTTGCATCGTCTTTCTGCCGCTGAGCCATGGAAACAAGGATTTTTTGCGATGGATTGGCCAGTCTTGCTAGAAAGATTTAATGATTTTTTAATGATTTTTTGAGGTTTTTTTAACATTTTCAGAATATCCTGTGCTATCAACTTCTACTTTAGTCAAGGTTGAGCTAAGCTTATGTAATTTCACCTAATGTCTTACGACAATCTAGCAAAGAAACAACGGGTCCTTCTCACTTCTGATATTCCGCCGGCCAGCACCCTGGCTCAGGAAATGCATGATGTAAGGAATATGATGACGGTGCTTACTTGTGCCTTGGGCGCAGGTATGAAAGGAGAGTCTGACGAGGATACTAAGCGTGTCAACGAACTACATACTAGATTACGAAGAGTTAACCAGGTTGTTGACACACTTTTTGAGGACTCAAAATATGACAGGTTGAATACTGGAATGGCCTTAAAGCTCTTGGGCTCAATCCGGGGCCAAATTAAGGGGGTTGTAAATGAATCGGAGAACTATATCTCACCAAACTGGCTTCAAGAAGCTAAGCAGGCCTCTAATCAATCGGAGGTAATTATTGAACAGGCCTACCTGAACTTGCTTGCAGAGGAGCGAAATGAGGAATTAGATGAAGGCCCCATTCAGCTAGTGCAACTTTCCGACTTTCTTCCTGGCATGATTTCGTCATACCAAAAACTTCATCCGCATATTGAGTTTGCCATCTTCGCTTCCCCAGCGGCCGCCAATACAGAGTGTCCTGTGGCCATGAAAAGTGCTATCGATAATTTGATTCTCAATGCTGTGCAGTCTATGCCACCTTCTGGTGGTAGAATCACAGCCACTTTAGAATGCAGGGAGTATGGAACACAGTTTAAGCCGTTCGAAGAAATTGATGATGGTGTCTACATAAGTGTTGAGATCGAAGATAATGGCTCGGGCATCCCCGCTGATGTTTTGGATCGCCTGGAACATGAATCCCTTACCACCAAAGAAACAGGTTCTGGTATTGGATTAGTCAGTGCCAGAAGTAGCATGAAGGCCCACAATAGCCACCTATACATTGAAAGCGAGGAAGGTGTTGGCACCCGGGTCACTGCTCTTATACCCAGCACCATTCCCCCAGGCCCCAGGCGAACTAGATCGGGTGTCAGGCCGATATCTACAACCAAGAAAAAACAGGATTAGGACATCTTGGACTTCAAAATGTAGCCTACACCGTGCACTGTTTCGATGAGGTTATTATCAAAACCGTCGTTGATCTTTTTTCGTAGTGTCGAAATGTGCGAATCAACAGTATTGGAAAAGAGTCGTGCGTTGTAATCCCAGACTCCTTCGATTAATGAACTGCGGTTGATGACCCTGTCAGGATTCTGCATTAGGTACTCCAGAAGTGCATACTCCTTCAGTCTGAGTTGGATCTTCTTGCCTTTTCTTTTCACAAGCCTAAGGGATGTATTGATTGTCAGGTCTCCAACCTTGATTTCCTGATTCGAAACAGCATCCCCTTTGTATCTTCTGGTCACTGACTTGATTCTGGCAATGAGTTCCATAAATGAAAAAGGCTTTACCAGGTAGTCATCGGCTCCTAAGTTCAGCAGCTTTGCTTTTGTCACAACGTCATCAATGGCGGTCAGCACTATAACCGGTGTTTGGTTTTTTTTGAGTCTCATATTTGTGAGAATCTCTTCGCCACTACCACCCGGCATTATAAGGTCCAGTATGATCACGTCATATTTGTTTCGCTGAAGATTCTGCATAACGTTGCTGGCATCTGCTAGGTGTTGCACCTGGCACCCTTCGTATTTAAGGCCCCGCATTAGAAATCCTGCGATCTCACTTTCGTCCTCAATGAGTAATATTTTCATTTTTTTGGCGTAATAAAGTCAGTTTCAACACTAAATATATCATAATATATGTCAAGCTATCTATTAATTTTTCATGATTTTTTAACAAAAATTTATGAGTTTCTTAATGATGAATTTAATATTATTTAATTGTCCAGACGTATCATGTTTTTGTTCTGACTCTCAGTTGAGATTTCAATAAACATAATACCAAAGTTCTTTACTTTTGAACCAAGCTAGTCTGATGGATATTCCGGCCGAAAAACGCGGGGATGCCGAAATCACTCAACAGACGCCTATTTCTGATATCCGCGGAAGACTTGAATCGCATCCTGGCAAGGACTTGAACCATGTGATGGATGACATCCTGCGCTCAGGTACCGATGAAAGCTATTGCTTTGTTAATGAAGGTGATCTAAGAAGGAATGTGGGAATTTTTAGGGATCACTTTTTGCCCAATGATCCGGAGAGACGAATCATTTATGCAATGAAAGCCAACCCTCGCGAACGCATCTTGAAAGTGCTTGCTGACGAAGGGGTAGATGGTTTCGATTGTGCCTCTGCCGGTGAAATCAGGGAGGTTTTGAGTATGGGCGATGTAAACCCTGAGGACATCTATTTTAACAATCCAGTCAAAAGAAAATCTGAGGTTTTTGCAGCCTATGGAATGAATGTTCGCTATTTTACGGCTCAGAGTCGAAGTGGCGTTAATAGGGTACTTGAGCCAAATAAGTCATTTCAGAGAGATGACTTGGAGGTGGCTGCTAGAATCGAAACACAAAACCCAGCTGCTGGCATTAACCTATCGGAAAAGTACGGCTGCTCACCTCAAGAAGGACTTGCTTTGCTAAGTCGTATTAGAAATTCTGGCGCTCTGCCAGGCCTAGCCATTAATACTGGTTCTCAGAATCCGAACCCTGAATCTTTTGTGGCAGGTATGGAACTAATGAAGGAACTGGCCATTTTAAATGGTGGTGTTTCCAGTATTAATCTAGGAGGGGGCGTCCCTGTTAACTATGGCCCTGAAGACCGACACAATGTACAAGAATATCTCCAGGAGCTAAGCAAAGCTGTCCAAAGAGTGAGGGGTGATATTTTTAGATCGGATTTACAAACTCAGCCTAAAATCATTATCGAACCAGGTAGGTCGCTGGTGGCCAGCTCGGTTACCTTGGCTATTCCCATTCTTGAAATTGATGAAAATAGAAGGCATGGCAAAAGGCGGGTCTTCATGAATGATGGCGTCTTTACTTCCTTTAGCGATTCACCAATTCACGGTTGGGAGTATAATTTTGAAGTATTCACGAGAGATGGACGCAAGCTGCCTGACAATGTTATTCCTCACACGCTTTATGGTCGCACTTGTGACTCAGGCGATAGCCTAGGTGGTGTATTACTACCCTCTGGTATGAAGGAGGGGGATTTCCTTGTTGTTAGAAATGCTGGTGCCTACATGGACTCTCAAGCTAGTGGGTTTAATGGATTTGGCACGCCGCATTATGTCTCCTATAATACGAAGGCTGGTCGTAGTCGCTGGGGCAGTGGCACTCGCATGAGACGACCTAATGGCATTGGCGCCTAGAAAAACGAATGAAAACAAAAATTGAAACGTATGAGGATATGTCCTCACTGGACAACGACACCCTGGACCGCATCATTAATCATGAGCGGGAAGCATTTGGCTATAGGGGTTATGGAGAGTATTCTTTTTGCAGTAATTCTGACTGCAGAAGGATTCTATCTATTGATGAAATATATGGCACCTCTGACACAAAAAAGGGTTATAAGGCACTTGAAGAGCTAGAAAAAGATGGTTGTAATACACCTGATTGTCCGGATTGTGAAAGTCCCACAATTTTGATATTTAATCCTGAAATTTACAGACCTTATTTATCTGCTTTGTATCGTGATGCATATGGGTCCCTTCTTGAGGATGAAGAGGGCTATGTAAGGGGAACATGTGTTATTCAGAAAATGACCCTGAAAGACTTCTTTGCAAATAACATGAACTACAAGGAGAGTATGGAGTGGGATGAATTCAGAGAGAGGGCATCACGCATGCTCAATATTGACTTTGATGATGACTCATCGGTCATCTCTACTAACAGGGTTAGTGTAGCGAGACCGTTCAGGAGTGGTGGTGCTTTTATGGATATTGCTAGAGCTACCATGAATATAAAACCTGAAAATGATGATTATCCAGCTTTCGCGAGTGTGCGTTTTGATGGCAATGTTTTGCCTGTACTCGAGGGTGTTGGATATAAACAAGTTCACCCTGATGAATTTGGAACGGTTGCCATCGGCATCGAGAGGTTGGGTGACCTTAGAGCAGCTTACAACTTGCCGCCCGATGAATTTATGCGTCAGTTTGGTTCCAAAATTAAGCAATCAGTCGTGAGATCCCGCAAGGACAAACGTGAAGTAACCGGTCCAAAATACTATCGAGGTGCCGCTGTATTGGATGAACTACAGAAAGCCGCTGAGGCCACTCAGCATGTTTCTGAATCGCTAGATGAAGTCGAAATCTCTCCTGAGCTTCTAGACCAGATGGGGCGCAGTTTCCGTGAGACATATAGTAATGAATATGGTCAGTATATTTTTTACCCTTCAGCAGTTGAGCCTATTTCGCCAGCAGAAGTTTTTGGTAGCGAGGAATATATTGACCTAGAGAAGCTGGATGGGGTTAATTTGAATGCACTGAAAGACTCAAAAACTGGCGAAGTACCGATGTTTTGGCACGATCCCGAAACGGTCAGACAAAGGCTTGAACACCTGCGTACAGATGGTCAGCTTTCCTTGATCAGAAAACCTAACTCTAGCGGCTTGGAGGCTTTTACGTATGGTTACCACGGGAGCATCTCTGAGGCTTTTGACAGGGAAGAATGGAGAAATCCTGTTAACTATTCAGGTTTTGAAAGCCCTAAACACAATAGAGATATCGCTCACTTTGTGGATTGCATCAATGAAGCAGCAAAGAAAAACCCTGAGATATTTCAAGACAAACAGCCTTTTTCCGAAGATAGTCAGGTGTATATTTGGAACCAGCTTGCCGTGATTCCATCAGCACGAAAACAGGGCAAAATGAAAGAAGTGACGCGCAACTTTTTCGAGCAATTAAAACGAAAGTCTAATTTGCCAGCAATAGGTCTTTCTGAGGTTCCAGTTGGTGCTCCGATCCACAAAATTGTCCGGAAGGCTGGTGCCGTTGATGTCCCTGGTGCACTAGATATTCCGGGTAAGGAGGACGGGCATGGGATAACTCTTGTCGCTTACAAACTGCAAAGTTTCATAGATCATTTTACGGACAAGAAGGGGGATCAAATATTAGCTAAATGATGCCCACTTCCATATAATAGATTCATACTGGAATAAAAAGATATGCCAAGAACTCTAATTGCACTCTACCTAACAACGATACTAGCAACTGGCCTCACTGGCCTTTTTGTCCTGCTTCAGAACAAAAAATCTGTCATTAACCGAGCCTTCTTTGGCTTTACCTCGTTTCAAGTCTTCTGGATACTCTCTTTATACTTTGGCTACCAGTTTGCCCTTAGTAGACCGCCTGATTTGGTTCGATCAGAAATATTTGTTGAGCTAGCTTATGGGGTTGGCTTACTCATGATGCTCTTTTTGGTTTCATTTTTGTATCTCTTTCCACAAAAATCGTTTCAGTTTGGCAGAATTAAAATATGGCTTTATACGGGAATTATGGTTGTCATGTCCGTTTTGGCAGCCTTTAGCGACTTAGTGCACGAAGAACAGCTGATCAGGGGTGGTGTCTACTTAGCGGATTCCTACGGTCCACTTTACGGTATTTATTCGATCATGCTGTTGCTTTCGCTTTTACTAGCAGCGTTTATTGCTACCAAAAAACTGATTAACCTAAAGGGTCTTGAACGGAGGAAGATGGCTTTCACAACAACTGGTATTTGGCTCTTTTGCATAACTACGATAACGACCAATATTGTATTACCTCTTTACGGTCTTGCCATTTGGGGAACCTTGAACTTAGCTCAGATTTCCCCATCATACACGCTTCTCTTTACCCTGCCCACCTTCTACTCTATATACAAGCACCGCTTCTTTAATTTTTCATATTTTTCCTTTCGAGTATTCAGATCACTCATTCTGTACTCGCTATTCCTTATTTCAACTTTTGCCCTCTATATACTTATTCTGAACCTAGCCCCTAGCCTGAATTTCTTTTTCATTCTTGGCACAAGCGCATTGGTAGCCTTAATGATCACCAATGCAATACAAGTCTACGTTCCGGAATTTGTTACAGAGAATTTGCGCGATTTCAGGAATTCTATCGGGGAGCTCAAGTCAGCAATTCTCTCTTCCGAAAACCTGGATCAGCTTCAGGGAGCTTTTGACAAAACTTTTTCGATCAAACTTAACTTTGCCAACGCCAAGCTTTACCTATTAAGGGACAAGCAGACAAATATTGATCTGCCAGTCTACCAAAGAAACTCCTTCACCAAGGCCCTAATGAACTATAAGAAGGATGCCTTAATTAAAGATGAAATCGAGTATGCTAAGTTGAGCCGTGATGAAAAGAAGAAGCTTCTTAACGCCCTGAAGAAGCTTGATGCTGACATGTGTGTTCCTTTGTTCTCCGAAGGTAATTTGATTGGCTTCTTCGTCCTTAGAAGGACCGATGCTGACACGGGTTATTCCAGAGAAAAGGTGGACGCCATTCTAGATGCGAAACGTGGCTTGGAAGTCGCCCTCATGAATGTTCTCCTTAAGATGAACCTTGAAGAGGAAAACAATTTGATGAAGGCCATCATTGAACGAAAGACGCGACAGCTTAAAAAGAAAATCAAAGAAATCAACGAGCTTCTTAAGCAGCAGGCTGACTTCATCGCTGTTACGGCTCATGAGTTCAGAACACCTCTTAGCATTGCCACCTTTCAGGTAGACGACATCATGCATTCCAGGAAGCCGGCGAGCCAAAGAATTAAGGAATTGTCAGTCGTCCAAACTTCTATTGCCAACATCAAGATGCTTATTGATAAGCTATTTGCCGTTCAGCAATACGATTTAAATAAAGTGGAACTTCATACTGAAAAGATAAATATAGTACCTTTTGTTGAGTCTATATATAAGGACTTTGTGCCAATCATGAAAGATAAGGGGCTTAAGTTTTCTTTAAGCAAAGGGTCCAGAAAACAAGCTTTTACCATGATGGATCAGGCACAGCTAAGACAGGTTTTGCATAACCTTCTGACTAACGCCTCTAAGTTCACCCCCAAGGGTGAAGAGATTAAAATACGATTCAGAGTGGAAAAAGGTAATATTGACCTACGAATTGATGATAGCGGAGATGGAATTCCGGATGACCTGAAGAAATCCATTTTCGAAAAATTCAGGACCAAAAAAGCAGGAGCCGGAATTGGGCTCGGTCTTTATCTTTGTAAAAAAATCGTTGAGCTTCACAAAGGAAAGATCTGGGTGGAAGACAGTCAACTTGGCGGAGCTTCGTTCAGAATTCAGCTGAAACTAAGTCGCTAGAGCTTCTTGAGATAATTAACTAAGGCCGGTGGCGGTGTTTCTAGTTTGAGCAGGTAATCGTCTGCGCCGGCCTTCTTAGCTTCGCTTTTCATTTGGAATTCACTGTAGTTTGAAAAGATAACTATTTTCATGTCTGGATTGCACTCTCTAAGTTTAGGGATTGCATCAAGGCCGGATTTTTCTGCCCCATGAAGAGCCTGATCTAAGATTGCGGCATCTGGTTTTATTGATTCACATTTCTCGATCAAATCTTCTGCTGATTCGAATAGTGTTACTTTAAAGCCTGCCTCCTTTAATTTGCTTACGTAGAGCTTTGAGAGGGCTTTTTCGTCTTCGAGGAAAATGACTTTCTTTATTGCTGTTTTGTTTGGCATGACCTTTAAGTATAATGAACATAATTGCTTCAATTATATAAATAGCCTCGCGAATTATCAATGAGTACTGATAGAGCTTTCATAAGACACGAAATTCTTAACATCGTGACAATCCTTAACTTTATGGTTGCCGAAGCCAAAATAAAGCCAAAGGCCAGGTCCGAAATACTACAGAATTTAAAAATGATCGGCCTGCTGACAGCCCAGACAGAGTTCATATTGGGTAACAAGAAAAAGTTTTCAAAGGTAGAAATTCCTCTCGCAGAGATTATTGAAATTACGGAGGCGGTGCTTAGCGACCATCTCAAAAAGGCAAAAATGAAGCTTAAGCTGCCAAAAACCAGGCTGATAATTAAGGGTGACAGGGATGTGATTATGGGAGGACTGGAGCATATATTGCTTTATCTAATGCCAGCCACCAGCAACGTTGATATGCATGTCGACAAAAAGAATAAAAAGCTTCACTTAAAGTACGATTCAGATCAGGTTCTAAAGCCAAGTAATCAATCGCTCCTTGAAGTTTTAAGAAAGGCTAATGACCCTCTGGAAGTCTTTTTTGAGATTCATGTACAGCTAATGCAAAAAAGTGGTGTGAAAACGAACTTCAAAAAGGGCCATATCGAGCTGACCTTTAAGTAGTTGGTGGAGATGCCCGGAGTCGAACCGGGGTCCGAAAATGAAGTCAGTAAACCTCTACAATCATAGTTCGTTTAGAATTTTCATCTAGGCCATAAAAACAAACAAAAGCGACCTAGCTTATCTGGGTTGTTTTTTCGTCATGCCGTCCTCCAGAGGCGGAAGGCATGCTTAACCTGCTAAATAACGCCTCACAGACTCAGCAGGTGTCGGAATGTGAGACGAGGCCGCAAATAGGCAGCCGTATAGCATGCTTAAGCAAAAGCAGGTACTAGGGCAGGAGCCTTAGCAAGACGCTTAGCAGAAGCAGCTAGAGATCTATAAGTATTTGCACTTATAATGCGCTGGACTAATTGGCAGGCAGACAGCGCGATACCTGGATCGCCATTTATTGACTTGAACCATTCTCGTCAAAACCAAAGACATCCCCACTTTTTAAAGAGCTAGCTGATTATACACCCCGATAGTCGTCTGCCTCAAGCTTGGAGTAGTCGGGTTTTTTGCAGAAAGGTTCTATGGCGCCTTTTCCAACTCGTTTAGAAACTGCATATCCACCAGTTACGGTTGCGCCTAAAATGATGCCCTCGAGGATTCCCTGAGAGTTTGGTTTTTCAGCGTATCCAAAAAGCGCGCCTACAATAATAGCGATCGTCGGACAGAAGTCGGAAGGAACTCCATATTGCTTGATGGCCTCGGTGATTCCGACAATGGCAATCACTTTTTCATTCATTTCCATTAGGCGTCTTTCATTAGTTTATAAAAACGGTAAAACTTTACTGCATCTCTCACGTCCTCATGATCGTGGATTTCAAAGAGATGGTTCCGGTGCACCCATGCAACTGCTTCGGCTGCCCACACGGGGATCATAACTTCATCGTCAAGGGATGTAAGACCACTGGGAACCCTTCCAGGAATAGGAGCTGAAACACTAGCAATACCCTCCATAGCAGTAGTAGTGCCTGGAATACGAGGTAGAATGCGGAAATCGTCTAATTCTCCAAAAAGCCATTCTTTGGTAATAGCCGTGCCGGGACAAGTCTTGTTTGATACTTCGCGATGAAAGCGGATTTGATTCTTATCTAATCCGAGTTGGTTCATGAGCACCTTGATGACCCCCAGGGCATTCTCTTTTGTCTTACCGGACCATTTTTCGCTGTCATAATCCCCCACCACCTCAATCCCAATGGAACGGCGATTTAGCTCAGAGGCATGAATGCCATCCTGGCGCATGGGCGAAAAAAGCCAGATGCCGTCCTCGGCCACAAAAAGATGCGGGCCGGCCGGCCAACCTTTGCCTTCGTAATATCGCTTGAGCCCCTGAATAGAGTGAGCACCTCCCCAACCTTCTTTGGTAGGACGCCATGTATGATGAACAACAAGCTTATTGGCTGGCTGTGTGCCAAAATTGTAGGTAGCTACATAGTCTCTGAATTCATGCAAATCCAGCCGGCGATTGATGATCGAGATTGGCATCCAGAAAAAGTATGAAAGGAATTCATACTAATACTTCTGGACTGCGTTCGCAAGTTTAGCTACTGGCAGGTTTGCTCTAAAAAGTTTAGCCAAGCTGGTACCTGAACGCGAGTTTCGGTGCTGGTAGTGAGTCCGAATAGTTCGGCTAGCTCCATCAGAGTAATCTGACTTTCTTCAAGGCGTGATTCCATAATCACTCCCCAGTTTTGCTGGAAGGCAATTACGTCGAGCAGATCCACTCCATAGAGTCCGTCGAGGTTACTTTCATCCCAGAGTTCAGGGTTATCGGTAATCAACTGACCCCACATCAGAATGTCCTGACGGTCGATGATGTCGTTAGAGTCATCGAAGTTTCCGTATCGGAACTGTCTTCCGTAAACAAGATCAAGGTAGGCCTTGAAGCCACCGCCCGCTTTTGGCTCTGCCGTGTTAATTGCCAAGTTGGTTAGCTTTGGCAGTACAAAGCGCTGATCCTTAGGGCGGATCTTTATAGTGTAATCGGTGGCTGATACCAAAGTGCCAAGACTCACATCATTCACTTCACCGAAGATGTCTGAATCGACATCAATCTGGTAAATCTGATTGTCACTGGCATCATAGATTTCCACACTCAGAGTGGCTGCGTGAGAGCTACCTGTGAAGTAGGTTCTGATCTTTTCTTGGACATCCTGTCCACAATCCTGAATTCCACCACACTTTATAAGTTGCTTTTCACTTTCATTAAAGCCTGCCATCCCCTCGCTGATATCGAGGCGGGCTAGCTCTCCTTGCACTAATGCAAACACCTCTTCAGCCTGGCTGATTTCTTTGTTTAGCTCATCGATGATCGGCTGAACAAATCCGTCAATCACCTGTGTTGGCTCAGAACCGGCATCAAGCTTAAGGGCCAGTAGAATAGGTGGCACAATCTTAAGACGTCTGTCTTCCAGTTCATCATTAATAGTTGGCCTGCCATGACAATTCAGGATGTACTCCATCACGTTGTCACCTGTTGGTTGAGCAGTACTTGTAAGAGCTTGCTCAGCCTGTTCACACATTAGCTGTTGATCCTGGCCATTTGGGCTGGTGCCACCACTGATGGCTGCACTTAGCCTACGTTGATTGTTCTTTTTGGCGGCTTGAATTAAAGCTTCAAGCTTTTCGATGAAAAGAATGTTGTAACCGTTCTTTAGATTTACTTTAATGTCGGCATCAACGTCAACGCTGGTTGATGGAGGCAGGATAGGATCAATCTGAGCTTCACCTTCGGAACCTTGTTTTGAGTCACAAACAGTGCTGGTTCGGATGAAGTACTTATGTGATTTTGCCCGACCTGTGTTGTTGGAAGGGACATTTTCGTCGATGTAACTTGAGAAGGTTGGGTTTTCAACTGAGTAAATCAGTCGTCCATCCCGGAAGATTTCGAGCGTCAAATCATCGTAGGTATCATCTGAAGGTGGTTCGTAATTACTGTTGTAGTAATCGCTGAAGGTATCAATATAAGCAGTTGAACCTGAGAGATGTTGCTCAAGACTTAGTAACTCATTAATGAACTCCAGAACCATGTCTTCCGTATCTGCCTGAATTTCCGGGCGCTCAAGCATTTCCTTGAGTACGTCGAGCATTACCGTTGAAGTATTTTCATCACAAACCTGATTCTGTTCGATTGAACTCTGCACCAGATTTGTACGGATGTCATTCACGTATCCGATGAGATCGCGCTTATAAACATCTTTCAGGCAGCCCTCCATTTCCTGCACGATGTCAGTCTGGAATAGAATACTTCTGAATTCTTCAATGGTTTCGTTTTTTTGGTAGTAGTCAATGAGCTCCTGAACTTTAGTATTATTAGCCCATCCAAAGAGCAGGGCGTTAACCCCCAGATCCAAACTGGTTCGGGTGCTTTCGAGGAACTGCTCGTTTTGTTTTAGGCTATTAAAAGCAGAGCCCACAGTACCTTCAGTCTTTATTTGGTCCAGCAGTTCTTTGAGCTGGCTATCGAACTCTTCGTAAATATTCGTACCCTGCCCAGGAATGAAATCATCAAGTTCCATTCCGGCAACAGCATCATCAATACACTGCGCCACTTCCAGTTCGGCAGGACTTCGTTCAATTTTCACAAAATCTTCGAGTAGGCTAGTGATGACATCACGGTAGCTCAGTTCATTTGCCTGGAAAGGTTCTTCCAGTCCCGAGACAAACGTAGTCGCAATCGGTTCATCGCTTTTGATTTTGTCTAGCAGAAGATAAATCCACCAATCTGAGAAGAAGTCATTATTATAGTTGATTCCCAGTTCACTAAGTAGGTTGAGGGTGGCTTCGGTTTCATCTTTGGTGACTTTTTGAAGTTCATCTTCAAAAGCTGCGATCAGAGCCTCATTTCCTGAGGCATAAATCTGATCATAAATATGGCGAGTGAACACACCTTCAAGTGGTTTCTGACTACCGTCTAGCTCAGGAGTGGGCTCCTGTTCAAGGTAATCAAAGAGAACGTCTATTTTTTCTCCAGAGGTCGCATCCCGACTCTGCTGATCAGCCCAGCTAAGTTCGACTACTGGCCGTCCATCTTGTTGAAGTACATTTAGAGTTTCGTCCAAATCAAGCTGAACCGGGAAGATAGTACAAGAAGGAATACTGCTAGAAACAGCCGCACGTGTTGTGGTGGTAGTGACCGGACTGTGGATGTGGTACTGACCATAAATATCGGCGTTCCAAGAGGCATCGTAACCTTGCCAGAAGATAGCAGCTCCACCTGTACCGTCACCGGCAATGGTCGGCTGAAAATCATCGTTTGTTGTGTCATCACTCATAAAATTAAGACCATCAAAGCCTGGTGACGCTTCTGGCCATTCTAAAGATCCACTGTCGCTAATTCTCTGAATAGCTACTTTTGTCGGTGAGAAAGAGTAATCTTCGAAAGCAATCAGAAGTGGTGATCCATCTGCTGACTTTATGTTTCCAAGATTTTGATTCGCACTATCAGAACTGTCTGATACTTCAATACCATCTGTGCCCCAAGATACATCACCTTCGGTTCCGGCAGCACCGCTAACCTTGTTGGCCCGAATATCAGTTCGACCTCCAGCTACTTCGTTCCAAACAACGTATACTCCGCCATTTCCATCACTGACAGGCTGAATATTGGAGAAGGTGGTTCCAGTTCTGAGGGTTGTACCTTCTCTTCCACCAACTAGCCAGTTTGTATCATAGGCACCACCAACTTCATCAGCACCTTCATCAAGGATTCTTTGGACTTTTACTTTTTCTGTCGTGAAACCAACGTCTGCCCAGTAGTAAACTAGGATCACACCCTCGCTACCGTCACTAACAATTTCTGGGAAGCCGAGAGATCCAGGGAGATCAGACGGACTAATGGCCGGAGACCATCCGGATGGGCGCGTTCCGCTTGAGTTGAATTTTTCAAGAATGACTAGAAATAAAGTTGGATCATACGCTGCGACGTAAACGTTGCCCAAGCTGTCGGGTAGTAACCTAGATCCATCTGATTCGCTCAGTGATAGTGTTGAGTCACTTACCCAACTTCTGGCACCGGTAGTTTGATCAATGTGGTTTACCCGCACTGTGCTTCTACCTGCTGTCGTGTTTGTCCAGGAAACAAAGGCATCTCCGCTTGGGTCCAGGGCTAGTTGCGGATCGGTTTCGTCGCCACTAGTTTGAGTGCTTACATTAACCCCTGTTGTACCATACTGTAATGTGCTATCTGAAAGGATATGTTGAGCGTAAATATTGGTATCACCAAACGTCCCGTTATCCCACGCCAGATAAGCTCCCCCGGCTCCATCGGAAATAAGAGCATATTCAGTGTTATTACTGAATGGACTGGTACCGCTTAAGTCTGTGATTGAAATGCCACCAGCAGTCCAACCGGCAAAAGTTGTACCATCGGCAATGTTGAATTTTTCGACATAAAGGGTTGATGTTCCACCTTTGGGATCAACCCAGGCCGCAATGAAGTTGCCGTCAGATGTGCTTATAGCCTGGGGGCGTTGCTGAAATGCTGAAGCTGCTGTCGGGTAATCAGAAACAAGGCGGGTTGGCGACCATTCTGCTGGATCGATGTAATCAGGATCGCAAGGATTACCTACACCATCGGAGTCGTGATCGGCCTGACTCGCGTTACTGATCGCCGGACAGTTGTCACAAGCGTCACCTACGCCATCGGAATCTCCATCTGTCTGACCAGCATTGCTGTCAGAAGGGCAGTTGTCACAATCGTCTCCGACTGTGTCGGAATCACCATCGGCCTGGCCAGGGTTGTAAGTGGTAGAACAGTTGTCACAAACATCGCCGACTGAATCATTATCTCCGTCGGCCTGATCGGTATTCGCGACATTTACGCAGTTATCACAGTAGTCCTGCCATGTGTCGCTATCGGTGTCGGCGTCCGCATTATCAATTTCATCCATCAAGACGGCGAAACCTGCACTTGTTTGGTATGTGCCATCATAACCGTACGTTGGAGCTCCACCAGGAGCATCTACAACCGGAAAGTCAGAAGAGCTAGTATTACCAACAAGGTAGATGTTGTCAGAACCATCGATATAAAGATCACCTGGGTCATCCGCGGCGTTCCCTCCAATGAAGGTGGAACGGATCACGCTGGTTAGGTCGCTAGAAAATTTGGTAACAAACCCTTCTGAGGTGGTAAACCCACTTCGGATTGGGCAGACTTTGGGGAAGTTTGAAGAGTAAGACTGTCCGGCGACATAGATGTTTCCTGAAGAGTCAACATCAAGGCCACCAGGGAACTCGCTTCCGAATCCACCAAGGTAAGTTGAGGCATCGAGGCTTAGGTCACCTGAGCCATCAATGGTCCATTTAATGACACCTAGATCGTAACCACCACCCCTATTTTCTTGGAAAGCACCCGTTGTAGTTGGGTAGATGTTGGCATTTGTATAACCATAGGTATAGAGCTTGTTGGGGGTATCTTCATCAAAGACAGTACTCATGAAACCTAGCCCTGCAATATCACCCACAAACGTTGAATAGGGAACACTTCCGGCTCCGGCACTCAAGTCGTCCTCGGTTAGCTTAAAAATATAGTTGTTTTTGAAGGTGTTGTCATAGGCATTAGCACTCATTTCAAGGTCTGCACTGGTGCTGTAACCTGATGCCCAGATAAACCCGTTATTGTCGATCCCCCCGTTATAGAGGTTTTCTGTTCCGGATCCACCAAAAAGACTAACGTGTTCAAGCGTTGTAATCAGATTGTCAAAAATGGCACAAAACGCATCACTTGTACCGCTTAGTGTCTGGTCATATCCCGTATGAACACCCAGTACGGGGAAACCGTAGGATAAAGTGCTCCAGTATCTGGCTGTTCCACAAATTAGAACCTCATCATTTGAATTAATAGCCAAAACATCAGCAATGGCATTATCGAGATGACTTGAGCCAATAAGGGTTGAAAGATCATTGCTGAAACCTGCCACAAAACCTGTACCTCGATTACCAGTGTCTGGACGAGTAGAGTCGTAGGCATTGGCATGCATCGGAAGATCGGTTTCCCAGTCAGTACGCCCTATGACATAGATGTAGTCGGTGGAATTGTTGATGCCATCGTCGGCAACAACCATCTTACGAATGGATTCCTGACCGGAACCACCGTAGTAGGTGGCTACCAGAAGATTATCGAGCGTACTATCCATTTTTGCCAGGAAACTGTCGTAGTAGTTTCCTGTCGCGTTTTTAGTTGAGTCATATGGTGACCCAGGTGTCGGAAAATCACTGGACTGAGTAATACCCGCCAGAATCACGTTTGTGTCGTCAGGATTTCCTTCGATATGTGAAATTGAATCAAGAAAGAGTCCTGATCCACCCAAAAAGGTCACTCGTGTGATCGGATCAATGATGAGCGGCTGAGATTCGTCATAAGCTCCGACATCAAATCCATACACATCTTCGCTTTCGATACGGTAGGAAATTTCCACAGACACCTGTTCTCCATCTAGAATTTGATAGGCAATTGGCTTAGACAGGGTTACAGGCCCATTTACATCAGCAATGGTTAACTGACCTGCCTCGTTTAGTTCAAGTTTTTCGTGTCCCGCTAGCTGCATTCGAATAATGCCAGGGCTTGCGCCAGGCCGGACTGTGAAGATTTTTTCGATGTCTGCCCCCTTGTTTTTTAAGGTTAGTTCGATGCCATCATAAGCATCTCCAAAAGAAAGCTCATGAAAACTAGGTAAGCCTGAGCGCCACTTGGAACTGTCATTCCCTTTCATGACGTTGACCACTGTCTGAGACTTGTTTTGTCCTTCAATGCTAAGTGATTTCTCCGTCAGAATGGTTTCACCAATGACATACTCGCTTTCTCCATTTGAGAAGTGATAGGCCATTTGGCCACCTTCGTTAACGTAAAAAGTCCCGCTCTGCAGGGTTGTATAGTACTGAACCTTTTCATCAACCTGACCTTCATTCGGGATAAAGGGTACTCGAATATTTTCGACACCTAGGCTCATTACACTGTCTACGAGGCCTTTTTCAATCTGATCGGCTAACCTGTTTTGCTTGTATGAATTTGCTAAAAACCCAGCTGTAAGGGC
>CBDUQG010000012.1:0-20046 GCA_965369305.1 uncultured bacterium
TGCAGGTCCAGCTGCTGCAGCTTCCGCAGCACAAAATGCTGTTGTACGCAAAATCTCAGCCAACACTCCCCCGCCACCCCCGGCACAACCGGAAGTCGGCCGAAATGAGCCTTGCCCCTGTGGGAGTGGAAAGAAGTACAAGAAGTGTCATGGTGCTGGCAGATAAGTAAAAAGCCGACCTGCGTGATGCTGACCGGCTTTTTGGGAGGACAAGGCATGCGCCACCACGTGGGGCTCGAATGCCAATAATGTCCAAATTATGACTACTTCTTAGGTTCGCGACACACAATCGCAAAGGACCAGCGATGGTCCCAGGAACCCATGTCATCGGCGAAGCCGGCGTGCCGCTCGTTTTCATCGAAACCGAGCTTTGGGTGGGCTGTACCACCGCTTGCGGCGGGCCAGCTTGAGCCAAGAGCGACGATCGGGCCGCGCTTCTGCAAATTGGGAACTGTGGCACCAAGTGCCAGCAGCTCGGGCCAGGTTGCTTGCCTGCAACCATCCTTCTTAATCCGACTGCGAATCTCGGACGTGTCAGTCCACTCCTTTTCGAACTGAACGACGATTACCTCGACCTTCTGCTTGTCCTTGCATTTGGCCTTTGGCGCCTTCTTCTTGGTGTAGTGCGGATGCACCTCACCATACTTTCCGGCTTTGACCGCCTTGTCCATGTCGCAGACGAGCTTCACCTTGACGATACTGGCATGAGCCGGAAGCGCCAAAGTAATGAATGCTAGCATTGCCAGCGTAATTCTTGCAAAACGCATTATTCTCCTTGAAGTTGCCGCGCGTTTAGCGGCTGCCTGAGTTTATTAAGTAAGTAGTCTAAAGATCATGACTCACCAGCTTCGCAAAAAGCGGTGGGCCAGGCTTGAATAATATCAGTATTTTGCCTTTTTGGCAAGGCATGATTTGACAGCCCTTAGCCTTTTTGAGAGAATTGATTAGCACTCTTAAATAAGCTTTGCTAATGGATAAACGGCGCCAAAGAATCCTCGAAGCCATCATTGATTCCTTTATCAGACACGCTCTTCCGGTGGGCTCCAAACACCTGACCGAGTCCTATGATTTTAAGGTTTCTTCAGCAACGATCCGAAATGAAATGTCAGCTCTGGAAAAAGAAGGCTACATTATGCAACCCCACACATCTGCCGGGCGCGTACCTACCAGCAGGGCTTATCGCATGATGGTGAACCGCATGAATCAGCAGGACAAACTCATCAAGAAAGCGCAGGCCGACATGCTGCGCATCCGGGAGCAGTATTACTTGCAGAAGGCTAAAGAGAAGCTTTACGATACGGTTTCGATTCTGGCGACGGCCACTGACAATGTAAGTTTTGCCACGCTGCCTGACAAGCGCCGCTTCTTTTACATTGGCATCAGCAACATTCTTCGCAAGCCGGAGTTTATGATGGCGCCTGAGAAAGTGAGCAAAGTGATTGAAGTGCTTGAGAATGATCTTTCCAACCTACTCTCAGACCTTACCATTGATGATCAAGGGGCTATATATATAGGGGAAGAAAATATTTTGCCTGAATTCCAAAGCTGCAGCCTGCTAGCCGCTTCCTACTCCTATCAGGGCTTTAGTGGCGTCATGGGCATTTTGGGCTCCACACGCATGAACTATGCCTACAACATGGCAGCGCTCAAGTCGGCCATTCAGCTTCTAAACCAATAATATGTACTACCTTGGCCTTGATCCCGGCCTTTCTGAAGTTGGCTTCGGCATCATTCAGCTTGAAAAAGGGCAGCCTCGCTATGTGGACTGCGGCATTTTTAAGACACCTGCCGGCCTACCTCTAGCTGAGCGCCTGAACATGATCAAGAAGGACCTTCAGGAGATTCTGAGCCTGCATTCATACCAGGCTGTTGGTGTTGAGGAGCTTTTTTTTGTGAAGAATGTAACCAACGGCATCAAGGTGGCTCACGCACGTGGTGTTCTTTTGGAGGGCCTTCATGCGTCCGGCTTGCCTATTTATGAAATGAAGCCCAGTGAAGTGAAGAACAACATTTGCGGCGATGGGAGCGCTGATAAAAGGCAGGTTCAGGAAATGGTGAAGCGACTACTCAGGCTGGAAAGCATACCTAAACCCCACGACGCGGCTGACGCCCTGAGCATTGCCATACTGAGCTCCCGGCTTCATAAGGGCTAGAACCTGAGCGCTTATTTTGATAGACTCATTTCGACATAAATACTTTTCATGCGCAGGATTCTTGCCATCATCTCCGGTATTCTTCTAGCCCTCCTTATCACGGGCGGTATTTTAGCTTGGCAGGGTGCTGATCTTAGCCAGGAGGGTATATTGAGCTTTCTTCAGCCCTCTGAAGAAGATAAGACTCCGGGCCTTCCCACAGTTGAGGATAAGCCAGAGGAGGAGTTAAACCTTAGCTATGAAGAAAGGCTTGAGAAAGGTGACTATTACTTTGAACGTGGCTTCCTGACCTTTGCCAGCAACGAGTATGTTAGAGCTGCCAACCTTGAGCCCAATCGAATTGATCCTTACCTAAAGCTGGTAAAGACTCACTTTGAGCTCCGCAACTATAACAAGGCGCTTTCTAATGCAGAAATGGTTCTTCAGATTAATCCGAATCACCTGGAGACACGGTTTGATATGATCCGTATTTATATCAAGCTCAGTGACTTTGATACCGCTAAGAACCTGCTTGATAGCTACCCAGTCACCAGCACTCCTGATGCTAGAGTCCTTTATTATCAAGGGCTTTTGAGTGCGCTCTTTGGAAGCCATGACACCGCCAGCAAGTTCCTGAAAGAGGCTCAGGTGGCAGCTACTGATGCTGAGCTGAGTGACCATATCTCCATTGTGCTGGACGCCTATCAGGAGTTCAATTTCACCCAAGCGGGTGAAGAGCTTTATCTATCTTCGCTTCTGGCCCGAAGTTTCAATAAAGTCACCGAATATGAAATGGCCATTCATCTTCTTAAGGAATCCCTAAAGGAGCGTGGTGATCTTCGCGATGGCTGGATATTGCTTGGATTTGCCTATCTGAACTTGGAGAAATACCAGTTCGCCCTAACTGCCTTCGAGAAGGCCTATAGCCTCGATTCAGAGTGGCCGACCACTCAGTATTTCCTAGGTATCACCCATAAGGAACTCGGGCACACTGAGGATTCCATCGTATTTTTCAATCTGGCACTGACAAATGAGTTCCAGCCGCAAGTTGTCATCTACCGCCATCTGGCCGACCTTTATTTTGAAGCTCAAGACTACGAAAACTCCGCTGATGCCTACGAGAAAGTTCTGGAGGTAAGCAAGGACGATGTAAATTCTTTTGTCCGCCCTGTCTGGCTCTATCTTGATTTCATCAAGGAGCCTGAAAAGGCTTTGAAGCTGGCTGAAACGGCTGCGCTCACCTTCCCTGAATCGGCCATGAGCTACAACCTGCTCGGCTGGAGCTATATTGGCACCGGTGATGAGGATAAAGCCGAACGCAACCTTAAAAAGGCCCTTGAAATTAATCCAAACCTGGCGGCTGCTCACTACAACCTAGGCCATCTTTACGAGGAGCAAAACAGGCACGAACTGGCTCTTGAAGCTTACCAGGATGCCTACAACCTGGATTCCAGCGGATCTATTGGCAACATGGCTGCTCAGGCCTATAATGAACTCTTAAAAGAAACCCTTAATTAAACCATGAAAGCCATCAATCACTACAAGAAAGATCTTAAGCTCATTATACTGCTCATCATTCTGGGCCAGGTCCTATTTGCCTTTTTTGCACCCAATTTCACTGAGCCGCGCTACGAGGGGCGCATATACGCAACCACGGGCGTTAAACATAAGCAGGAAGATCTTCACAAACTCAATGAAGCCGCCCATTACTTTGGCCAAACCATGATCGGTTGGCTTAAATTCCCCAATTTCTTTTCTGATCTCAGTGAGTCCGTTGATCTGGGACGTGCTGAAGGCCTTTCCGCGCACATTCAGGAGCGTCAGAATATCATTTTTACCTTAAACTCTTATCAGCCGGTCGAACTTGAAACCCTTGAAGGTGTCCGGACCTATATCCAAACCCGCATTGATGAGTACAACTCGGTTAGCCAGACAGAATTTGTTTTGACCAATATGGACTACGAGCTGGTTGAAATCAAAAAAAGCTACGCCTTTGGCGCAGTTGTCACTCTACTGGCGTCGCTCGTTGTCGGCCTTGCTCTCGCTTTTATCAGACGAGAATTTAAAGGTTAACCATTGGCCACGCTTTTCATCCGTCGTCGCAATGTTGAAAGTATCTGCCTGACCGTATCGTCTTTGAATAGCTCAATCGCTTTTCCAATTCCGACTTTTGGCGTTAGCTTGCCGATCAAATAAGACCTTACGTAGTCCTCGCCCGTGAACTCACCTGATGTCTGCTCGCCGAGTTTGTATTGAGAAAAAACATTACTCAAAAGCTCACGTCTGGCCAGAATGTAGTCCGCTATCTGACTGGCAGTTTCCAACTTGTGTGTTTTTGAAGAAAGGTTCTTAATGACACCGGTATCCGGCGCATCAACTTCGCTTTTTGGGACGGCTGCCTGCTCGGAGTTTCTTGAATAAGTCAGCGAGGCCCCTTTTCTGGCTTCCATCGCTTTCATGAAGGCTTCCGCAGATTTATTGTCTTTCTCTTTCACGAAGAAGGCTTAGTGGATACTAATAGTAGTATAACACTGAGCATTGTCAACCGGTTGAACCAAAGCCGCCACGGGAGCCCGCTTCTATCTGATCTACCTCCTCAAACTGCAGGCGGTCCGTCTTCACAAAAAGTCCCTGTGCCACTTTTTCACCTTTTCTGATCACAACCTTTTGACTTCGGAAATTCTTTACCTGAATCTTCAGCTCATCCTCTGGGCCGCAATAGTCATTATCAATGACACCAATTCCATGTGGCTTAGTCAGTCCGTGCCGCTTAGGTGTTGAGCTTCTTGAGGCTAGAATGAGCGCATAGCCTTTGGGTACTTCAACAATCACGTTTGCTGGAATGAGGGTGATTTCATCCGGGTGGATTTCAATTTCCTCACGCGCAAGAAGATCAAAGCCGACAGACCCGTCCGTTTCATAAACAGGTAAAGGGAGTGACTTGTCGATCCTCTTGATTTTAACTTTCATACTAAAGTCTTTTCTTAAAGCTCCTTGAGGGATTCATTCACATCCAGACGAATGCCAGGCCCCATGGTGCTTGTGAGCGTGATGGACTTGATAAAGGAGCCTTTGACGGCGGCAGGCTTTGAATCGCGAATGATTTTCAGGAATGATTTCAGATTATTCTCAAGTTCTTCATCTTTGAAGGAAATTTTACCGAAAACACTGTGAATGTTCCCCTCCTTATCATTGCGATACTCCAGGCGACCTGCCTTGAGCTCTTTGATAGTCTGCTCAATATCGTCAGTCACAGTGCCTGCTTTTGGATTTGGCATGAGGCCCTTCTGACCAAGTGTCTTAGCCACCTTACCGAGCTGTTTCATGGTTGCTGGAGTGGCCACAACGACGTCGTAGTTGATTTTTCCCTTTCCAAACTCAGTGATTAGGTCTTCAAGTCCGGCTTCATCGGCTCCTGCATCCTTACAAAGCTTTACTTTATCATCGTTGACAATGGCAGCGATACGAACCTTCTTACCTGAGCCATGTGGCAGGCTGATGGTTCCGCGAATAGCCTGGTCCGCCTTGGTCGGATCAATATTCAGGTTGAAGTGGATTTCAGCGGTAGCATCAAATTTAGTACCGGAACCGGTTTCCCTAAGAAGCTTGAGTGCTTCTGAAATAGTATAGCTCTCTTTTTCGGCGAGCTTTTTCGCTGAATCAGCGTATTTCTTACCTCGTTTCATAATATGATTGGTTACGTGGTGCAATCGGCTTTTAGCCTCCCACATGAATTAAAACTATATTATCCTTCAACAGTTACACCCATGCTGCGGGCGGTGCCTGCAATAATATTCATAGCGTGCTCAACGTCGTTGGCGTTGAGGTCTTCCATCTTCTTCTCAGCAATCTCGCGAAGCTGGGCCTGGGTAATACTGGCCACCTTGTCCTTTTGAGGCGTTCCACTCCCTTTCTTTAGGCTCAGTGTCTTTTTGATCATGGTAGATGCTGGTGGCATCTTAGTGATGAAGCTAAAAGAGCGGTCTTCGTAAACCGAAATCACCACTGGAATAAGGGTGTCACCTTGCTCTTTGGTCTTTTCATTAAACTGGTTACAGAAATCCTGGATGTTTACACCATGCTGCCCTAGCGCAGAACCTACCGGAGGTGCCGGATTTGCCTTCCCTGCTGGGATTTGCAACTTGATGATTTTCATTACTTTTTGTGCCACTGGAATAGAAATTAAGTGTTATTGCTGATTTGGGACATGTAATTATTTACCAAACTCTGTACAAAGTCAAAGGCTTCTGACGATCCTTTGCTGTATTGGAATCCGAAGACCGTGTCGCCAACCTGTGAAAGTAGGTATCCAGTCGTATCGTTACTCTGGTCGTTGTAAAAGAGGCTGCTGTAGCCGATGTCGCCGGTTTCATTGATTCCGGCCTCTGATCCTAGCTGATCAATGATGGCTAATTTTAGATTAAGGTAGGTGATACTCCCCTGCCCTGCGGGTCCGTGAACTTCGTACACGTAGACCGGCAGCTTTCCGCTTGGGTCTGTTTCGATCAGAATGTTCTTGTAAACACTGATGCTTGAAACATCCGCGAGATTGAAGACTTCAAAGAGCTCTGTTGAACGCGCTCTTTTTTCAATCTTGTAATCATCCATAGCGTTACTTTCCAGAACCTGCTTGGTGATGTTGGGATGAATGACTACTTCCGGGACTTTCTCGACCGTTACTTCCGGAGTGGCAGTCTTGGAAGGAAGCCTCGGTGTCGGAATGCCTTCAGGCACATTGACGTAGTAGTCCGCGAAGGCAAAGAGGCCCGCAACCACAACAATCAATATGAATATCTGAAGTTTTTTCATTTACTTCTTCTTTACCTGAGTAAAGTCCAGCTCAATCGGCGTTTCACGATCGAAGATGGAAACGAGAACCTTAACCTTGCCCTTTTCAGGGTCAATTTTATCAATGATTCCATCGTAGTTGGCAAATGGTCCTGAGTTGATGGTGACCTGATCTCCTTTGTTAAAGTCGATCTTGAAGGTGACTTCATCACCGCCTACACGCTTCTGGATCACACCGAATTCCTCTGGAGTTACCGGCACCGGAATGTTTCCGGATCCGACGAAACCTGTGACATTTGGTGTATTACGCACCACGTACCATGAATCGTCGGTCACGATCATGTCTACGAGTACGTAGCCGGGGAAAATACGTTTCTTTTCCTGAACCGGGTCTCCACGCTTGATGACTACCTGAGTTTCTTTCGGCACGCGGACATCAAAAATATAGTCCTGCATGTTCAGGGCTTCAATACGTTGCCTAAGGGCTTTTTCAACAGCATCCTCATAACCGGAATAGGTGTGGAGGACATACCAGTTTCGACCTGTATTTTTTGCTTGTTTAGCCATTGATTATAGGAATTAGAGAGCGAGTAATGCGCGGATGCCCCATGCAAAGAGCTGATCCAGGAAGCCAAGAACAGCCGCTGAAACTATCATGAAAATGAACACGATTGTGGTGATGCGGATGCCTTGTTTTCGGGTTGGCCAAGTCACATTATGGAGCTCAGCGATACTTTCTCTGATATACTTTACTAACATATTTGAATACTCTTAAAAAGCGGGCAGGTCAAACTTACCAGATCTGGCTTTTTAGCGCAAGCTTATTTGGCATTACTCTCCTTTTCCTTTCCTGAATACCCTCTCATCTTCCACCATCGGCCTGTACCCATTTTTAAGTCTTTCTACGACCTTCTGAATGAGACGCTTGGGGTCGTCATCAAACACAACGAAGTCTTCCAGCTTTCGGTCGCAGATTTCAAGCACTTCAGGAATGTGGTTGGCCACACCACCTGTGCCTGTGAGCACGCCCACCACTTTTTCCTCATCGAAGGCAACAGTGAACTCATTCAAGGTTCCCACGCCGCCACCAAGGATCACAATGGCGTCTGAGCTTCGAATGTTGATCAAATCACGCTCCATAAGCCCCATACCCGTATAAAGGATGATGTCGTAATTGTCCTGCGGTGATTTGTACCTTTCAGTATGTTCTTTTTCACTAAAGGCCGGAGACACACCCATGGTCAATCCGCCCGCATTCTTGGCGCCGAAAGCGGCTTCGTCGGGCAAGCCGGGGCAAGCTCCGTTAACCAGGATGCAGTCCGCCTTGGCAATTTCCTGCCCAATGCTGATTGCTTTTTTTATGTTTTCCTGCACTTTGATGGTCGGCCCCTGAGCCGATCCCATGACACCGATTCGATATTTCATACGAGTGGATTATTCCCTTCATTATATCATTTTTGGGCTATTTTATCAAGCCTGCATAGGTAAAAGCCCCTTGTTCATGCCTCAGCAATCCCAGGGGGCTTTTGCACCTGTTCACCCAGACTGAGGGCGCACAGTAATTAGGGCGTCCGCAGACATAGTCCAAAATAAGTCGTCTCATCACTTCGAAGGCCCGGCAAGCTTCTGGCTGGGAACCTCATTGAGCTTTCCGATCAACCTCAGGAAAGACAGGGTGCGCAGAATGTAGTAGGCCATGTCAACTTCCCACCAGAAGAAGCCTTGGCGGGTTGACCCCTGGTGATAGTGGTGGTTGTTATGCCACCCCTCCCCCATCGTTAGTAAGGCCAGTAGGAAGTTATTCCTACTGCTCTCGCTCGTCTCGTAGCGCCTGGTTCCCCAGTAGTGCGAGAGTGAGTTGATGGTGAACGTGCTGTGCCAGAGAATGACAGTGGACAAAAAGAAGCCCACCAGGAGCATTGACCAGCCGCCCACTTGGTAGCAGGCCAGCGCGAGAAGTGTTGGCGGTACCAGATGGTAGCGGTTGAGCCACCTGAGTTCGGGGAACTTGGTCAGATCTCTGACGTTTTCCCATTTGGTCCGGTCATTCTTGGTGACCATGATCCAGAGCATGTGACTCCAGAGGAATCCTCGATTGGAATCATGCGGATCCAGAGGTGTGTCCGAATGACGGTGGTGGTCGCGATGATGAGCGGCCCACCAGAGTGGTCCTTTCTGGGCACAAGTGCACCCACCTACGGCCATAACGAGCTGCATGAAGCGGCCCATGCGGTAGGAACGATGTGAAAAATAGCGGTGATATCCCGCTGTGATGAAGAAGGTGCGCCCCCTCCAAAGTAGCAGACAGACCAGGGGGTCCATCCAACTGGCCAGCCCCATAGCAATCCAAATAATGGCTGCCACGGCAAGGAGGTGGATCAGTAGAAATGGCGAGGTTTTCACCCAGCCGATGTGTTCATCTTGCTCCATAGATACCCTTTCGTTGCTTTGACGGTGATGATGCCTGTATTTTGTAAGAACAGAGTCGGCAGTATACATTGAATCACTCTATGCCGGAAAGGCAAGTTCTGCTAAAATGAGGCCCGCTAACCGAAATAAAAATAATGCGGAAGGTATCCTACAGCTCGTACCAAAGCACCGTTAAAGGAGGTCACACCAGAAGCCGTATCACGATCCTCATGATTTTTGTTTTTGCTGTTTTTCTGGTGATCATTTTCCGCCTCTTCCATCTTCAGATCATGAACCATGAGCAGTATATTGCGGTGGCTGAGGAGCAGCACTTTGGGGCGATTGACCTGCCTGCCAGGCGGGGCGATATTTACGTTAAAGATACCCATTCCGGTGAACTTTCTAAGCTAGCCACCAACACCACCCTGGACCTTCTTTATGTGGATCCGATGATTGCTGAAAACAAGCAGGAGATTGCCCAAAAGCTTACCCCTCTTATTTTTCCTGAGGAAGAGTACCTGGCTTGTGTCGAAACACCGGATGACTGTTTTTATAATGTAGAGCAGGAAAAAGGTCTTGAGACACTCATTGTTAACGATACTGTCTGGGACATTGAGAGCGGAACCACCAAGAAAGTTGAGGAGGTCCGCGAGGAAGAAGTGGAGATCAAGTCTTATCAAACCATGCTGAAGGAGATTTCTGATGATATCCTGGCTAAGATTTCCAAGTCTGAAGTGGACTTTGTCATCCTCCGCCGTGATGCCGAGGATGAGCTGATGGCCGATATCATCAATGAGCGGCTTCCAGGAATCTTTGTTGATACGGATCGCTACCTCATATACGGCGATCCCACACTCGTGCCAGAAAGCCAGCTTGCGACTGTGTCTAAAACACTAGCCACCTACTTGGATGAGCCACCTTCTACGATTGAAAGTAGGCTCACACGTCGGCAGGTTCGCTATGTTTTTTTGAAGAATAAGCTGAACCCGGATATTTCTAGAGCCATTAAGGAGTTGGAACTAAAGGGGGTTGTCCTTCTTCCTGAGCACTGGCGATTTTACCCTGAGGGCGATCTTGGCTCTCATCTGGTCGGTTTCATTAATCGCGAGAATAGTGGTCAATACGGCGTTGAAGGCTACTTCAACATCGAGCTAGAGGGTAAAAAAGGTGCCATTTATGCCGAAAGTGATCCTTTTGGCCGTCAGATCACAGTTGGCGACACGAAGATTGTGAACGCCGTTGATGGGGACACCATCGTTCTTTCAATTGACCGTGTGGTCCAGAAGCGCGTTGAAGAAATTCTCAAGGAGCAAGTCGAAGAGTTCAAAGCGGACAGCGGCCAGGTTATTGTTATGAACCCTTTTTCCGGCGCTATCATTGCCATGGCCAATTACCCGAGTTTTGATCCAAACGTTTACACTGAGTCCTACACATTAAGAAAGCTAAACCTGGATGAGGATGAGAAGGTTTATCCCACCACACCGGTCTTTAAAAAGGATGAGCGCGGTCAGTACGTTCCAATCATTGACGATGATCTCAATAATGACGAGGTTGAGAAATTCGTTTATGAAAACCTCTTTGGTCCTGGCGTCTTTAAGAATAAGGCCGTTAGTGAGTTTTACGAACCCGGATCTGTTTTCAAGCCAATTGTTATGGCAATCGCCGTTGATGCGAAGGAAGTTGAGCCGGAAACCACTTTTGATGATGACGGACCGCTCCAAATTGATGAATTTGAAATCAAGAATTCAGACAACGAATATCACGGCATCAGCACGATGACGGAAGTCCTTGAAAAATCTCTCAACACCGGTATGTCATGGGTATCAAAAAAGCTTGGAAAGCGCCTCATGTACGAATACCTAAAGGACTTTGGCTTTGGTGAGTACACCAACATCAAGCTGGAAGGTGAAACCAAGGGTGAAGTTGACTACTACACTCATTGGTCTAAAGCCCAGCTTCTAACAACCTCTTTCGGTCAGGGTATTGTTGTGACACCGCTGCAGATGACCACTGCGTGGGCAGCGCTGGCCAATGGCGGTAAGCTCATGCAGCCTCGCATTGTTGATTCAGTGATCCGTGATGGTGAAGTAATTGAAACACAGCCTGAGATCATTCACCGCGTTATTTCTGAAGAGGCTTCCAGCATCATCACTTCCATGCTTGTTTCAACCGTCCGCCGTGGACACGGTCGCCCAGCTGACATCACCGGGCATCTGATTGCCGGTAAAACAGGAACGGCCCAGGTCGCCGGTAAGTATGGAAAGTATGAAACAGGTGACGGATCAACCATCACCTCTTTTGCGGGCTACTTCCCCGCCTTGCAGCCAGAGTTTGTGATGCTCGTTAAATTTGATAGGCCGCGTATTGGTGAAAACACCTGGGGATCAACAACGGCTGCTCCTACCTTCAGGCGCATCGCTGAATTTCTGATCGACTACTACAACATCGAGCCTAGCTTTTAGAGCTTCCTCTTTACCTTCTTAACCTGTTTTTTGACGGCTTTTTTAAAAGGTGCGAGCACGGCTGCTACGCGACTCATTTTGGCGTACTTGAAGTGCATGTAAACAATAATACTCAGAATCGCCGCAAAGAAGCACCAAACCGAGAAGAAAGTGGTTTCGTAGGCTTTCCACGCCACGAAGGCTGAAAGGATCGCTCCGACTCCTAGGACTTTGAGCATTCTGAAGCTTGAAAAGAGTGGTGCCACACTAACCACCATAATGTAGATGCCAAGTGTTGCTGCGGGATAGCTACCTGAATACTCATAATCGATACTGTGGCTTGTGATCGAGGCATTTATCGGGTGCTTGATCATAAAAATTAAGATGCCAAAGGAAAGGATCGCCCCAACAACGAAGAGTCCAAATATCATTTTTCGCCTGTATTTGTCTGGCTCAACCAGGTAAGCCGCCAGCGGTATGTAGAAGGGCCACAGAAGGTTGGCAAAAACTGCGTAAGCATTTGTAAGAACCGGAAGCCAGAAGGCCGAATCAAACGAGAGCCATAAAAGGCCTTCGATAAATTGCTGCGCACCAAATAGTAGTGGAATAGAGGCTAGGGGAACTTCTTTGCGACTTTCAGCTTTCTTTAAAGTGGCTGTACCAATGACGGCCAAACCGCCACTTGCCACAAAACTAGCTACAGGTGAAAAACACATGGTTTAAGGGTTAAATTGCCCCCATTATAACCCGACTTCCCTCCTGCGCGAAAAATTAGCGATATTCCTCACCTAGTTCCCCGCTTTCAATAGCCTCATCCAGTTGCACAAAGCTACCTGGATTGCCCATGAATGCAACCTCATTGTCATTAGCTATGGCTTTTTTGATATCAGCGCGCTCAGCATCAACCTGCTCTACGTCTAGATTCATGAGAATGGTGTCAGCAACGACTGGCGAATAGCCAGCATATGGTCCTGAGGCATCGTAACCCTGGGCAATGGCCTGGAGATTACAAATAGCCTGATTGTAGAGTTTGGGGTCTTCGTCCTGAAGCTTGATCAGCTCCTGAACCTCAAATTCAGCAATAGCTGTTTCAGCCTCGAAGTCAGCGTCAAGATTAAGGGTATCAACTTTATTAGTCATCGTACCTTGTGTTAGTAATTGGCATTTTTTATAACATATTTTTGATCGTGCTACAATTGCAGCGTTCATTTAATCAACCTCCATGCCCTTCAAAAGAGTCCTCATTTCTTTCCTGCTATCTCTTAGTTTCACTCCCTCCGCTTTCGGCTTTGATATTCCTGAGCCTGATGGTTTTGTAACGGACCAGGCGGATGTTTTTACAGAAGTCGAAGAATCTGAATTGGAAATTAGGGTTCAGGAAATAGAAGATGAAATGACGGTTGAAATTGGGATCCTTATGATCCCCAGTACGGAAGGTGAGGATATTTCTCAGCTAGCTTTTGACATTGGTAATGAATGGGGTGTGGGAAAGGAGGAGAACGACAATGGACTCCTGGTCCTGGTCGCCATAGAAGACCGCGAGTGGTTTATGGCAACCGGCTATGGCCTTGAAGGAGCTCTGCCTGATGCGATCACCAAGCGAATCGCCGAAAATCACTTCCCATATTATTTTAAACAGTCTCGCTTTGCGGATGGCATCATGGCTGCCCTTGATGATGTTGAACTTTACCTAAAGCAGGATCCTGATGTGATCGCTGAATATAGTGAGGGGTCGCCTGATCCTGAAAGCGGTGCAGGCTTTGCAACCATACTCAGCATTTTGCTTGTGATTGCCTTTTTGAAATCATTCGCTGTCGGTTTTTCCAAAAAGAAGGTCAGAATGTCTTTGATTTTGAATGTCATCTTGTTTGTGGTCGCCCTGATTCTGATGACCCTGTCTTATGCGGGCATTGTTCTGGCTTTCTCAGTTTTTATCGATTTCATCACCATCATTGCCAGCTCGGGCACAGGAGGTGGGAGCAGTGGTGGAGGCTCGTCATACAGGAGCAGTAGCTCTTCCACTTCACCTTCCAGCTATTCATCTAGCTCCAGCTCGTCCTCATCCTCCAGCTCGTCCTCCAGCAGTGGAAGCTTCGGTGGTGGAAGCTTCGGCGGTGGCGGTTCTGGTGGAAGCTGGTAGTGTGATATAATTTTGCAAGCTAAATCCATATAATTATGAGTAATACCTCCAAAATCACTTTAGGCGTCCTAGCTGTTTTAATTGTCTGGTCGGCCTATTTTACAAGTACAACTTACAACGGCCTGGTTGTAAAAGATGAAGCGGTCAAAACCAGCTGGAGCCAGGTTGAAAACCAATACCAGAGGCGATCTGATCTTATTCCGAATTTGGTCAATACGGTCAGGGGTTACTCTATTCACGAAGCGGAAACCCTTGAAGCGGTCATTGAAGCCCGCGCTAAAGCCACTCAAACACAGGTTAATGTGCAGGATGCAGGTTCCTTTTCCCAGTTTCAAGTGAGTCAGGATTCTCTTAGTTCAGCTCTGAGCCGTCTTATGGTGGTTGTTGAGCAGTACCCGGAGCTTAAAGCTGACAAGAATTTTCTTGAGCTACAGGCTCAACTTGAAGGAACGGAAAACAGAATTTCCGTCGAGCGAAAGAGCTACAACGAAACGAGCAAGGATTACAATATCGCAACGCGCCAATTCCCAAAGAATCTCGTCGCAGGCCTATTTGGTTTTGAGCGGGCAAATCTCTTTGAAACAGCTAGTGGCGCCGACACAGTTCCTGTCGTCGATTTTGAGCGGTAGCTGCAGCGCCTGACTTAATTCAAATCCGCCGGCGTCTCTTGCTGAGCTCTGTTGAGCGTACGAGCAGCCTTGTGCCTTATGCGTGCCATCTCCTGCTTCGCAAGAAGAATGACCTCCTGTGGCACATCACGAAGCCAAAGAGGCAGATCCTGATTATTGTCGTTGCGAATCGCACGCTCCATATCGTGATTAGCATCGACCAAAGCCTCACCATCAAGTGATCTCAAGTGATCGATAATGGACTGAACCTGTGGATCGGATGGCCCACTTCCTTTTTCTATTCCAGCCATGGTAAAAATAGTTATTCGGTAACTATCTTTTATCACCAAAGAAACTGGCTGGCAAGACCCTACTTCTGCTCTCGTCCATTTAGGTAAACCTTAACGACCCGCTCTACCTGCATTTTTACCGGTTCGCCTTTAACGTTGTATTCATAGGTAGAAAGCTGCTGACTCACATCAACCTTAGCCATGGCCTCACGAAGCTCAGCGCTCTTTTCCTTGATCTGGTTCTTATAGGTTAGCTCATCGTTCTTTGACTGCTCGTAATCTTTGTCTTCATAGTACTCACTTTCAATGCGGTCTACCTCCTCTTCAATCTGCTCAGCTAATTCTTTCTTCGCTTTTTTGAGCTGAGTCAGGCGGTCTGACTTAACTTTAAAATCCTTCAAAATGACCTTGGCATTCTGGAGTTTGTCTTTGATCTCAGTCAGCTCAACGAGTATCTTTTCTACCTGGTTCGTTTTTGCGGCCATGTGTGTTTGTGTTAGATGACAACCTAAAGAGAGTGGAGCGGGTAAGGGGACTCGAACCCCTCTCACCGGCTTGGAAGGCCGGGATAATAGCCAACTATACGATACCCGCATCTCCTTTGACTCAGATATTCTATAAGAGTTTGGCCTCGAGTTCAATGGTTTTTGGAATATGCTATACTGACAAAAAAGCTCAATGAAGAATGTTGCCCATCTGATATCACAGGGTCGACAGGAACTGTGGCTCCCCCCTCGGGCCTTGCAGCAAGAATTCCACCCATTCTTTGAACAGACTGTGGAGCGTATGAGAGGCAAGCTCATCGACACAGTCGTTATAGACGGGCGACCTGGCGCGGGAAAGACCCAGTTTTCAGTTGGCCTCTCTCGCTTTTTTGATGAGGCAGGTGTCCCCTTCTCTAAGGTGAGTACGGACGATGATACCTTGCCGCGCGCTGAACGTAATGGGCATGAACTTATCGACTTTCATCCAGGAGGTGTTGTTCGCGAAGCACTAAGTGTCCGGCACGGTGGTGGTGGTTTGATGTCCTACGACCGCTACAGCGGTAAATCAGGAAAGATTGATGACCCAACGCAGGTGGAAATACATCGTCCGGGTGAAGGCGTCTTGCTGGTTGAAGGTGTTCGTTCTATTGAGCATGTCCAGCAGGCAGTCGGCAGCCTGCGCAGTGAAGTAGAGAGCCGCGTGCTATACGTTCTGCTCGATGAACCGGCTGCTATTGCCAACAAGCGCCGTGCTCAAAGAGATGTTCAGATTAAAGGACTAAGCGAAGAAGAGGCGCATCGTCGACTCAAAACTCAGGAGCGAATGATCAAAGCCTATTATGGCGATCTTGAGCGCGAATTAAGACCGCATTTTGGCTCATCTATGGATCGGCGCCAGCTCTGATTTATTGAGCTTCTGCCCGAACTATGTTAGGTTAAGCCATATAAGCATTTAACCTTTTTAATATGTTTGAAAATCTCAACTACACTGCAGTTGCGGTGATCACCTTTATTATTTTTGTGCTCGGATTTTTGTGGTACGGACCCTTCTTTGGTAAAGAGTGGATGAAGCTCGTTGGTCTCAGCGACAAGGACATGAAGGGGCCTATGGCTCCACCTATCATTAAAGGACTGATTGGCACCTTCATCACGGTTAGTGTCGCCAGCTACTTTATCAGCCTTTCTGGTGCCAGCACCTGGCAGGATGGCGCTATGCACGGTGTCGTTCTGGGCATTGGTCTTGTAGCGACTGTTCTTTTTGGTGAAGTTAACTGGGAGCAACGCCCAGTTAAGCTCTTTTTCCTGAATTCACTTTACTGGATCATTGGTCTAGCCATTGCGGGTGGCGTTTATGTTGCCTGGCCTGCCTAGCTACTTGTTGCGAAAGTGGATGGAGATTAATCCATTCACAACAATCACCAAAGTATAAAATGTAAGAGCGCTCTGAAATAACACGAGCGCTTTTGCTAAATCTGAAATCGGAATAATATCGCCATACCCGACGGTCAGAAACGTCACGACGCTAAAGTAAAGTGAGTTCAGGATGCTCATGTCTCCGATGAAGGCTCCGGTATCGAGCAAGCTCACCACCCTGTACCAAATGGAGAAGACAAGTACGATCTGAAATATATTTAGACTGAACATCATGATCAGCCACTCCCCTTGCCTTTGGATGTCACGATAATGGGTAAAGACCCGGCCACGGTTGAATATGAAGTTACGGGAATAGACAATAATAAACTCCAGCAGCCTTTGGGCAAACAAAATTGCCATCACTATCATCAACCAGGCCGGCATGAGATGCAGCGTCAGAAGAACCAACAGACTGATTGCCAGAATGATGATCATCATCATTTCAATTTTATAAAAAACGTCCTTATCGTTTTTGATGATGTATTTAGAAAGTGTGAAATATTTATTCGCAAAATCAATGAAGTCGCTGTAGGTATCGATCAGAATACTCCGGTGTCTGGTGGGTTTTTCTTCCATGGATTAAAAAGTGTTAAAAATGAGGGCGGCAATGATCCAGGTGTTGATGTTTGAGAGAATGCACCAAAAGCACCATGCTTTGAGCACACGCCATTGAATGAACATAAAGAGCACGCCCATACCCGCCCCTAGCGCGGCCATTGCTTTTATAGCCGGGAGAAGGATTTCCATCGGTCCAACTTCATACATGATCAAGTTCAAGCTTGCAATCATGGCCAGATAATAAAGCAAGCCCATGATGTCATTGTGAACAACGCCAAAAAGTCGGTTGTATTTACTTTCCAGGACCGTGCCGCACTTGCCACCAATCACACAAACCACTTTCTCCGATTTCTTTCGTTTGTTGATCAGGTATAGGGCGATCAGTGCTCCGGCTACTTCAAGGGCTAGGATAAGGGCATAGGTTTTCATCGCTTTTTTGTTAGTTCTTAGTCTATTCTAGCAGAGTTAGCGCCGCAGACCAGCGCGCTTTTTGGCTGAAGAAATTAGCTTTTCTAAAAAGGCTGTAGGATAAAGTGGAGGCTTTTCTTCAAGGGCCTGATGATAAATAACGGTGGATGGCGTCAGGCCTGGTGTACTATTAGCTTCGATGATGATCAGCTCACCCGTTTTGCGATGCATGAAGGCATCAATACGGGCATAGCCCTCAATGCCCAGCTTCTTGGCAACCATCTCCATTCGCTTTTTAGCTCGTTTGATAGCAAGTGGCTTCACAAATGGACTGGGAGGCGGGGTGATGTTCACGCCCGTTCCGCCCTGGAACTTCTCTTCGAGACTCAGGATGTTACCAAGTGCCACCGTCAGACTTGGTGACATGGCTCTCAGCTGGCCACTCTCTTCGAGTACGCCCATGGTGATTTCGATCCAGTTAGTTTTCTCTTCCCATTTTAGCTTGTTGCCGATCACGCGGACACGGTCGGTTGTGATGAACTGCTCAAACATGAGTTTATCAAGGCCTTGAGTTGGCATTTCGATCAGACCATGCTGCTCACGCAAGCTTCCTTCAGGAATACAGTCGGCGCCCCTAAGGGCATAGCGTATGTAGGTTTCCAGATCGTTTGGTCCGTATAAACGGGCAATCCCCGCGCTGCAGCCGTCACCAATAGGCTTTACGATCAATGTTCTACTTCCTAGTTCACGTTTCAGCTCTTTAAAGAAACGCTTGTAATCTGCCTTTTTAAAGGCCTTAAAGTCTTTTAAAAGCGCCCGCCTTTTTGCCGCTGAATGAATCCCCTCCTTTTTTAAATCCTTAATCGCATTAGCCGTTTCATACTTGTCCATACATAGCTTTGAAGCCTTTGAGCCAGAGCCATTAAAAGGCACTCCAGCTCCTTCAAGCATGGACTGAATTGTGCCATCTTCACCAATGCCACCATGCAGCCCAATGAAAACGAAACCAGATTCTTTGATGAATTGATCCAGGCTGATTTTTTTGGGAAAGAACCACTCCTGACTTAGATCATCAGGATGCGCTGCCAGCTTGTGACTCACCCGGCGAATGAGCTGATGCAGTCTACCTTCGTCTTCCTTCGCGGTTTTACAGGTCTGAGTGATTTCTTCAACGGTATGATTGAGTGTGAGGGCGTATGGAAGCTTCCAAACCTGGTGGCTTGGGTCGAGCAGATAAGGGGCTGGGTCGTATAACTCTGAATTTCGCAGCTTGAGCCAGACGTTTGTTCCGCTCATCACTGACACCTGCCTTTCAGCTGTTTTACCTCCAAAAAGTACATTCACCTGTTTTTTTGCTTTGACCTTCTTTTGAATTGGCTTTGGAAAGTCAATCCCCTGTCGCCTGCAGGCGCTCTTGAGAATATAGCGAAGCACATCTGAGTGAGACATACCAATGCGCGATGCCTGCATGAACAAAAAGCTGTTTTGCTCCATTCCGCTGATGGGATTGAAATCTGAAAACCACAGCTTGCCATCTGGCATGAGCCAACCATCAAAGCGGGCAAAATCCTGCATCCCCAGAAGTGTGAACAGCTGCTCTGCCTGAATCTGAATGTCTTCAATAACGTGGTCTTCAAATCTTGGTGGGCAATGATAAGTCACTTGGCGTGTTGCCAGATACTTCTTCCGGTAATCGAAAATCTGATGATCATCATAACTGATTTCGATTTCAGAAGGCATAACGGCCACGGGCAGACCGAAGCGGTTTTGCAGAATGATTACAGTAAACTCTGTCCCCTCGCAGAAGGGCTCAATGACCACGCGCGTATCCACTCGCTTAGAAAAGATCTCTTTAGCCTTTTCGTAAGCCTCATCGGGCGTTGAGACGGAGTAAACAGCAATGCTCGAACCCCCTGTGGCCGGCTTAACAACGGCCCTCTTGATTTTCTCTTTTGTGAAGAAGTCCCTTATCTGCTTTTTGTGCCCAGATAAGTGCGCTTTAAGAACAATTGAAGGTAATGTATAAAAGCCATTTGCCCTGATGAACTCATTGGCGGAGTGCTTGTCAAAGGCCCGCTTGCACGCCTCTTCCGGCGACCCCACAATGGGGCAACCAAGTCGCCCTAAAACCCGCTGAATTTCTCCATCCTCACCAAAAGGACCATGCATGACTGGAAAGGCAATGTCCACTGACTTAATGATTTTAGCAAAGGCCTGCTGGCTCAGCGGCTTTGCTGAGCTGGCTAATTTGAAATCAAAGTCAGACGGCGTGTTCGAATAGAGCTGAGCACGTGAAATCAAGTAAGGCTTCTTGTATTGATCGAAGTAGATCGGCGTGATTTCAATCGCATCGGATTGCAGGTGGTCGCACACG
>CBDUQG010000013.1:0-19423 GCA_965369305.1 uncultured bacterium
TGGGACGCGAAGTTGCTTTTTTTGGCTAACTTGTCTCCTTTTGTTTTTCCACTCTATTTTTTCCGCTTTGATTTGGCTGGTGTTCCCTTCACTGCTTTAGAGCTTTTTGTTTACCTTTTCTTTGCGCTCTTTTTTCTTTCAGTGATTAAGGGTTACCGAAGAATTAGCTGGGAGAAGCCTGCCAGATGGTACTATCTTGCCGCTTTTATTTTGCTTTTGGGGGCAACTCTTGGGGTCATAACAGCTCCACACTATATTGCTCTGCCTAGCGGTATTTTGATGGATAGTCAGCGGGCGGCACTTGGCGTCTGGAAAGGATGGCTCGTTGCTCCCATGCTCTATTTCTTCGTTTTCACACAGATTATCGACAGCAGTGAGAAGCTGAGAAAGTTAGTTCTTTACTTTGTTTATTCCGGTGCACTTGTGTCCCTGGCTGCTTATGGCTTTGGTATTTTTGGCGAAGGGGTTACCTACGACCTGAGGCTTTCTGGTTTTTTTGAATCAGCTAACTATCTTTCTCTTTATCTGGGGCCGCCTTTGCTTTTGGGGGTCTACTTTCTTTTGCACGGAGGAAAGCTCAACAAAAACGAAGACATCTACAATCTTGTGTCGGTCACTATTATGACGCATGCCATTTTCATGACCCAGTCCTACGCCGCTATTATAGGAGTTTTCGGTGCCTTCGGTCTTTATATACTGGTGCTTCTGGTTCGTCATAAAATGGGCTTCCTCAGACTTGCCGGGATTTTGCTTGGCCTAATAGTTGTTTTTGCTGGTGCAATCTATACTCAGCGAGACTCAGCCAAATTTAAGCAGTTTTTAGACTTTGAAAACCGTTCGTCCAGTACTGTCCGGCTTGAGATTTATGAAATTAGCTGGGGGCTTCTTAACCACTATCCGATTACTGGTGTCGGGCCAGGGCTATATCAAGGGTACTACCAGACCAAGGGTCCGGACATCCTCGGGCAGGCGCCTATGGAGTGGAATATTCCGCACCCTCACAATGTGTTTTTTGCCTTTTGGCTCAATGCCGGAATTCTTGGATTCCTGGCCTTCATCGCCATCCTTGTACTTGCGCACCTACGCCTGACCTATCCGATAGTCGCGCTTTGGGGTCTTGTGATACATGGTCTTTTTGACACGCCTTTCTGGAAAAATGACCTGGCTATGATATTCTGGTTCATCGTTGGAGCCATTTTAATCCTTCAAACTCATGGAAGTTCTGCCTCTAAAAAGCGATCGGGTCCCATCCGGAAGCGAGCTACAATCCGCGTTAGTAAAAGCACTAAAGCACGCAAACTTAAGTCTTAAATCGGGTGACGTTCTGGTGATTGCATCTAAAGTTCTGGCTTACAGCCAGGGGCTTTTGGAAGTAGCAGGTTCTGATGACTCTTTTTGTGAATTGGTTCGAAGCGAGGCCGATCGCGTCCTTGAGGAAGGGGATATGGTGCTCACCATGAAGAACAAAATACTCATTCCAAACGCAGGAATTGATCGCAGCAATGTGCCCGAAGGGCAGGCGGTTCTTTGGCCTAAAGAACCTTTTAGGTCAGCTGAAAAGTTAAGGCAGGAATTGATGACGGAATTTGAATTGGATGAGCTAGGAATAGTGATTTCCGATTCTTTTTGCCAGCCACTTCGCAAAGGAACTACAGGTATTGCTATAGCTTGGTCTGGTTTTGAGGGTGTGATTGATGAGCGCGAATCAAAGGATTTGTATGGGAAAGAAATGCTGCATACCCAAGTTGCTGTCGCGGATAATCTAGCCTCTGCTGCAAATTTGCTTATGGGCGAAACAGATGCATCTATACCATTCGTAATAGTTCGTAATGCAAGCCTTCAGTTTACGGATGATGCCTATTCAGAAGAGCATTATTATATGCAGCCCTCCAATTGTATCTATCGATCCATTTATAATTCTCGAATTTTTTCCGATTAATCCTTTATGACTACATATCAAGAAGCGCTGGAATATTTAGAGAAGCTTGAGAAATTCGGTGACGAGCCAGGATTGCATAGAATGGAAAGGATGTTGGGTCTATTGGGTGACCCCCACAAGCCTTTGAAGTGCGTTCATATCACAGGGACCGATGGAAAGGGGTCTACTTCAGCTATGACGGCTTCTATTATTAAATCTGCTGGTTATAAGGTTGGTCTATTTACTTCGCCACACCTATACAAGTATAACGAGAGAATAAAGCTCAATGGAGTTGATATATCGGATGTGGATTTTGTGAGCCTGCTTCATCAGGTGAAAGATGTATTGATTAAGAACACTGATATTAAGCCTGCCCTCTTTGAAGTGATCACGGTTATGGCTTTTTTGCATTTTAATAAACATGAGGTTGATGTTGCTGTGATTGAAGTTGGCCTTGGGGGCAGGCTTGATTCTACAAATGTAATAGATGGAATAGTGTGTGCCATCACTAATATTAACCTGGAGCATGCCAAGCTCTTTGGCGGTACCAGAGAAGGCATTGCCCTTGAGAAGGCTGGTATTGTTAAGCCAAATTCTCTAGTTTTCACGAGTGAAGGAGATGAGTCGATACGTCGTCTCATTGAGAATGAGGCTGAAAAGATGGGGGCGATTTTGGAATACGTTTCTCAGGATGATATTCAATTGAAAGAGGGGAATTCAGAAAGGCAGATTTTTAGTTTTAAGAAAAACATTGATTTAGAGTTGCCACTTCTAGGTCCCCATCAGCTTCTTAATGCATCAGTTGCAATCAGCTGTGCACTGGCTTTAAATAAACGCGGTTTTACTATTTCTTCTGAGCATATTCGTGATGGGCTACGCACTGTAAGATGGCCTCTAAGGCTTGAGGTGGTCCACCATGAGCCTACAATTCTGATTGATGTTGCACATAATCCCTATGGGGTTAAGGTAGTGAAGCGTTCTGTTGATGAGCTTTTCACTCGCCAGAATAGGTTGCTAATTTTGGGTTGTTCTTTCGATAAACCTTATAAAAGAATGGCCAACTCTCTTTCAGATTTGTCTGATGTAATTATCCTGACTAGGGCCAAGTATCATGGTGTTAATCCAAAAAAACTACTCGAAGCCATCAACCCTAGCAACAAGAAGGTTTATGAAACTGCTTCAGTGCAGGAGGCAATGGTTTTGGCTAAGAAGCTAATTAAAGAAGATTCCTTATTAATGGTTTTGGGTGGTCTGTATTTAGGGGCTGAGGCTAAGGAGTGCATAGCTGATATTTTTGAAGGTTAAGATTTTAACCCTTTGTAATTACTGATATAGTGTTCCTGTATGTACAAAATTGCTTTTCTTTCTTCCACCAACGGAACGAACCTACAATCATTCATTGATGCCCAGAAGGCAGGTCAGCTCCCAAATGTTGATATCTGCTGTCTAATTACTGACAAGTCGCTTTGCGGGGCTGCTGAAAAGGCTAGGGCGGCGGGCATTAAAGTTTACTTTATTGACCCGAAGCCTGTTAACCGGGAGACCTACGATCAGTCAGTGGCAGACACTTTAGCTTACTTTGACGTTGATTTGGTTGTACTCGGTGGTTACATGAAGATTCTCGGACCCGTTGTCGTCGAAAAGTATCGTGGGCGCATCCTTAACGTGCATCCAAGTTTGCTTCCTAAAAATGCAGGCGGCATGAATCTGAATGTGCACCAGGCTGTCTTAGATGCAGGTGATAGTGAAACAGGCATGACCATTCATCAGGTCACCGAGAAGCTGGACGGGGGAGAGATCATTCTGCAAAAGAGTGTGGCAGTGGAACCAGGTGACACTGCTGAATCACTCAAGGAAAAAGTCCAGACACTCGAAAAAGAATGGTATCCGAAAGTGGTTTTAGCTATGGCCAACGGACAGGATCCAAAAGCTTTATAGAATCTCTACGAACTTATCAATGACGTCACTGGCATTGAAGAGGTTATTTGAGAATACCACTTCTCCTTCAGCATCGAAGAAGACAAACCAGTACTGGCGAGTCACTCCGAATTCACTTCTAAGTTCGGTGGCTGTGTCGTAGTCGGCTTCCAGAATCATCACGCCGTCCGGGTAACCATCCAGGTTGTCTTTTAGCTCAGCTTCGATAGCCTTACAAATAGGGCACCAGCTGGCATGGAAGAAGATAGCAAAAGGTCTTTTTCCTTCTACGCTGGCACGGGTTTCTTCGGTGTAATCCACGTAGCTGGCTGATTCATAGCTCACTTCTTCCTTTGTAGCTTCTTCGTTCAGGAGTTCGAGCTTCGCGTTTTCGGAATAAGATGAAGTTCCCACCTCATCAATGACAATGGTTCTGAAGATGACCTCTGCCACCTCGCCACGTTTGTAGTTGGTCCCCGGAGTGAAGCCTTCAGTAAGCTTTAGCTTTTCGGCAGTTACCACATAAGGGTAGTACCATTCAGAAGAAGGCACTCCGTCAAAAATAAGTGGAACAAAATCGTCAGCAAGCTGGACACTCTGAGCATTCAAAATCATTTTCATGGCTTCAATGTTGGATACACTCTGAGCAGGCTTGAATGTTCCGTCAGGGTAACCTCCGACCCAGTCATTGTCTTTCGCGTAACATACATACTTAGCGAACCACTCGCTACTGACGTCCGGAAAACAATCCCGATAGGTGTTTTCATCCGGAGTAATTCCCTGGCCTTCAACCAGAATCTTCATCATCTCAGCGCGGTTGATCGAACTGTTCGGTCTGAAGGTTCCATCAGGATATCCACCAATGACCTCTTCAGCCTGAAGATAATTGATGGCTGTATGATTCTTGTGAGTTGTGGCTACATCACTGAAGTCTGCAAAAGCCACAGGGGCAATTAATAGTGCCACCAGAAGGCTAAAAAGTAATTTTTTCATGCTCATTTAATTATAAAGTCTAAGTCATTTATACACCTTTAAGTCCCATAAGTTAAGACTTAGGCTTATACGTTTTGTAGTGCAGTGGATTATGGTTTCCATTCTTGTCTTGGAGTAGGATTTTTCCATTTCTCGAGATGCAGATAATGGCTTTTGGTGAGCCACCTTTTATTGGTGAAATCAAGGTTCCTTTTTCCCAGCCTTGTTCCAGAATATGATCTATCCGCTGTTTCAATTCAGCATCTTTGCCGTTGGCAGTTCTGCTGCGATTCATATAATCCCTGGGGGATAGTATGTCCCCATTTCCACCGAGTCTTTCCATTACGGCTTCATAGCGCTCAAACTCTTCCCTTCTCAGACGGCGATCACCTTGCAACTCTATTTGGCGTTCAAAAAGATGCTCCAGATCTAGCTCATCCTCTCTTCCACTCTTGATCATAATGGCAGCAATACGTCTGGTGTTGCTTACTACTTCTTCAAGGTCTTCTTCGGAAAGCGCTTCGATCGTTTTTTCTTTAACTTCGAGTCGAAGCATTTCTCCGTTGATTGCCATACAAATTTTATTGGACATGTTTAGGTAGGCTACTTGATTTTTGGGCTCTATAAAGGTAAGTTATTATAGATCGCAATTATATTTATGTCAATTTTATGACATCCTGGGATGGCTTTAAATACAGGAGTCTTTGGCAGCATCCCTCCTGGGATTCTTTCCAACAGTCCATTGGTCGGCGTACCTGGCGTTTTGAAAATGCTGGTGCTCGTGCCGTGGTGATCAAACATCAGCTCCCTTTCAATCTCTGCTGGTTTGAAATACCTCGCGGACCACTATTTGAAGACCAAGAATCACTTCAGAAACTCCTCGAAGACATTCGTCATGCGGCTGAAAGCGAGAATGCAGTCTTTATTCGCATGTCTTCTTACGTTGATTTGCCTCTGAATCTACCCAACACACCCTTTGACCACCATCCTGGTACTAGTTTGACCATTGATTTGAGCCAAAGTGAGGAGGAAATTCTGGCTCAGATGAAACCAAAGGGCCGTTACAACATTCGAGTTGCCGATAAACATCATATTAAAGTCGAAGCTAGTTCAGATATTGAAGAGTTTTATCATTTGCTTAAAAAAACCGGTAGTCGAGACGGTTTTGGAATTCATGATGAGAAGTATTACCAGAACATGCTCGGCGCGCTTGGTGAGAATGCCCAGTTACTTCTAGCTCACTATGAAGACCGTATTGTAGCTGGCGGTATTTTTGTCTATCTCGATGAGTGGGGGATTTACTATTACGGTGCTTCTGATCATCACTTCCGAAAATACATGGCGCCGTACTTAATTCAGTGGGAAGCCATTAAGGAAGCCAAAAAGCGCGGTTGCAAATATTATGATTTTTTAGGCATTGCTCCAGAAAACGCGGTGAATCATCCTTGGGCAGGTGTTACCGACTTCAAAAGAAAGTTCGGTGGTGAAGTTGTTGATTATCCCAATGCCAAAGACCTTGTACTCAAACAGTTCTGGTACTTTTTGTACAAGCTTAAAAAGGGCTCACGCTAAGAATACGACTACAATTCCGACAACAACACCATAAGCAAGCATGGGGTAGATGGTTTTTTTGAGAATTTTTCCTTCTACATTTGTCAGGCCCAATACGCTGCAAACAGCTACAATATTATTGATGCAAACCATGTTTCCCATAGCACCGCCCACCGATTGAGCTGCCAGAATGGTTGTCAGATTTAGATCAAGGCTGATGGCGATGCTTTGCTGAATTCCACCAAAAGTCAGATTCGAAACAGTGTTAGAACCGGAGAAGAATGAGCCAAGACCTCCTAGGTAGGAGGCGACGTATTGCCAGTAGCTACCCGTGATGTCAGCCAGGGATTGTCCGATGAGCAGACTGAGGGCCTGGTCACCATCGACGAGTAATAGCTTCACAAAAACCAGTGCGGCAAGGAGTGCAATGATTGGTTTCTTCATGCGCTGCCAGCTTTCTGACCAGCTTCTATGAATGACCTTCTCATTGCTTTCATAAATAATGAAGGCCATCAAACTGATCAAGAAGAAGGGGATAATGGATGGCACATAAAGCAGGGCGTGAGAAAAACTGGTGCCCGTTCCCAGAATGTCCTTTATTTGAACGACTAAAGAGGTGCTGATATTAAAATCTGCAAAGCCCCGGATTCTGAAGGCCCAAGATGGTAGGGTTTGAGTCAGAATACTTTTAAGGCCGATTTCTTCAATGCGGGTAACTAGCAATAAAACAACTGTTCCCCAGAGCGGGAAGGTGGATTTGGCAATTTTGCTAAAGGTGAATTTTTCACCCTTCATTTTTTTTGATTTAGCCAGGCCGATTCCTTTATTGGCCAGAGCTACTGTAATGATGAGTCCAATGAAGCCTCCCACAATGGCTGGGAATTCATAACTGCTCTGAGCCAACCACAAATAAGGTATGACACAAGATAAGATGCTTAGATAAATGAAAACAATGTTCTGTCTGATTTCTTTTTTGCCTACCACAAATCGGAGGGCGATGATCGGAATGACTAAAGCAGCGACGCTATGCATGATGGCTGACTTGGCCCCGATTTCGAGTAGCTGAGGGTCAGTGAGGCCCAGCTGACCAAGGCCAAACCAAACGGGTGTTCCCACGGCGCCAAATGTCACTGGCACTGAATTCATGATGAGGGTGAGCATGGCTACGTTGAGGGCCGGGAAACCCATCCCCACCAGTAGTGGGGCAGCCAGGGCAGCCGGTGTGCCAAAACCGGAAGCGCCTTCAATCAGGAAGGCAAAGGCCCATCCGATGATCATGAGTTGGGCGACCTTGTTACTTGATATGCCATTGAGCCACTTTCGAACAACGTCCATACCACCCGTATTTTCCATGGTCCGAAAAAGGAAGATGGCTCCCCAAATAACCAAAATTGGTGTCCAGGCGGTGAGCAAGCCATCAATCACGGTGGCATTCATCAGTCTAAGGTCTGACCCAAAATAGCTCACTTTGAGTAGGTACATCAAAATGGCGACCAACGGCAATGCCAAGTGCGATGGCATGGACTTTTTTTTGGTCATCAGATAGATCAGGATCGCAATCGGTGATATGGCGATGAGAGTTGGCATTTGTTTTTCGTTTTCAATCAGGATTATAGCATCTATAATGGGCTTGTCCTATGCACTGCTATCAATTTGAAACCAGCGGCCGTGACGCCATGATCAACATTGACCAACCTGTCCAGAAAGCCGTTCAGGAGATGGAAATTAAGGATGGTGTTGTTACTGTCTTTTGCCCTCATTCAACTGCAGGGATCATTATTAATGAAAGTGATGATCCGGCCGTTCAGACTGATATTCTTCAGCGGCTCAATGATCTGGTACCGCTCAATCTCAAGTACGAACATGCTGAAGGAAACTCAGATGCTCACATTAAAGCTGCCCTGATTGGAAGTTCCGTTCAGGTGCCTGTTGTAAATGGGCGAATTGAGCTTGGGCGTTGGCAGGCAATTTATTTCTGCGAGTTTGACGGACCTCGAAAGCGGGAAATCTGGATTAAGGTCTAAGACGGTTGATAAGTCTTGGGAATGGAATCGTTTCGCGAATATGATGTATGCCGGTGATCCAGCCGGTGATTCTTTCCAGTCCGTAACCAAATCCACTGTGTGGCACGGATCCGTATTTTCTTAGATCCAAGTACCAGTCAAAGACTTTCGGATCGAGCTCATGCTCTTTGATTCTTTCTAATAGTATATCCAGATTATCTTCACGTTGTGAGCCACCAATGATTTCGCCGTAGCCTTCAGGGGCTAGTAGATCACAACATAATGCCAGTGATTCATCCTCCGGATCACGCTTCATGTAGAAGGCTTTTACTTCAGCCGGATACTTCTCGACAAAAATTGGCTGATCGTATTTTTTGGTCAGCATCGTTTCATCGTCTGCTCCCAAATCGTGATTGGGCTCAATATCAGATCCCATCTCATGAAGCTCGGCCACCACTTCGGCATGTGTTTTTCGAATGAAAGGGGCTTTGATCTTCTTAAGGGCTTCAATATCTCGTTCCAGAATGGCGAGTTCTTTCTGATTCTTTTCTAAAACTCGTTTGATGATGTTCATAATGAGTCCTTCCTGGATCTCCATATTCATTTTGTGATCACAGAAGGCCATCTCGGCGTCCATCATCCAGAATTCTGTCAGGTGGCGGCGCGTTTTACTCTTCTCTGCCCGGAAGACGGGGCCGAAATCAAACACCCGCCCATGTGACATGATGGCAGCTTCAATGTAAAGCTGTCCGGATTGACTGAGATAGGCTTTATCTTCCTCAAAGTAATCGATCTCGAAAAGTTCCGTGGTCCCCTCACAGGCGTTGGGAGTCAAAATAGGGGAGTCGATTTTGATGAAATCATTATCATTAAGATATTCGTAGGTGGCATTGATAATAGTATTGCGCACTCTTTGAATAGCCCATTGCTTGGAAGACCGTAGCCAGAGGTGACGGTTGTCGAGTAGGAAGTCAGGTCCATGTTCCTTTTTGCTGATCGGATAATCTTCCTCAGGAACCTGAATGGGATCAATCTTTTTAACGATCATTTCAAACACATCCTCCTTTTTAGGATGCTGACTGATTAGTCCTGTTACGCGGAGTGAGGACTCCATGGTCAGCTTTTCAGCTGCGTCCATGGAGTCCTTTCCACTTTCATCTTCAGTTACAATGCCCTGCATGAATCCGGTGCCGTCGCGCAGTTGCAGAAAGTAAATTTTTCCGCTGCCACGTCTGTTGTACATCCAGCCTTCCAGGGTTACCTCCTGGTCAACAAAGTTTCGGGCATTCTTTATCTTAAATTTCATTGCGTTTAAATCGTTTCTTATTCAGTTGTCAGTTTACCGAGCTGTTCGAGCTTGTAGAGAATGTCAGCTACTTCAAGTCGGATGGTTGAATCACCAGCGTATAGTTTACTGCCGGTGAAGAGACCGTTGTCCTGGGCAAACTTAGCGTAGCCACTGAACCATTGGCCAGAGCCAACGTCGTCAAATGAAACACTATCATTAGTTGGCAGGCTTTCGAGGTGACGTAGAAGTAGGGCAAGTGCTTCAGCACGATTTACGGCTCGAGCTGGTACATACTTACCGGCATCCGGACCAGCTTCGTAACCGGTTACGAGTCCTAGATCAACGGCGCGACAGATATACTGGTAAGACCAATCCGCAGAAGTGACATCTGGGAATGGATTTTGACCTTGGCAGTAATCTTCATTTTCATCGAAGAGTCCAAGTGCTTCTAAGACAATCTTGGCGATTTGGTCGCGCTGCAACGGAGCCGCTGGAGCAAAGCTTCCATCTGGGTTACCAGTCATGGCGCCCTTGTCTTTTACAAACTCTAGAGCCTTACAATCCGGGTGATTGGCAGCCACATCTGTGTAGCTGGAACACTTCTCGCCTGCATTATCTGCTTTGGCAAGTGTTGCCTTGGCTTCTTCAACGTCCACAATTTCCTGAGGAGTCATGTCAGCTTTGTCATCCTCCATTGCAGCATCATCGTTTGATGAATCATCCTTATCATCTGCCTCTGAGTCTGGTGTGCCTGAGTCGACGACTTCAGGAGTAGCGGCCACGGTGATTACAAACTCTTCAGTGTCTGTTCCACTGGAGTTTTTAGCGCTGATGGTCATTGTGTAAACACCTTCAGGTGTGTCAAAAGTGTCACCACCTTGGTGGTAGGTTCCATCCCATTCGGCAACAACGTTTCCAGCATTCTTAACAGATTCGAAGAATCCTTGTTTTTCATTGCTAACATTGACATCTTCCCATTGTATGTTCACTTCTGCTTTTTGACTGATCTCGAAGCTAATCGTTGCCTTTGCATCACCACTTGGGTCATACGGATTAGGGCTCACATTTACATTGGAAATAGCTGGTGTTGTCAGGCCTGGATCAGCTACTTCGTAGGCGCCTGGATCAGCAGCTGTGCTACCGATCCCATCTCCGTTGGCTGGGCGGGTAAGTCCGTAGTAGTCCTCAGAAACTTCGTTTACGTTTAGACCCTTATCGATACAATTGGAGCTGGCACTTAGTGCAAGGTCAGCTGGGGTTTTCCCGTTTTCATTTGGATACTGTGGATTACAACTCTTGTTTCCCTGTTCAAGTTCTGGGTCTGAGCTATTACTGTAGAATGCATTGAACTCAAATAGGATTGGGTCATTCGGATCAGGTAGTACAGAAACTCCACCAACATTGCTGGTGAGAAGGTTGCTAACGATTTCATTTCCTGAGCCTAATGTTTTGATGGTGGCATCGCCAGCATCATTTTTGTGAATGGTGTTGTGGTAAAGCTTACAGTTGTATTCAGCGGCGATGACTTCATCGTTGGCACTGTTGTTTATGAAGTAATTGTTATAAGCGGTTGCATCTTCACAATAAAAGGTTGTGTCATTGTTGTTATCGTAGAACACGTTGTTTCGGATGGTGAGATTGTCTGTGCCTCCATTGAAATGGGCTGCGGTACCGTCATCACCAACGTTGCCGTAAAAGGTATTGTTTTCAGCCACAGCTGTGTTGGAGCCTTCAATGGACATATCCAGGGCACCTATTCCACTACCGTTTTTGTTGTTGTTAAATACGTTGTCAGCAACTGTGAAATCATTAGTTCCACTAGTGTTCTTAATCTTTATCGCTGTTCCAGTAAAAGAATCTTTGATGCTTAGGCCCTTAATTGAACCATGAGTATTGGTTACAGTAATGAAGCCCGGACCGTTAGTGTCAACGATGGTTGGGAAGCCGCCTGGAGCAAGCTCCGTAAACCCCTCGTTGTAGCCACCCTGAATTACGATCCCCTTAGAAAGGCTGGTAACTGTTAGGCCATTGTCTGTATAAAGTCCAGTAGCAATGCGGATAGTGTTGTAATCAGCGTTGTTTTTTACAAAGGTCAGGGCGGCAGCAATAGTCATGAAGGGTTCAGTTTTGCTACCGTGTTCATCTGAAAATTGCACATCATCTACATAAACAGCGCAGTTGTCATAGTCCATACAGGTTCCTACTGGGGGAGGGAGTTGAGTGTCTCCGCCTCCGCCACCGCCTTGAGCGGCAAGTACGCTACTAGCGCCAACAGAAAGAAGTAGCGCAAAAAGCGATAAATAGGTTGTTAGTCGTTTCATAATACTGGAAGGGGTTAATATATAAGTATACGCCTCTACATTTAAGCACAAAAAAGCAGCCCAACCAAGGCCATCCTGGCCTCTGAAACCTTTACAAAAGGTTCAATGCGCTAGTGTTGTTATCTCTAGCTTCACTAATGCGGGTGTACTCAATCTAGGGGTATATCCAAAATATCTGATTTCACTCGAACATTTTCTTCGCCCAGCTTCGCCGCTTCCTTCACTGCACATGTCAGCTCAGGGTCTGCCTCGCGGGCTCACGAAAATTTCTCGCTCAACCATTATTTACAAAAAAGCAGCCCAACCAAGGTCAGGCTGCTTTCAGTCAAAGCCTAAACGTTCTTTTCAGCCTTATGCTGATTGATGTAATCGGTTAACCAATAACCGACAACAACCGCTAGTAATGATGGGATGTATTCAGTTCCCACTTTGACAGTATTGCCGTCGTACATCTGTCCGAAAATGAATGACAGATAGAACAAGGCAGCGATTCCGTAAGCGATCTTTGGCTTCTTGTTGATCAGGAGTAGTACACCAGCAAGCAGTTCAGCCGCAGGAGTAAGGGCTCCATAAATATATAGAAGGAAATTTGGAATTTCCTGAGCCATGAGACCGTCTCCGGAGACAAGGCTTTCTGCGAAGCCGAAGTACCCCATACGGAGTTTCTTAACAGCTACGAGAATAAATAGAAGTCCGAAAGCAACTCTAAGAACGGTTGCTCCGAAGTGGTAGGGGCAGTGATAGACTTTACATAGTCCAGAACACTTATTAGCCATAATAATGGTTGGTTACAAATTATCTGTATTCTACAAAGCTTTCCCTGGTTGCACCATTCATATCTGTAGCGCAAGCTACCTCGACTGTGTAAAATGGAGTCAGTAACTAACAAAAAAGACATGACTAAGATTTGCAAACAGCTTTCTTCTATTGCCGTTCTTTTGATCGGACTCTATATGCTGGTCAATTACTGGGGACCCGTTTCTCCGCCAATGCTAAGTGGCCTGGCTTTCACTCTTCTGGGAGCTATGCACACGCACAAGGCTTTCTTTTGCTGCAACGCGAAGAAATAGATTTAACGATACTTATCAAACGTTTCTTTGTACCTTTCTAGGGCTTTATCAAGGACCTCCGGTTCTAGGGTCGCTTTGGCTTTTTCGTAGGCTTTGTTCGAAAGAAAGTAAGTGTCCAACATTTCTGAAGCAACGCGCACATCCGCTGAGCGTTTTTCTTTGAGGAGTACACCCATAGCTCCGAAGAAGTCACCTTCACCCAGATTAGCAATGATCTGATTATCTCGAATAACTTCGACATTTCCTGATCGAATGACAAAGATGCCGTCAGCTTCCTCACCTTGTTTAACCACGGTAACACCTTTCTGGAAGGTTTTCATTTCACAAAGTTCTGCGAGTTGTTGGTCCATTTTGATGGGTTATGGTTCTGTAGTTTTTGGCTTACACCTAGATTATACATTTCGATTATTTCTGGTACAAAGTATAGTATTGTAAGCCTTTTAGGTTGTAATTAAACATATTGTATTTTCGGCCTTCACTCTTAATATCTGCTACCCTTTTTATGAGATGCTTTTTATCAATAAATGGATAAAAACGCATCTCTTGTTTACGCTGACCTTTTTCAAGCCACTTAAAATTTGTTATCAGAGGAGGTACTAAGAAGCCTGTCTTTAGAACTTTGTCCATTATGTCCCAGCCAGCTCCACGTATAAAGTCTTTGGGCCTGGTTCTACTAGTTTTAACCTGAGCTCTAAACTGACATGCTGTACATTGAACGTCGTACAGTGGGTAGTTTTCTGGGAGTAGCATAAGCTTCTTCCTGCAGTTGGGACAGGGTATTAAATTTACGACATCTATTTCCCCTTGTTTGCCTGTTGTCTTTTTGGTCATGCGTTTTACAAATATTGGTTTCTTATTATTGCTTCAACTTTTTTTTCTTTGATTTCATCAAGTCTAAATTTTCGTGACTTGCAGTATAAATACTTACCCTCATAACCTTTGAATTTCAACAGTTTTTCCAATTCATTTTTACATCTTTTACACAGGCTTATATTCTCAAACCTATAAATGTTCGAATACCACCTTTTTTCTTTACTGCACTTCTGACACGCCCTTTTTTTGCGGTTTTTTGTGAATTTTTTGATATTACTAAATAGTTCGCTGTGCATTCTCAAGATTTCTTGTCTTTCATCGAAAACATCCTTTGGCATTATTTTTCTGAATATCTTTTCGTACTCCTTCTTGTTTATTTCACCGCCAATATAGCGCTTTGCTAAAGCGATTCCTGCTTTTTTGCAAAACACAATCAGGTCTAAATTGATGTCATCACCTCTTTTAAGGAGTTTGTCGTAGCGCTTCTCACTTATTAACCCTTTTGCATATAATTCTTGAAGATGATTGATCACTTCACTTTTTTTTGACTTGATTAAATCCGCTTTCTCTTTCAATTTATTTTCTTCACTTTCGGTTTTTTCCATGTTCCTCACCCTTGCTCTTTCATCTTGCTCAATATCTGCAAGCATTATCTGTATCAGTGTTTCTAATATCATAACTAAGTCATCAAAAACTGATTATATTGTAACATTCAAAAAAACCGCCCCATTTCGAGGCGGTCTTTTGGTTTGATTTACATCATTCCCATTCCTGGCATTCCCATGCCACCACCCATTCCTGCTGGCATGGCCGGCATGTCACCACCTTCCTTTGGAATATCGGTAATGGCGGTTTCGGTAGTTAGGAACATGGCGCTTACGCTGGCTGCGTTGGTCAGGGCGTTGCGGGTGACCTTCTTCGGGTCAATGATCCCTTCCTTGAACATGTCCACCAGTTGATCTTCCGGTTTGAGCTTGAGGTCCTTGGTGGCATCGTAGCCGTAGGTCTTGTGCTTGCTCCAGGCTTTCTGAAGCTCAGCCATGATCACATCACCGTCCACACCGGCATTTTCAGCGATCTGCTTAAGAGGATAGGAGAGGGCGTTCTTCACGATCTCAGCACCCAGCTGTTCCTCATCAGTTTTCAGCTTCTTTGGATCAATGTGTGTGCTGGCCTGAAGTAGGGCAGCTCCACCACCGATGACAATCCCTTCTTCCATCGCAGCGCGAGTGGCAGAAAGAGCATCTTCGATGCGATGCTTCTTTTCTTTCAGCTCAACTTCAGTAGCGGCACCGACTTTGATTACAGCAACTCCGCCGGTAAGCTTGGCCAGGCGTTCTGCGAGTTTGTCCTTATCAAAATCAGAAGAAGAATTCTCGATTTCAGTCTTGATCTGAGTGACGCGATTCTGAATAGCTTCACCATGACCCTTACCCTCTACAATCGTGGTGTTGTCTTTAGAAGAAACTACCTTTCGGGCACGACCGAGGTCTTCTAGGGCGGCAGTTTCAAGCTTGAGGCCAACTTCAGAGCTGATCACGCGACCCCCAGTTAGGGTAGCGATGTCTTGAAGCATGGCTTTTCGGCGATCACCGAAACCAGGTGCTTTTACAGCAAGTGTGTTGAAGGTTCCCTTGAGCTTGTTAACAATCAAGGTAGCGAGTGCTTCGCCTTCAATGTCTTCAGCAATGATCACCAGGTTCTTTTTTCCAGCCTGAGCCATAGACTCAAGTAGTGGAAGGATTTCCTGAATGCTCTGAATCTTAGCGTCAGTGATCAGAATCATGGCGTCATCGTAACTAGCTTCCATGCGACCAGTGTCGGTGATCATGTATGGGCTGATGTAGCCGTTATCAAACTGCATTCCTTCTACCATGTCGATGGAAAGACCCATGGTCTGACCTTCTTCTACTTGTACGACTCCATCACCTCCAACTTTTTCAAAAACTTCAGCAATCAGTTCACCAACTTCTTCATTCTGAGCAGAAATAGTAGCGACCTGAGCCATCTCTTCCTTAGTAGAAATATCTTTCTTCATCTTGTCGAGTTCATCTACCACGACCTTCACTGCTTCTTCGATACCCTTTTTAAGAAGCATTGGGTTTACCTTATTAGTGGTGATGTGGTGCATGCCTTCTTTGATGATGGCGTGAGCTAGAACTGTTGCAGTAGTTGTACCGTCACCGGCCACGTCGTTAGTCTTGTTGGCTACTTCCTTTACTAGCTGCGCCCCCATGTTCTCGAATTTGTCTTCCAGTTCGATTTCACGAGCGATGGAAACACCATCGTTAGTAATAGTTGGTGCTCCGTAAGATTTATCCAAAAGCGCGTTGCGTCCCTTAGGACCCATGGTGACCTTAACGGCCATAGTTAACTTTTCAATTCCATCGAGTAGTTTCTTTCTGGCTTCATCGCCATGTTGTAATTGCTTTGCCATTTTTCTAAATAGTTAAATGTCTAATTATTATTGAACGATTGCACGAACAGAAGTCATTTCAACAATCTTGTATTCGACTCCTTCGACTTTCACATCCTCACCGGAGTACTGTCCGTAAAGGACCTTGTCTCCCACTTTCATTTCAATGGGAAGCTCAGTTCCTTTGTCAGTAATGTTAGTGGAAGCAACGGCAACCACTTCACCCTCTTTGGGCTTCTCTTTGTTAGCGGTATCAGGAATAACGATTCCGCTTTTGGTAACTTCTTCAGCGGCGAGCGGCTTAATTACCACGTATCCGTTTAAAGGTTTAATCTTCATCTTTATATGAGGTTAAGATTAGAATTAGCACTTTATTGTTTAGAGTGCTAAATCATTCTATCAAAATGGAGGCCGAGGGCAAGATAGATAAACTTGACTTCATTTTAATTTATTTTATAATAATTTATGTATTTTTTCAGAGATGAATTCAAGGGAAAAAAGAACCATTGGCTTTGCAGTTCCGCTTGCACTCTACTGTGCATATCTTACTGCTGGGCCCGCTTGTGATTCAGCTTCTAGGTGGGCTCAACAGAGGCTTATTATTCACAAGACCAGGGAAAAAGCTATGCAAACAGCGAAAATAGCAGTTATTCCATATTTACCTTTGGCCTCAGAGCCTTGTGAGCCGGGTTCCATACTTGGATATGATTGGATACCTTTTTCTGGATCTATCAGCTACAAATGTGGTGATGTCCCAGTAACGTGTTACAGAGCACGTTCTATGAATGATTTTGAGTGCTTTACTCCTGAGCGATATGATCTAGTCCCAGATAATCCATTTAAACTTCGTCCTAAGATGATACGAAGGGATAATTGGAGGTCATTTACTAGGGAATTTGATAGGAGAAAAAAGGCTGGTGAATTTTAAGGTGATTTCGTAAGCCAATTATTTCACCAATATATACCCCTCAGTACTCACGCCATCCGTGAAGTAGTGTTTGACGTAGGAAGCGGCTTCCAATTTACTCAGTAGTGGCTGAAGCGCTTGAATGTACTGATTGCTTCCAAGAATGGAATAGGCGTTGTCAAAGTTGATGTAGGAGACTTCATCACTCACTTTGCTCAGGTTGGCGATGGTGGTTCTGAAGGCAGCGCTTTCGGAAAGCAGATTACTTCCACTTAGATCAAGTGTGTCGAGTAATCTTTCTTTGCTGCTGGTGATCATAATGATTTCATCGGTGACGCTGTAGCAGAAGCCGGCAGCGGTTCCGGCAACCTCAACACAATTCACAGTGTATCCGTTTACTTTTTCTTCCGTAGCTTCTAGTTTGCCATCATCAGGAACTAGCTCACGACTCTCGGTGCCGTCCGGTAGTTCTACTACGACTACCTTCGGAGCAAATTTGGCAGCCAGGAATTTGAACCCCTGGGCGAGTTTTTCTAGTTTCTTTTCGGCAAAGCTGCGGTTGTCATGCGAAAGGATCAAGCTGACAGTTCTGCCAAGCTCGCTGGTGCCGACGGCGACAGCATATTCACCCTGGAAGAGAGGGTATATATCATTTCGAAGATCTACCTGCGAACCAAAGATTTCGTTAGCCTGAGCGCGGACCATGCCTTCCAGGATCACGCCGTACGCAGGATTCAAATTGGAAATGGTTTCGAGTGTGTTGAGCCATTCAGCTTCAAGATTGGCACCACCTATATACATGGCTACATTGTCTTCCAATATGTAGTTGGTCAGCTCGTAAGCAAATTTCCCGGTGCTTTCACCACGCTCGAGTGAGAGTAGGTCTTTGTTCAGGTTCAGGAAGGTATTGAAGTGAAAGCCTGCCTGGTCCTTTCGAACTGTAAAGGCGACGTGCCTTATAGCATGCTTGAGCGGCTCAACAATATTATTGACCGCCAGGTTGTCTGAGAAGCTGAGGTTTCTGAAATCCACGTAACCGAGAATCCAGTTGCGACGTGGTAGGTTGCCTACTGACTTCAGATAGTTTTCATCCTGGTCCAGTGTTTTTCCGTTTGCCTGGTCTAGAATTCTCAAGGCATCAGGGCTTTTAGCGATCACCAAATACTTTCCAATAAACCTAAAGGCAAAGGGCTGACCTTGTGGATAAGAATAGATAGGATTCTCATCCTCTGTCTTCGCTAGTTTTTCGTTTGGAAGCAGTAAGCTTTCAAAGTACTTGAGTGCTCCTCGCTTGGTTTTGGTTTTGATGAAAAGAAGCGGCTGATTTTCCATGCCGACTGTTTTGATCATGGCATAAGCCATGCCGTCATTGGCAAAGCTCTCGAACATAGGTAAGAGGTCAACGCCAAAGGGCTGACCAAGTGATTCGGCCATTTTGAGCTGCTCATCACCGGCTTCCAGCTTTGTTGGAAGTTTCAAGCTGCTTAGTTCTGCGTAAGCCATGGTGTGGTCAGCAGGTAGTAGAGTGGCAACCGAAGGCTGAGGCCAGCTGAAGTAAACCAGATGACCCGCAAAAACCACCAGTGCCAGTGCGCCGATGCCAAGCAGGCCAAAAATCAGTTGGTCCACTTTGGACATCTTCCTGGCTTTTTTCAGGTGAAGTTTTTTAAGAAGGTGCTTTTTCATAGCTTCCACGCTTTAGAGCGAAATCAGTCTACCATTAAATAGGCTACTCATCCACTTCCGTTTCTTTGCCGCACTTCTCGCACTTGATGAGATTCTTTTTCTGCTGCACCTGTAGGCCTCCGCAAACTTTACACTTATCATCCACTGGTTTCTTCCAGGTAGCAAACTTACATTTCGGGTAGCCGGTACAACCATAGAACACCTTTCCACGGCGGGTTCTTTTTTCAACAATGTCACTTCCGCAGTCAGGACACTTCACCTTAAGTGCATGTGAAAGTGGGCGTGTGGTTTTACATTTTGGGTAATCGCTACAAGCCAGGAATTCCCCGAAGCGGCCATTCTTCACAATCATCTGGCTGCCACACTTGTCACACTTTTCATCCTTGAATTCCTTCTGAAGGGCTTTCTCTTTTTCCAGATCCTCCTTCATAGGGCGAGCATTCTTACATTCAGGGTATTTGCTGCAAGAAAGGAATTTACCATTCTTTCCCAGCTTCACGACCATGTCAGCGCCACAAACATCACACTTCTCATCAGTCTTTTCGTTGATAACGTCAGATT